>JAPLNJ010000316.1 GCA_026692885.1 Planctomycetota bacterium | reverse complement strand
ACCTGGCGGTGCTGGGGATGAATGAGGCCAAGCTTGGCCAGATCCTGAATCGCACGGGACACGATGTTGCCGACAAGGGCAGGATCTTGACGGTGCCGGAATTCGCCGCCATCGTCACAGAAGTGCTCGGCCAGAATGCGGTCCCGGCGTTCGTGGCCGCCGGACTGATGCCCGCCGGCTCAGCGATTAGCGCCTTGGTGGTTGCGGACGGCAGCAGCGTTTCCAACGGTAGCGTCAATGCCGATTCGCCGGACAAGGGGCACAACAGCGCCGAGGAGTGGCGGCAGACAGGTACCGACACTTCGCCGAGCATCGATGCACGGGTCGGGGACATGACCGGAGCGCAGCCTTCAACCACGAAGGCAGTCGGTCTCACCGACGAGTCGCTCCAGCCCATTGTTACTGAGGCAGTTAGTCGGTGGGTGAATGCCGGTTTGGACGGGCGGGTGCTGAACACGCTGAGAGTCACACGGACGGTGATTACCGACCTGCCTGGGTCAGAATTGGGGCTGGCCGCCGGTTCCACGATTTACATCGACCAAGACGCTGCCGGACATGGCTGGTTTGTTGATCCCACGCCAAGTCAAGACGAGGAATTCACGGCAGCGCAAGGCGGCGAGTTGGTGGCCATCACTCCTGACGCGGCGGCGCGGATGGACCTTTTGACAGTTGTCGAACATGAACTGGGACACGCGGCTGGATTGACGGACGGTCCCGCTCGGACGGCTGACGTGATGAGCGCGACGCTGCCAACGGGAGTACGGCGAGTGCCCACGGTAGCCGAGACACCGTACCCGGTTATCGAGAACTCCGCGTTTCCAACCAGCGTCAGCTTGCGGGCCGTCGCGATTCCCGTTGCGACCGACACCGCGGCGGTGTCCGGTGAGAAATGGAGCGTCGTTGGCGTGGAGGGCTTGCTGCCGCAGCCGTCGATCAATCAAAGCATCGTCAGCGTCCTGGAGACACACCAGCCATTACCGGCAAATCTGGAGTTCGGCATTACCTTCCAAACTTCCCGGACAGACGCGGACTGGAATTCGCAGTGGGCCGATGCCATGTTGATCTTCGACTACAAGGGGCCAACGGACTACAAATTCGCGGGCGCGTTTGTGGGGATCAATACCTGGGCCATCGGGCGCATGACGGAACGCGGATATATGCTGGACCGGACGGTATCCGAAGAACTTCAGTTCGGGAAGGACTACCGTCTGCAACTCCACCTCACGGGAAAGAGCGCGAGCTTGGCCGCTGATGGCGTCGAAAAGCTGCGGTACACGTTTGCCGACGATATCCAGGCCGGCCAGCTTGGCGTGTCGACCTGGAATCGCAGCAGCCGGTTCGACGACCTGTCTGTTGAGGAGGTCTAGAACCGATACTGCAAGCCGAGGTTGATTCCCTGGACCCAAAAACCTGTCGTTTCTAACGGAACCTGCGGTCGGCGAACGCCGGTGGGGGCTTCGGGTGGAAGCTGTGACAGGCTCAGGTCGATTTGATCCGAGACCCTGGCGACTTTCGGCCAATACAGGAATGTGTAGCCAGCGAAGAGCTTCAGGTTACACGTGATGTCGTACCCGACGGTCAATCCAACCTCCGGGAGCAAGGCGAAGGTGTTGCTTTCGTGTGTTCCGATGTTGGTTGACTGGGCGAGCAGGCCGCCGACAAAGGGTGCAGGAGCAAGACCGGGGACCGACGTGACCGTCGAACCGGCAATGTCGACGGACGTATGCGAGTTGCCGATTCCCAGTTTGGTCACCAGTTCGATGGACCAGGGGTCGAAACCTTTCTGGAGAACCAAGCCCAGTTCGGCACCGTGGAACTGGTTCTTTGTGGCGAAGGCGTCGGTCAGTTGTTTCGTCGTTCCCGCCGGTATGACCCCTTGGGCGGTGATCCAACGGGACATCTGATTGATTTGAATCGCGTCTTCTTGCTGTGCATAGCGATAGCCGATCAGCACACCGGCACGGTCGAACCATGCGAGCGGCAAGTCCCAACGGAGCAGCGCTTCCGCGGTCTGGAACTCCGTGGACGTATGCACGCTGATCGTGCCGTCCAGGAAGTCGGGGTGAGCCACCAGCATGGCAGCTTGCGAGTTGGTTTGCAGGTCGAAGTACGGCCGGGCCAGAATGGCCGTTTCGGGACTTGTCGCGAGGTATGAGGCGGATTGGCTGTTGAGGGCCAAGTAACTCGCTTCCACGCCCAGTCCGAGGTCGTCGCCAATCCAGTACCCGATCGTGATCCGCCCGCCCGGTTGAAACGTGTCGGTCAGGTCGCGGTTGCCGAACAAGATGGCGGTGTTGTTGCCCAGCACTCCAGCGTTCTCCGGCGCCGTGCCGATCGGACTTGTGGTCACCAGCGGTGGGATGACGCTGGACTTCGACCACCACATCAAAGCCTCGGCCCGGAACCAGACGTAATCGAGGTACATCGGGCGCGGGAAGTCGGCTGGAAATCGGGGGCCGTGGAGATCCGCATCGTTTCCACGACCACCGCGATGGTTAAGCCGATGCCTGCGGGCTTCGCAGTCATCGTCAGGGCAAGGCCCGTCATCGGCACACTGTCGACTTCGTGGCTGCTTCTCTTTGTCCACCGGCTGATCGGATGCCGCGGGTTCCTCGGCATTTGGCTTCTGCCCGAAGCTCGGACAAACCGGGAGGGATGCCAGGACGGCAATTGCCAGACAGGACAGCTGCACAAGACAGTTGCGGGGGACCAAAGGGCAGCCGCCCGGGCCGGTCATTGGCGTCAGAGTTTTGCGTTGAGGTACAGGCACGGCCGGGAGAACTCCACATTCGCTTTGGGCCGCGATGGCGGCAGCACTGCTGGAACTCGGACGAGCATCCCGCCGACAGGACAACCAGAGCAGGCCAACGTCCGGCACGCTAGCAGGCTCACTGCGTCCGCCCGGGAAGGACGAAGACGGCGGCTGCGATGCTATTACCAAGACGGCTCCCCCACCGCAAGGGCAATCCAGCCAACGGGATTTCTGATCAAAATGCGCACCGAGTGCGCGCAAGTCTTCCGAAGAAGCCGGAAGAGAATGCAGACTAAGTGTCCGCGCAGAAATAAGTTGGTCAAATCCTTGTAGGACGGATTGGCGATCCGGCTGGAAAATACCGGCCGGATCGCCAATCCGTCCCACGGCCGATCGTTCAAGTTATTTCTGCGCGGCCGCTCGACACTTAGGACATCAGGGCGTCGGTCATGGAAGCGTGGTCTTCGAGCCAGCCGTTAGCAACCTTAGGACCAAGCCCAGTAGTTGCGCCGGCTGACTTGCACGGGCAGGATGTCCCCGAAATTGAAGCCGGGGGCGTCCACACCCGACCCCAATTGATCGAAGAAGAACGTGTTGTGCTTGGGATCGTTCAGATCGACATTCTCCGGCGGGACGCCCGGAGGGACGGTGCCGGGGTTGAAGAACGTTGGCTGCGTCTCGACGACCGTGTACGTGCCCGGCTTCAGGTTCGTGAACTCGTACTTGCCGTCGGGGCCGGTCCAGTACGGGACGCTGACCGGGTTATTGTTGCGGTCCTGGCCGGACAATGTCACCAGCACGCCCGCAATGCCCGGTTCGTTGGCGCTCTGCACGCCGTCCGGCACGTACTTGTAGAGTGGCTTGCCGTCGGGGCCGATCTTCTGGATGCCATTTTCATCGTTGTCTGGCACCTTTTTGTCCGCGAAATCCAGATACACGGTTCCGGCGATCCGGGACGGGGGCAATATGGCCTGGCTCGCCAGGGTGCTCGTGTTCGCGGCAACGTCCTTGGAGAACTGTTCCGAGGTGACTTGCACCAAATTCGTCAACGGCCCTTCGTAACTGGCATCTACCCAGGCGTCTACGGTCACGGTGGCCACGGCGCCCGCGACGATTTTTCCCAATTTGGCCGTCACGACCGTGCCGGACACGGTCGGTTTGTCGCCTTGGCTGGAAGTCGCTGCTGGCGTCTTGGTCGGGTCTGGGTCCAGGTGGACAGGCAGGGTGTCCGTCAAAGTAACCCCGGTTGCGTCCGAGGGACCGGCGTTGGTGACCTTGAGGGTGTAGGTCAACTTTCGTCCCGTGTACACCGGATCCGGGAAGACGGCGGAGGTAATCGCCAGATTCACCACTTGCGGGGTCAGCGGGACGGAGGCCGGAACGGACGGGTTGTTGGGGAGCGAATTGGGGTACACGTCCGAGACGGTGATCTGGGCCGTGGCCGTCTTGGTCCCGGCATGCGTCACCTGGGCGACGAGAACCAGCGTGGCGTTCCCGTTGCTACCGGGGTCTACAGTGCCGACATTCCACTGGCCCGTGGCGCTGTCGTACGTGCCTGTGCTAGGTGTAAGTGTCGCGGACACAAAGGTCAGACCATCCGGCACGGTCGGAGCGAGCGGTAGCGGGGCGCTGACCACCACGCCCGTCGCGGCGTCCGGTCCCGCGTTGGCCACCGTGATTGTGTACTTGACCTGGGCGTTGGCGTTCGGGGCCTGGTTGTCGACGACGTTGGTGAGTGACAGTTTCGCCATCTTGGGCGTCACGGTCTGTGACGCAGTAGCCGAAGCAGGGGTCGAGTTGTACACGCCGGTCTCCACGACTTGGGCCGTATTTGTCTTTGGGGTCGCATCGATCACCTTCGCCTGGATGGTCAGCCGCACCTTCGAGCCATTGGCGAGCGTGCCCACGGTCCAGTGCCCCGTCGACTGATCGTACGTCCCCAGGCTGGGATCTGTTTGGTCGATGGATAAGCCGACGGGTAGCTGGTCTCGCACCACGACGCCGGTAGCATCGTCGGGCCCACTATTGGCGAGGTCCATGGTAAAGATCACGTGGCCATTGACGTTTGGGTGCTGGTTGTCGACGGCCATGCTGAGGGACAGGTTTGCGGTCTTCGTGGTCAGCGTAGCGCTGGTCTGGTTGTTGGTCGGATTGGAGTCGTACTGGTCCGCGGCCGTGACCTGGGCCGCGTTGATATGGTTCGCTCCGGGCACGGTGGCCTTGCCCACGAGCGTCAACGTAGCTTTGTCGCCGTTGGAAACGGCGCCGACCGTCCAATCGCCGGTGGTGGGACTGTACGTGCCTTGCGTGATCGTGGACGACACGAAGGTGAAGAACTCTTTCGGCAGCAGGTCGCGCGCCACGACGTTGGTGGCCCCGTTCGGGCCGGCATTGCTGACCACGATCGTGAAGGTCACGGTGTCATTCACGTTGGGCGCAGGGTTGTCGACCTTCTTCGTGATCTGCAAATCGGCTTCGGGCGGCGTGACCGTCAGGCTGGCCTGATTGCTGGCGGCGCCCGAATTCGGATCGTACTGGTCGGCCGCGGAGATCGTGGCCGTATTGGTTCTGGGCTCTGGCGTGTCGACTTTGGCCGTGAGTTGCAGCGTGGGCGTGGCACCTCTGGCCACAGTTCCGACCGTCCACACCCCCTTATCCTTGTCGTAGGTTCCCGGGCTCGGTCTAGCCGACACGAAACTCAATCCAGCCGGCAAGACGTCCGTGACGACCACGTTGGTCGCGGCGTCTGGTCCCGCGTTGGTGAGATTCAGCGTGAACGTGGCCTGTTGGCCGACGTTGGGTTGGGCGATCAGGGGAGTGAAGGCGAGGGCCAGGTCGGCGATTTGGGGCGTCACGGTGACGCCGGCCTGGACCACGGGGCCGCCCGTCGGCCCCGGTTGGTCGACGCTCGTGACCCGTGCCGTCACGGTCCTGGGGTCCGCCGAGGTGACCGTGGCTATGATTTGGAGTGAGGCATCCACGCTCACGGGGACAGCCGCGAGTGTCCACGTACCTGCGACCTTATCGTAGGTTGTTCCTTGCGACGCCGTAGCGCTGACGAAGGTCAATCCGGTGGGCAGCGGGTCGCTGATCTTGACGTTGGTCGCAGTGGTCGGACCGGTGTTGTGCAGGGTGAGCTTGAAGTTGACCTTCTGGCCGACGTTGGGCGTGGCCACGTCCACTTCGTGTTTCAGCGAGAGGTCCACCTGCTGCGCGTTCAGTGTCACGCTGCTCTGGTTGTCGGCTGCGTTCGTGTCCGCCTGATCGGCGGCCGTGATGCTGGCGGCGTTCGTGAGCGCTCCGGCATTCGTAACCAGCGCAACGATCTGTAGCGTGGCTGTGCCGTTGACGGCGAGCGAGCCGACCGTCCACACACCGTTGATGTAGGCGTTGGGCAGAGTGGTGCTGATAAACACCAAGCCGGGAGGCAGGTGGTCTGTGACTTGCACATTGGTCGCAGCCAGCGGGCCGTCGTTGCGTACGTTGACGGTCAACGTCACGGTTTGACCGACGTTCGGGGCGGTGTTCCCAGGGGCGGGCTGGGAGAGCGACAAGTTGGCCACGTAAGGCACCAGGGTGAAAGATTTCGTGTTGTTGGGCAGGTTCGAATCGGGCTGGTCCGAACTGCTGATCTGGGCCGTGTTAACAATTGTCGCGGCGCCGCTCACGGTGGCCTTGATCTGCAACTCGGCCGCAGTCGTCCCGACCGGTACGTTCCCCACGGTCCACACACCGCCGGTGTACACGTTGGGGGGGGTGGCACTGACAAAGGTCAGCCCGCTTGGCAGAATATCGGTGACCTTGACATTGCTGGCGTCGGTGGGACCGCTATTCTTGACTTTCAGATTGATGGTCACCTGTTGGCCGGGGACGGGGTTAAGATTGTCCACGCTGCTATCAGTCACGGACAAATCGGCCATTTGAACGTTATTGATGTCGGCTGTGATGGTCTTCGTGCCGAGCGGGCCAAACGAATCAACCCTGAACTGGGTGGCGGGGGTTGAGGTGCTCACGGTGAAGACGATTGCCCCCACGTTGGCGAAGTCGGCTTTGCCCGCGGCTCCAGCGCCTGGCAGGAAATCACTCCAGGACAGGATGATATCTTGGCTGCCGACCGCGAAAGTACCTGAGGTCGAGGAGAAATGGGTCGCGTCTGAATAAACTAAGACCGTCGCCGTGCCGTCTCCGACTTGCACGTTGCCTTTGAGCTCGAAGTAGCCATTGGCGCTGCCATTCGTGAGATCCACCCCTTGGCCGTTGGTCCGGAGGCCAGTCGGATGCAGATCCGCAGGATTGCCATTCTGTCCGTTCGTTCCGTCCCACTTCACTTCATAGTCACCCGTGGCGTTGTCAAAGGCACCAAAGGACATCTGCCCTGGCGCTGGGGCGACCCCTGGGGCGACGATGATCCCCACGTAACTGACCGCTGAGCCCTCTTTGAATTTAACGATCAGATCCCGCTCGCCGCCGAGCGCAGAGGAATCCGCCTGCGAGGACGCATTCACTTGACCTTGTTTAGGGGGGTCGAACACGGACTGTGCGACCGCGAACTTATCGATCGGAACACCCGGCGTTCCCCTCACGTCCGTGGTGCTGACGGGGATCATGTTGCTGATGAACTGGCTCAGGCTGACGCCATTGAGGATCTGGGCAGGCTGCTGGACGTAATAGTTGCCCGCTGCCACGTTGTCGAAGCGATAGTGGCCGCTGCTGTCCGTCGAGGTAAAAGCCTTGGGAGTACCGGCGACTGCGTCCTGGTACAAATTGATCAGCGCACCGACGACAGGGTGGGTCTCGCGAAGGTCCTGTCCCGTGATGGCCGCCAAGCTGGTGGTCGACAGGAGTTGGCGCTGCTCCAGGGACTCGAAGGTCAGCCAGCACGTGGGCTTTGGCAGTCGCTGCGAGCGGGAGGATTTCCGGCGTCGACGAAATGGCGATGTCATAGACTGGCTCGTCCTGTGCAAGTGTTTTCAGTGAACCGACCAACAGATTTGGGAGGGCGAGGCTCCTGCCGAGCCGTTGTCCGCGGCTCCGCGGGAGCGTCGCCCTCCCCAGTCCGCCGCTGCGCCCGCTATCCAGTTATCGGAAAAAACCGAACAGATTATCGATCTTGTGTGCTCGTTAAAGTGAAAGGCCAGCGTGCTGGCAATAGTAGCACAGGCTGCCGTCGCGTCTTGCGGAAGAGGCTGAAGACGAGTGCGCCGAAAGGGTGTATCGGCACCAGCCCGAATCGCAAGCGACAGCGAGGCTGGCCGTGCAGCGGCTTGACCCCAGTTTCCTGTCGGGATGCTGTCTTTGCCACCCTCACAGGTGAGTTTCGGAGTTGCGCATTCCGGCGTCCTGCGGGATGGAGTACCGCGAAGCGGTTGTGTCTCATAGCCCTGGGTTGCCGCGCAGCGGCTACCCAGGGACTCAGTGGCGTATGTATTCCACCCGTACCCCGTTGGGGTAGAGGAGGGAACTCTGGCGACCGAACCCAGGGTAGCTGCGCAACCCTGGGCTGTGAGACACAACGCCTTTGGCGTGCGAATACGGCGAAATGCGCAACTCCAGAACTGGTGCGTCGGGCTGGTATGGGCAGCGGGGCAGGAGCGGCAACATGCCGAAGCTAGTGCCGCATCCAGTTAGTAACTTCCGCGGGAATGCCTTTTGGGAGGGCGACGCTCCCGCGGAGCCGCGAAGCATCCGGCTTTGCCGAATGTGGCTCGGCATGAGACTCGCCCTCCCAGCCAGATCGCGCACTTTGCCATGTAGAACGCGGAACTAACCACTGGAGACGGAGCTAGTACGGCAAGTGGTGCCAGCACCGCTGGCGGATCCAGCCGCGATCGCTACCAGCGATAGTCAAGGCCGACATTCAAGCCTTGAGCCCAGTAGCTGGTTTGGCTGATCACGGCGAGGGGGCGTGGGCGACCTCTCGGGGGCACGTTGGGATCGGGATCAATGTACGAGCCGTTGACACTCAGGTCGATCGACTCGCCGGGCCGCAATACGTTACTTAAGAACAGCGCGGTGTAGCCGACGGTCGCGCTCATCTTCGGGGACAACTTATAGCCGAGCGTGAGACCAATCTCCGGCGCCCAGGCGGTTTCCTTAACGCTATACGTCCCGACATTCGTAGGCTGGGCCAGCAGGCCCGACCCTGGTGTCGCTGGCGTGGCGGCAATGCCGGGAGATGGAGGAGGTAGGATCAGCGTGTTCTGGCCGGTGATCGCGAGACTTTCCCAAGTGCGGCCCACGGCCACCTTCAAGATACCTTCCGCCCACCAACTGCTCCGCCGGAAGGTACTCACCAGGCCGATCTCACCGCCCTGGAACTCGTTGGTCGTGGAGAATTCGTCGCAAGCATTGAAGGCAACCCGCGGCGTGACTAAAGCGACCCGGTTCTCGGTGATCAGCAGACCTTCGGCCAGTCGGATGTACCGGTAGCCGCCCAGCAGATCGAGTCGAAACCCGTTGCTGCAACTGCCCGTGTCGTACTCGGATGTCCCGGTGCAGCCGGAATTGCAGACGATATTGCCCAACAGATGCAGTCCGGCCGACCGGAATTGGCTGGCGGCGACCACGCTGACGCTGCCGGCGATGACGTTCGGATAGGCCACCAACTCGGAGTCCGATCCCGGGTGAGCGGGGTCGGAGTTGTAGAACGGGCGGGCGACGATGTCGTACTGGTTCAGGCCTGCCTGGTAGAGCAAGCCGCGGTTCTCCAACGCCGTGAAGTCGCCTTCCAGCCCCAGCCAGCGGCGCGGCCCCAGCCAACCGCCCACTTTCAGCCGGACGCCGTCGGTGGCTTTGGTGAACAACTCTTCGTCGCCGAACAGGATTTGAGTTCCGTCGGCGCCCAGCACACCAGCCTGCGCCTGCGGCGTGCCGAGGGGACTGGTGGTCACTAACGGCGGCACAGCCATGCCTTTCGTCATCCACAGCAGATACTCGGCCCGGGCCCAGATGCGTTCCGGGGGGCCGCAAGGCGCGACGTGCCAGGGGTTGTCATTGGCAGGCGCGTAGGGATCCATCGTGGATCCGTTCGGCGGCAACAACTGGGGGCCTTCATTGTCCATCGAATCCGGCAACAACTGCGGTGCGCTGCGGACCGTGGAGGTCGTTGTCCGAGGTGCGACTTGGGGCGGCGGCGGCACGGGCACGCGTGTTTCTGCCGGGGCGCTCTGGACATTCACAAAATGCGCCGGGGGCGTGGTTTTCGTAGGGGTAATCGCCTCCGCCACCAGATGCCTTTCGGCCGTCTGCCCAGTCTCGTACTTGCCGACGACCTCGACCTGCTTGCCGACATGCGAATCCAATGACAGCTTCGGGGTGGGCGAGATCCAGTAGGTGGTCTGCCCGTTCTTGTCGACCAAGACGTACCGCCCCGCCTCGGCTCCAGTCGCCCGCTTCTGCAAGATCCCGTAGGCTACCAGACGCAAGTCCGAGATCGACGCGGATGCGCCGTCGGCACCGTAGGCTGGAGGCGGTGACCAAGCCCAGAAGCAGAGCAGTAAGAATAAGGCGATTCGCTGCATACACTGGCCGAAGGGCTGTAGTTGGGGTGCGAAGTGGGCGGTTTAGTAGCAGAAATCCCGGACTGGGATCAAGACCAATTCCGAGGTGTGGCGCAAACACGCAAGCGGCTCAGGTGTGATAGCATGCTGAACCAAGGAGCGCCCACACCGTCTTTCCGTTCATGAACGTGAGCGGAACGGCGCTAGCCACCGGTTCCGAACGCCACCGACGGCTAGCGCCATTCCGCTCACAACCCACGGTCTTAGCCTTGAAAACGCACTAGGAACCGGCTGGGAAAGAACTTGGAATGGGATCGTCAACGATTTTGACCACGAGCTGCTTGCCGAGGGCCCGTAGATAACGGTTGATGGTGCCGATGGTTGGGTTTGTGTGGACACCGCTTTCCAGCTTCTGGATCGCCGCCCGGTCCATGCCCGTCCGTGCGGCCATGTCCGACAAGCTGAGTCCGGCAGCTTCGCGCAATGGGCGCAGTCTCTCGCGGCAGGAGACCTGAATCTCGAAGTACTCGCTTTGCAGGAGCGGCTCCGAGCCATCGCCGGATGCCTGCAATTCCCGTAACGAAGGGCGCTCGCTTTGAAAACGCTCGCGAACTGTGGTCTCACGCGTCTCTTGTGCGGGCGTCTGACTGCGTTTTCGGAAGACACGCTTCGCCATCATCTCACTCCTCAACTTCATAGGCTGTGATTGGCCGGACGGTCAGCGGATTGTCATCCACATGTTCGAAAACGACCGCTAACAAGCGACCTTCAGCGCTGTACCCGAACATGATGGGATCCCCGCTCGACCGGCTGCTGCTCTGCGTGCTGTGCGGGTCGAGCAAGACGTCTTCGACCTCTTCGATCGCAATGCCATGCTCGGCGATGTGCTGTGTATTGCCCCGCAGATCGTCCTCCAAGTCCCAGATAATGACCTGAATGTTCATCGAGTCACCGCAGCTCGTAGCGATAAAATACTACACCCCTTTCGGTCCTGCGACAAGACCGCCTGGACGATCCCCCGTTGAGCAGTGGGTCGGCGAATCACACCCGGTTACGGGCTGTGTAGTGGGTGTGGAGCAGGTGGTGGGAACGTTCGCCGAGGGGTTGGCCGAGGAATTCCTCGTAGAGCTTGGCGACTTGGGGATTGTCGTGCGACTTGCGCAGCTGTTTACCCTCGTCCTCGCGGTAGATAGCCCCGATGCGGGCGAGCCGGACGTCGTCGGTCGTGAACCGCGGCTGACCGCCGCCGCCGATGCAGCCGCCGGGGCAAGTCATGACTTCGATGAAGTGATACTGCTTCTCGCCGGAACGGATGGTATCGATGATCCGGTGGGCGTTGCTTAGCCCGTGGGCCACGGCCACGTTCAAGGTGACGCCTTCCAGGAACGCCCACTCGCGCAGCGCACCTTCCACTCGGAGTGACGCTTCCTTGAGTCCCTGCAGACCGGCAACCGGCGCGACGTGCAAGTTCTGCATCGGCAAAGGCCGGCCGGTCACGATTTCGTACGCGGTCCGCAACGCCGCTTCCATCACGCCGCCCGTGTTGGCAAAAATGTCGGCAGCCCCGCTGGACAGCCCCAGGGGCGCGTCCATCTCTTCGTCCGGGAGATTGCGGAAATCAATGCCCGCCGCGCGGATCATCTTGCCCAACTCGCGGGTGGTCAGCACGACATCCACGTCCCGCGTGCCGCTGGAGTTCATTTCGGGACGCTGGCACTCGAACTTCTTGGCCGTGCAGGGCATGACCGAGGCCACGAAGATCTGTTCGGGCCGCAGGCCGAGCTTGTTCGCATAATACGTCTTGGCCACGGCCCCGAACATTTGCTGCGGCGATTTGCAGGTCGACAGATGCGGCAGCAGATCCGAGTGGAAATACTCCATGTACATAATCCAGCCGGGCGAGCAGCTGGTGAACATCGGCAACAGCGAGGCTTCGCCGTCGACCAGTGTCCGGCGCAGACGGGTCAGCAACTCCGTGCCTTCTTCCAGAATCGTCAGGTCGGCCGTAAAGTTGGTGTCGAACACGGCCTGGAAGCCCAACCGGCGTAGGGCGGCCACCATCTTGCCTGTGACCAGCGTGCCGGGCGCGTAGCCGAAACATTCGCCCAGCGCCGCACGGATGGCGGGCGCGGTTTGGACCACGACATGCTTGTCCCGAGCGTCGATCGCGGCCCAGACTTCGTCGATCTGATCCTTCTCGGTGATTGCACCGACCGGACACACGGCGGCACATTGGCCGCATTGCACGCAGGCCACCGTGCTTAGATCGCGGTTGAACGCCGGCCCGATCGCCGTGTCGAAGCCGCGATTTTGAGCCCACAGCGCCCCGACATGCTGGGTCTCGCTGCAGACGCTCACGCAGCGCCGGCACTTGATGCACTTGCCGTTGTCCCGAATCAGTGCCGGCGTCGAGAGATCGATGCGTTTGCGGGTCTTCTGGCCGGGATAGGAAACATGGCGGATGCCCAATTCGGAAGACAGGGCCTGCAGCTCGCAGTCCTCGCGGCGATCGCAGGTTTGGCATTCGCCGTTGTGCTCGGACAGCAGCAGCTCGACCACCATCCGGCGCGCGTTGCGCACGCGGCGGCTGTTGGTCAACACCTGCATGCCCTCAGTCACCGGCATGGAACAGGATGCGGCCAGGTTCTGCACGCCTTCCAATTCGACGACGCAGACCCGGCAGGCGCCGGGCGCCTGCAGCCGCTCGACGAAGCACAGCGTCGGGATGCGGAGGCCGACTTGGCGCGCCGCGTTCAGAATCGTGGTGCCTTCGGGAACCTCGACCGGAATGTGGTTGATCTTTAGGTGGACCATGTGACTAAGTGCGAAGTTAGAAGGACTAAGGACGAACTGCATTCGGAAGCGTCAGGGGACCGTTTTGTAGCCGGTTGGCCAACTACCCCTGTCAGGCTGGAAGCCTGACCTACATTCAAACCCCTGTCAGGCTGGAAAGCCTGACCTACATTCAAACCCATGTCAGGCTGGAAAGCCTGACCTACCTTACCTACGAATCCGGGGTGGCGATTTCGACTAAGTCGCCGTTGGGCCGGTGGCCGTAATCGCAGCGGAGACAGCGATGGGCCTGTCGGACAGCGACCGACTCGCGCCAGGGCTGCTCCACTTCGTCGAAGTTATTCCGCCGTCGTTCGACGGGGATCAACGGCAACATCTCGCGTGGCGCGTCCAACGGCTCGGCGTCCGGGTCGTAGAACGTGCCAACTTCTCTGATTTCGCGCCAGAAAGCATGCTCGCTGCCGGTCAAGAACCGGTCGATGCCGACGGCTGCGCGCTCACCGGCCGCCACGGCTTCGACCACCGACGAGGGGCCGCTGACTGCATCGCCGCCGGCGAAGATCCACTTCTGCGACGTCTGGCCGGACACCGGATCGACGGCCAGGAAGCCGCCGGCGCGCAGGTCCAAATGAATACCGTCGCCGATTGCCTGGGGATCCAGGGCTTGACCGATGGCGACCAGGACCTGATCCGCGGGCAACACAAAAGTCTCGCCGCCTTCCTGCGGCCGGCGCCGGCCGGAGCGGTCGAACTCGCCCAGACGCATGGGTTGGCAGCGGATCCCGACCACGCGTCCAGCTTCCACGACCACTTCCACCGGGGCCGTCAGCAACTGCAGACGCACGCCCTCGTGGATGGCTTCTTCGATCTCCTCTTCGTAGGCCGGCATGGATTCACGGCTGCGGCGATAGACGACCGTCACCAGTTCGGCGCCTAATCGGACGGCCGTGCGCGCCCCGTCGATGGCTGAGTTGCCGCCGCCGATGACGACCACGTTCTTGCCCACCGGTACCGAGCCGCGGAGGTTGTACGTGCGGAGAAACCCCAGGGCGTCCGTGATTCCCTGGGCGTTCTCGCCCGGAATCCCCAGGCCGATTCCCAGCGGGGCGCCGACGCCCAGGAAGACCGCCTCGCAGCCTTCGGCGCGGAGCGACTTGAGCGTGAAATCTCGCCCCATCCGCCGCTCCGCGAGCACCTCGATGCCCATGTTCTCGACCATGCGTACTTCGCGGGCCACGATTTCACGCGGCAGGCGATAGGCCGGGATGGCCTGCACGAGCATCCCGCCCGGACGCGGTTCCGCTTCGTAGACCTTCGGCTGGTAGCCGAGTCGGGCCAGAAAATACGCACACGAGAGTCCCGCCGGACCAGCGCCGATGATGGCGATCTTGCGTTTGGCGTTCTGCGGGTTCTCCCTCACTTCCGGTAACTGGATGGTGACTTCCTGGTCGACCATGAATCGCTTGACGCCGCGGATCGACACGGAATCATCCAGCGTCGACCGCCGGCATTTGTCTTCGCAGGTGTGGAAACAAACTCGCGAGCAGATCGCCGGGAAGGGATTCCGCTCGCGGTGCAGACGCAAGCCCTCGGCGTAACGTTTCTCCGCCACCAGCGACACGTAGCCCGGAATGTCCACGTTCGCCGGGCAGGCGCTGGCACACGGCGCGTGTACCAAGGCGGCGCAGACGCCGGCGCGGCAACGCCGGTCACGGATGTGCTCGACGTACTCATTGCCGAAATGGCGAATCGTGGACAGCACCGGGTTCGGCGCCGTCTGACCCAACCCGCACAGCGAGGTCTCCTTGATTCGCTCGCCCAACTCGATCAGTCGCTCCAAGTCGTGTTCTTCGCCCTGGCCAGCGCAAATGCGGTTCAGGATCTCCAGCATCCGCTTGGTGCCGACGCGGCAGGGGACGCACTTGCCGCACGATTCCTCCTGGACGAACTCCAGGAAGAAGCGGGCCACGTCCACCATGCAGCTATCCTCGTCCATGACGATCAGGCCGCCGGAGCCCATGATCGCTCCGAGCTGTGCCAGCGACTCGTAGTCCAGCGGCACGTTCAGGTGCTGCTTGGGAATGCACCCGCCGGACGGGCCGCCGATTTGAGCCGCCTTGAATTCCTTGCCCGCCGGAATGCCGCCACCGATATCGTAAATCAAATCGCCCAGCGGCATACCGATCGGCACTTCGACTAGGCCCGAGTTGTTAATGGCGCCGGCCAGGGCGAAGACTTTGGTGCCCTTGCTCCGCGCCGTACCGTAGGATGCGTACCATTCGCCGCCGTCCAGCACGATCGTGGAGACGTTGGCGTAGGTTTCCACGTTGTTCAGCACCGTGGGCTGGCCCCACAGCCCGCGCTGCGCCGGGAACGGAGGCCGGGGGCGAGGTTCGCCGCGGTTGCCCTCGATCGATGTCAACAGGGCCGTCTCCTCGCCACACACGAACGCCCCGGAACCCATGCGGAGTTCCAAGTCGAAATCGAACTCGCTGCCCAGGATGTGCTGGCCCAGCAATCCGTACTCGCGAGCCTGCGCGATCGCGATTTTCAAACGCTCGACCGCCAGCGGATACTCGGCCCGGACATAGATAAAACCCCGCTTCGCCCCCACGACGTAGGCCGCGATAGCCATCCCCTCCATCACGGCGTGCGGATCACCTTCCAGGACGCTGCGGTCCATGAACGCACCAGGGTCGCCTTCATCGGCGTTGCAGACGACGAACTTCTCCGCGCCCGCAGCTTTGCGCGTGAAGTCCCACTTCTTCCACGTCGCGAAGCCGGCCCCGCCGCGGCCCCGGAGCCCCGATTTCTTGACCTCCTCAAGCACCGCCTCGGCATCGCCTTCGCCGAGCACCTTACCGAGCGCCTGGTAGCCATTTTCCGCGATATAGTCCTCGATCCGTTGCGGATCGATCCGGCCGCAGCGGTTTAGCACGACCTTCGTCTGGCGGCGGAAGAAGTCGATGTCGTTCAGCTTGGACATGACCCGTCCATCCGGGCGGCGGTGGGTCAGACGCTCGACGATGCGGTTCCTGCCGAGATGTTCACTCACCAATTCCTGGCAGTCTTCCGGCCGAACCTGCTCGTAATACGTATCCCCGATGACCAGCACGGGTCCCCCGTGACACGGACCGAGGCAACCGACCTCGCAGAGGTGGGCCTTCGTCGCCCGGTCCTGCCGCTGCAACTCCGCCTCCAGCGAAGCCCTGACACGTGGCGAGCCAGACGCGATACAACTGGCCCCCATGCAGATACGAATCGTCACGACGCCCTGGGCTTCGCGTTCGGCCTGCTGGCGGCGGGCGGACTCGCCCAACGCGATCAGTTCGCCCAGATTGGCCAGAATCTTCGTCATAACTTCTCCCTGGAGATCTCCCCTCGACCCAGTACTCCGAAACGCGGGACGGTGCTACCTAGTGCGATCCTCGAAACCTCCCCTCGTTTTTGCATAACGGGGAGCAGGGTCGGGGTGGTGGTGAGTCAATGATGGTCTGCTGTAGCGGCTTCCGTGGGGGCTTCCCGGTACTGTTCTATGAGCTTAGCCAACCGCACCGGCCGGACTCGCTGATGGACGACGTCGTCAATCATGATGACCGGCGCCAAACCACACGCGCCAAAGCAGCGGCCCACGTCTAACGAAAAGACCTGATCCGCCGTGGTCTCGCCAACCTCCACGCGTAGCACGTTCTTCAAGGCAGCCAGGACCTCTTTGCCGCCACGCACATAGCAAGCGGTGCCGAGACACACTCGCACCAAGTGCCGGCCCCGCGGGACTGTCGTGAAGAAAGAATAGAACCCCACGACCCCCGCGACTTCGCTGTACGACTTCTTCAGCACGAGGCTGATCTTGCGCAACGCGCTCTCCGGCAAATACCCGAAGATGGCTTGGGCGATCTGCAACACAGGAATCAGCGCGCCGGGCACATCCACATACTCTTTCAGGACATCGTCCAGTTGGGCCAAGCGATCCTCTTCGGTCGCTTCCAGACACCCCGGACAGGTCAAGTTCTCGGTCGCCATCAAAGGCCTCGATAAAACGTGAGTGACGGGAATCCGCCGCGGGCGGTCTTCCGAGAGCGAGCGATCGTCGAACGCTCGATCAGCGATTGCGAAACGCCATTCCGAGTGGCTGCGCTCCATCGCATGCTAAGGACCGTCGCATCAATAACTGTCGGGCTTTCCGAGTGGTCAGCACGCTCCGCCGTGATGACGTGTCGTCACGACGGAGCGTGACGACTACATGCACAGTTATTGATGCGCCGGTCCTGAACGGAAAAGGTTGCGGTCAGACATGCAAGTCGTGCAGCATAGTATTTCCAATAGTACGAATTTTCTTGTCGGCGTCAAGCGACCGGCAAAAGTGTGAGCGAATTGAACAAACTCTACTCAACAAAACACTGAATCCGCGTGTCGGGGCTTTCGACAGCGACCGCTCCGACGTAGCCGACCGCTGGTTCCAGGGCGGACAGCGTCCAGCGGCGAGCCGCGGTTCGGTCCCCGGCTACCCGCAGCAATTGGACTGGGTCCTGCGGTGCCAGGGAGACATCGAATTCGGTCAAAGGCCGCGAGAGTCCCTCGCCGCATGCTTTGATAAACGCCTCCTTGCGCGTCCAGGCGTGGAAAAAAGCTTGGGTCCTTTGCTCGTCCGGAAGGTGTTGGTACACCTCCAGCTCGTACTTCGAGAAGGTGTTCCGGGCGAGATCGTCGATGTGCTCTAGTTGCCGAACCTGCTCGATGTCAACGCCGATGCGATGCTCCAGTGTCATGACGATCAGCGCCCAATCGCCGGAGTGTGAGACGTTGAATCGCAGCGGAAACATCGGCGGCAGGTCCGCGAGTTCTGGCTTACCGAAGCCGTTGTAACAGAACGCCAGACGATCGGGAGCGGTTCGCAGATAACGTCCCAGCAAGATACGTAGCGTGCTGCGGCAATGGATAAAGCTCCGCCGATCCCTCTCGAAGAAGAAACGTGTTGCCCGTGCGGACTCGTCCGCAGAGAGCATGTCGAGCGAAGGCGCCAGCGTTTGCTCGGCTCCATCGAGGGGGATTCGCCACACATGCACTGAACCATCGTCAAGCCGCGGTATGTCCCGGATTGGCAACCAATTAGTCACGACCAGTCAGCTCTCGCTCCAGGTTGTTCGGCCAGCCACGGGCTTCGACTGGCGAAGATCGGTGTTCCGGCAGGAAGTGGTCAACCCATTTCCTCGCGGGGCCTTACTTCATCGGCGAGTAATCGGTCGCCTTCAGGAACAGCGACTTCACCCCGTCCTGGGCCGTCAAGGAACCGCCGGTCGCGTCTTCAGAAGCCGTCTTCGCGGCGATCCAGGCGGGGTCCTGGCGGAAGGCGCCGAACGCAGCTTTGGCGGCGTCCAGACTCTTGTGCGCCACGATATAGACCAACGTGTTGTCCGCGCCCGGCTGGTCTTTCAGCGGGCACCAGTAGCCGATGCTGTCAATGCCGTGCTTCTCGAACAGCTTCACGGTGTGGTTGCGAAAGCGGGCGTTCAGATTGCCGAGGTTTCCGGGCGACGCGGTGTAAGTCCGCAATTCAAACACACGTTCCGCTTGCGCCACGGGGCGGATCGACGGCGAATAGTCCGTGGCGCCGAGCGTCAGTGATTCGATCTTGGCCAAGATTTCGCCGTTGGCTTCGGTCTGCTTGCGGACGGCCTGCCAATCGGGATCGGCCGTGAATGCTTTCCAGGATTGGGCCTTGGCATCGAGGCTGGGGTAGGCCAGGAAATAGATCAGCTTGTTGTCCGGATTCTCGACCGGTACGAAGTAGCCGATGTTGGTCATGCCGTGCTTTTCGAACAGTTTCACGGTGTGGTTGCGGAACCGCGCGTGCAGATCGTCCAGTCGGCCCGCCGGCGCGTAGTACGTCCGCATTTCAAAGACGCGTTTGTCCTGCTCCGCGGCGGCACAGACGCCGGCCAACGCCAGTACGATCGCCGTAGAAAACATCCTCTTCGTCATGATCTAGCTCCCTTCGGGTTGTGGAAAGTGTCTGCCTAGGCGGCGTGGAAGAGTATACCACGGCGCGGGCAGGCAACGAAGGCGGCTCCCACGACATTGGCCGCCATCGGGAAGTGACCGGGCCGGTTGAAGATCAGCTTCTGGATCTTCGCCATCACGACGTTCGCCACGTCGCTACCACTGGCATCCGGCCAGACTTCGGTCCCAGACGCCGTGACGGCCAATAACGCGAAATCCAGTACGCTGCAGGACTCCGCAACCCCTTCAAGCATTGGTCGGACGGTTGCATTCGGGACGGCACAGGACGAGAATTCCTTGCCGGGTGATCCTCGTGACAGGCCCGAGCCCGCTGCGCTCTCCCGATTCCTACCAGCCAGTTGGAGTACGCCATGCGTTCCTACTTCGTGATCCAGCCCATATTCCTGACCCCTTTCCCCCGACGCGACAGGCAAGCCTTGCTCCTCGCCGTCGTTCTGGCACTTGCAGCATCGTTCGCTGTGCCATACCCCCATGCCTGCCCTGCGGCCGAACGCTTTGACGGCCGGTTCTTCCGCGGCGAAGGAGACGTCGAGTACCTCCAGCTGCTGGAGATCGCCCGGCGGATGTTCGAGCCGGATCCGGAATTCCAGAACATCGCGATGCTCTACAACGCGGGTTGGAACGGATTCGTTGAGGGGCCGACGTGGGGCGCGTGGTGGATTCAGAACAGTTACGGCCCGACCTACTGTGCTCTGCCGTTCTGGCAAGAACCCTACGTCACGATGGTGCAGAACTCTCAGGAGTTGTGGTTCAGCCAGATGGGCGACGGGAAACGTGTGGGAGGGCAGAACTGGCAGGCCCCTGATGGCTGCCTGTGCGACGCGGCATCGCCGGGCTGGATCTACTACAAGCAAGGCGACGGCCGAGTGGCCATTCACGACTGGGGCATGGAGTTCACTGCCGCCGGACTGGTCCTGCAGTCGGAACTGCTGTTGGTCAGCCGCGACGCCAAGGCCATCGCCTACTACCTGCCCAAACTGGAACGAGTGGCGAACTTCATCGAGACGCGACGCGATCCCAAGAATAACCTCTTTCTAGTGGGACCGGCCGGCAACCTCCTGGCGCCCAGCTACGCCGGCTGGAAGAAACCTGACGGCACGTACGACAAGGCTTACCTGGCCGGCTTGTCGATCACCTACATCGCCGGTTTGGACCGGCTCGTCGAACTGGAGAAGATGGCGGGCAACGCCGAGCGCACGACGCTCTATGCTCAACGCCGTGAGTTGGCCCGCGAGGGACTTCGGCTCTTGACGACCGACGAGGGCTACTTCATCAAGTACCTGGACCCCGACGGTACGAAGCACGGCGTTTACGGCGCGTCCCAGCACGGCTACTTCGAGGCGATCTGCAATCACGACGCGATCTGCTTCCGCGTGGTCGATGATCCTCAGGCGAGACGGATTTATGACAAGATCGCCTCCATCCCGGGCCTGCGTCGCCACGACCTGATTGTGACCAACTGTCCGTCGCTGGACGACATGTACGAACCGCCGGCCGGGCTGTGGGCCTTCGGCCACTGGGTCAACGGCGGCCACTGGTCCACGTGCGAGGCTCGCATGCTGATGGGTTACTACCGCTTGGGCAAGTACGAAGACGCACGGCGGTCGATGAAACGCATCCTCGGATTTGCGCGGCAGTTCCGCATGGACAACAACCTGACGAATTTCGGCAGCCAAGTCTACCAGCCCAACGAGCCGATCAACTGCGTCTACGACACGTGGGGCGTGCCTGCGGCCATGATCCGCGGGCTGTTCGAGTACCTCTATCAGGCTGACGGGCTGACGATTCTCCCGCATATTCCCCCGGGGATTACGGAACTCCAACAACGGTTCCCCATCCGGTTCGGACGGAAGCAGTTATACTTGGCCACGACTGGCAGCGGACCGGTGACGGCCGTCACGATGAACGGCCAGGCGTGGAACACCTTCGACGCCGGGTCAATCACGCTGTCGGCCGAGCAAACACCCGACCGCGCCGTGATCCAGATCTGCCTGGGCGGCGCGGCAGCCCGGCCCTTCGAAGCGTCGGACTCCGACAATACCCTGCCTCCGGTTCCAAACAGCGTGGCGGTCTGGAAACCAAAGAACTTCCCCGTGGTCGCCACCAACAGCCTGCCCTTGCGGATTGGCGCCGATAGCGAGGGGCAGAACCGCTTCCACGGCGAGCTGGCCGACCCGCGGATTTACAGCCGGGCACTCCGTGCCGACGAGATCGGCCGGCTCGTCCAGGGCATCGCCGACGATCGGGACACGGACCCGGCCTTGGTCGGATGTTGGAGCTTTGAAAAGCAGCAGGATTCCGTTGTACCCAGTGCGGTGATTGGGGAGCTTTCAGCCAAGATTGTGGGCCAGGGCAAGATGGTGGATGGTCCGCACGGTAAGTCGCTTCAACTCGGCGGAGATGGATTTTTGGAAACCGCCAGCGATTCGCGACTGCACCTGACCGGAGGACTGACACTGGCGATTTGGATCCGGCCCGACCAGCTGCCGCCCAGCGGCGCGCGTCTCATCGACAAGTGCAAGGCCGGCTTTCAGAACGGATACATGCTCGACACGCATCCCGGCAATTCGCTGCGTTTCCTGATCGAGAGGGGTGGACTGAGCTTGGACGCGAAGCTGCCGGTGGATCGCTGGACCCACGTCGCGGTCACGGTTGCAGCCGATGGCTCGCAGGCGATGTACGTGGACGGGAAGACGGTCGCGGGGCGCCCGGTCGATCCTTTGCCGGACCTGAATTCCCTGGGTTTGCGAGTTGCCCGGCTGCGCGTCTTGCACGAGCAACTCGTGGTGGCGGGCCTGGGCGAGAGCTACGAAGCGGCCCACGCTCGACTCGTGGTTCGGTATCTCGACGCGTGCCATCAGCGCATGAAGATGCTCGCGGACGGCACACTGCAGCCGCTGGCTTCGGACGCCTCGCAATATGCCGCCGACAAGTCCTACGTTGTCACGACCCTACGGCATTGCGATGGCCTGGAAAAAGTGCTTGAGTCCTACGCGAAGACCGAGGATTCGCCGAAGAAGCAGGTGTATCAAATTTGGGAAAGGACCAAGTGAACACGGCTGCTCTCCCACATCCCGAGACTGGGCTGATGAAAAGGTCTCGTGTTTCCGCTTCGACTCTGTCTACAGGGGCACCTCTCCCTCCGGGAGAGGTCGGGCTGTCAGGCCCGGGAGAGGGTTGCCAAGCATCGGGGAATTACCCCGGAAATCGCGCTGTCGTGCCCTCTCCCGCGGCTTAGACCGCGACCTCTCCCGCAGGGAGAGGTGACGGTGGCGTGACAACTTTGACTTTCTGTATCCACTGCAGTCTCTCCACTTTTCGCCATTTTCATCAGCCCAGCCCGAGACCCAGTGGGCACTTGGCCGCCACCGTTTCAAGCAACTTGCACACCGCGAACAACCGGCCACGCCGGGAACCGGATTGACACAACGCTGTCGGGCGTCTGTGCAGACAGCTTGTCGCGTGCGGCGCGGGCCACGGGTGGCAGCAAGGGGATTGCCAGTGCGTCGTCAAGGCTTAATCTTGGGGTGACCGATGCGGTGGCGGGCCTTGATCATAGCGTTGCGAAATACTAGCAGTGTCGTGATCGCCCTCGAGAAGCTCCCGACGTAAGTCGGTGGGAGTGTTCCCGCCCTGTGCCTAACCCGAAGCCCCATATCCGACCAGCCCGACTCGTC
>JAPLNJ010000315.1 GCA_026692885.1 Planctomycetota bacterium | reverse complement strand
GCCGATCATTCGCCATCCCTCTGGCTTCGCGTAATTCGTTACCTCCTTACGTGCAAAGTTCTGTTCTGACCCGGTGGTTAGCCTTTGGCCAGGCCGGATTGTCCGGCTGATTTGCAGCAGCTTATCTTGGCGCACTCATGACTTGCCTCCTCATGCGGCCCGTGGCCGCGGCCTAGCAGGTCAGGCTTTCCGGCCTGACGTCAGCCTGGAAAGGCTGACCTACAAATGGACGACATTTGACGGTCGCAGACGCTCATCCGCAACCGCCACCGGCGTGACGTTTGGCGGAGACGATCTTGACCTTGGTCGGGAACTTACGATCGACCGCCTTCGCCTCCGGTCGGGCCAAAGCCTCGCGGCCGCCCAGGGCGACGGCGAAGCGATGCCGAGAGTGGTCGTTGCCCGTCGCCGGCACTTCGGGGCCGGGCGCGTCGGCCTGGCGTTCTCGGTAGACATCGAGCCACCGGTTGAGCCCGCCGGCCAGAATGTAAACACGGTTTCCCTCTCCGCCGGTCGCGTAAACATTGGGATTTAGCTGGACGGCCAGACGCTTCCAGGCCTCCTCCGCCTCGCGCTCGTCGTTCGACATCACCACCACGATCGCCGAGCCGGGTAGGCGAGCGGCCCAGCCACGTCCGAGCTCCTCCCGCGTGACGTGTTGGGCGTCGAGCAGATGGAAGACGTTGAAGTCCCCTTCGCTCCGCACATCGACCAACGCGAGCTGGACTTGATTGTTGCGCATCAGGCCCAGCACTTCCGCGGGGTCGACGTGAACCACGCGTTCCTTGAGCGATGTGTCGAGCGCGTCGTTCGCCCAGGCCATTTTCCGTTCGACCGACGGCTGGCCGATGAGCAAGACCACCGCGCCGAGCACGATTCCCAGGGTCACAGCACTCCGGCGAAACAGACGCAGACTGCGCGAGGATTTCACGGGCACCGCCGCCAAAGCAAACCGGCGCTCCATCAACTCCGCAAAGGCAAACGCCCCTACCGCCATCACCACCACGCCGAGCACGATCCATCCGGCATCCACGCCAAGCAGGTCCGGGATCGTCGCGCGTCCCCACGCCCCGGCGTTGTTGAAGAACTCCCAAACGGCAGGAACGGTCTGCCCAAAGACGAACAGACCGAACAGCACACCCGCCACATAAAAGAGGCCGTCCACTTTCCACGTCGACAGGGACACCAGCGAGGTGCCTGGGCAGTAGCCGCCGATAATGAACCCCACGCCCAACAACAAGCCGCCGACGATGCCGGGCCACAGGTAGGTCAACGGCACACCGACGAGGCCAAAATCCAGCAGACCCAGGGCGGAGGTCAAGAACACCAGCAGCATGGCAGTCACGATCGCCGTGAACATGACCTTCAGGACTCGCATGTCATGCAGGTAGAACTGAGCGGCCAGGTTTCGAGCATTGCCAAAGCCGGCACGCTCTAGCACAAAGCCGAATAGAAAACCGATCAAGACCGTCAGCCACGCTTCTTGGCCGTGTGTGAATGTGTAGGGTGCCATGTTTTTGCTCCTGCAATCTCCGGTCTCAGGGCCGACCGGAGACACTGTTTCGGGAATTATCGTGCCGCCCCTCACCCCGGAGTACCGGGGCGAGGGAGTTGTTTTTCCGCCCGACCTACCTTAGTTCCAGGCCCTGCGCAGCGGATATGCCAATAGGTATCCACCAGCGAAGACCATCATCATGAACGCCCAGCTGCCGACCGAGAGCATTGCGCCACCGGATAAGGCCTGCCCCGAGGTACAGCCGCGCGCCAGGCCCGCACCGTAGCCCATGAATCCGCCGCCGACAAAGGCCAAGGCCCAACGCGTGCGATTGGAGATCTGCGGTCCTTTGAGCGTCTCGATTTTTACTCGCCCCGCCAGCAGCCCCGAAACGAACCCGCCCAGGATGACCCCCAGAATCATCCAGACCAGCCGGTGGTCCAAGGGCCGATTGTCTCCGCCGGCCAAGGGTGCCAGGAAGGCATTGCGGTCCACGTGCGATGGTGTCACGCCCTGTTCGCAAAACGCGACGACACGGCTGAGTCCGCCGGAGGCGCCCAAGCCGTTGCCCGTGACGAAAATGGAGCCGAAGAGCACCAATCCCAGCACGATGCCGCCCGCATAGGGATTCCACAGATGCGAGGGATCACGTTGCCATTTCATCAATCAGTTCTCCTCGTGGACTGCGTCGGGAACATCTTCGTATCCCAGAATCATGGCCTTGAGATTCGACAGGGGCGTGTACCCCGTCGTGGTCAGGTAGACGTGCATGATGATGAACGTCCCAAACAGCCACGCGCCGAGGGTGTGGATCATGGCCAGAATTGCCAGGCCACCGATGGAACTGACGGTTTCGGGCCACTGTTGGGCGCCCATCATGAGCAGGCCTGTCACAACTTGGAGCGGCAACAGGACGTTGAGAATGATCAGGTAGGTGACCTGTTGCAGGGGATTCAGTCGATGGTGGGGAACTCTTACCAACGGATGCGGCTCGCCGCGAAACATCCCGCGGAGATAGTACATGGCTTGCTGAAATGACAGCGAGATAAAGTCGTGGGGTTCAGGGAGGTACTGCCGAATCGTGCCAGTTGCCACATAATAGAACATCCCTAAGAAGGCGTTCAGTACGAGGATCAATCCCAGCACGTTATGCGCCGTGACCGCCGTCTGGAAGGGGATGATTCCCAGCAGGTCCGGGGCGTGGATGGCAGCGCCGGTCAGGATCAACAGTAAGATCCCGCCAGCCTGAAACCAGTGCCAGATGCGTTCGTAGTGCGAGTACAGTTCGTAGCGTTTGGTGGTCATGTTTCGTCCGATTTCCTCTGGTTAGAAGCGGCCGAGCAATCGCTTTGGCATCTGCTTCTTCTCGCCCCTCACAGCCGCTGGGCTGATGAAAATGTATCGTGTCTCGGCTTCGATTTGTTTTCAGGGGGCACCTCTCCCTGCGGGAGAGTTCGGGCTGTCAGGCCCGGGAGAGGGTTGCCGAGCATCGGGGGAATGACACTGAAAATCGCCCCGTCGTGCCCTCTCCCGCGGCTTAGACCGCGACCTCTCCCGCAAGCGGGAGAGGTCACGATGGAGTGACAACTCCGGCTTCTTGTATCCACCACAATCCCTCTATTTTCGGCATTTTCATCAGCACACCACAACCCTCTCCAAGATGTACCTGATTGCCACCAGGCAGTCCGGGGCGAGGGAGTCATTCTTCCGCGGGACCTTTCGCTCGCTTCCGTCGACGCGACGCGTAGACTCTCATCCCCGCATGGCCGGAAACGCCGAGCACGACGCCGAGCAGACACGCAACACCGAAGCCGTTGATCCACAGCCAACGATCACATCCCAGGACGTATACCGAGGCCTTTCGGTTACTCGGCTGGTAGACCACTTCGCCAGCGAGCGAGGCACTGACTTCACCTGCAGTTGCCACTTCGTTATCACCGACCATCACGGGCATCACGTTGCCCGGCCGGTACGAAGCCAGCGTGAACGGCTCGGTCAGCCGGGAATCGGCCGCATGACAGGTCTGGCAGTCACGCGTCGCCGAGCGTTTCGGCCCGACGCCGTGGTGCAGACTGTACGGCTGGATCTCCGCCTCGATATGTGGCTGCTCGACGCCGACTGCTGCGAGCCGTTGGCGAACCGCCTCGACTTTCTCCGGCGTGTCCAATCGCTGCTCGTCCGGAGTCACCTGGCCGTCACCATCGCTGTCGAGCACCTTGAGCACGTCCGGGTGATAGCTCACATTCGTGAACAGCGCGGCTTGGAGATCCTGCAACCGAACGGGACGCGGTTCGGGGCCACTGGTGACCCAGTACCAAGCGGAAATCAGATTGTGAGGCACCAGTCGTGTGCGGCCCTCGATGTCTCGTGTCGGCAGCAACACCGGCCGGAAGCCGTCCACCGCAACCGTCGGGTCGCTGGGGTCGCCTTCCAGACCACGCCACTCGACCCGTGGTTCGCCCGTTGGAGTCACCACCGTCCAATCCACTTGCCGGATCGCCGGGGCGTACGTCTGCGGAATGTGACACGCCTCGCAGCTTAGGCGAGCGAAGTGCGCATCCTGATACGGCAGCCAGTCGTGGCCTATCGCCGGATTATGACAGTCGCCGCAGCGGCGCATGGTGCCGTCCAAATGCCGTGCCACCGTCCCCTGCGACGTGTGCCCCTTGGCGAACTGATGGCTGGGCCGCGTCAGGTACTCGTTGAGAGCCAGTCGGCGCGGCTCAAATCGCAGATGCAGGGGACGGCTTCGCGGTGTCGGTTCGTAAGAGGCCGGATTGTTGATCGAGAAATGACAACTGGAACACTCCAGCAACCGCTCGGCGTGAACGTCCCAGGGGCGGGCCAGTTGTTCCTTGTTGGCGACGTTCACCGCCGAGTCGGAAATCCGTTGCGGAGAGAACACCTGCCCCTTAGTCGCTGTGGACCAAGCCGCCAGGGACAGGTTCAAGCGGACGGGCTGCTGGGCGTCTTCGGCCACGCCGTGACACAAGCCACAGTTGTGACTCTTGGGTTCCTGAAGGCCCAGACGGGCGGCTTCTACAGACCCATCGGGACGGAATGCGTCCGGCTGGTAGGCCCAGCCCTCGGCGTTGCGTTTCACCACACCCGTCAGGGTCAGTGTCGCCGTGTTGGCCCAAGCGAAACGGCCGCTCGCCAAAACCTGGCGACGCGCGTCATTGTCGGGCTGAGCGAGGTGGCACAGGAAGCAATTCATTTCCACGGCTCCCGACTTGTGCCAGTCCCAAGCCTGCGCAGCGCCCGTAGGCGGGTAGAGCACGTGCGTGTCCGGATCGAGCGCCGCCTCAGCGGTCAGGTCGACCAGTGGCCGCTCGCGGCGACCGAACCAAGCTGGTCCCCCACCAACATGCCTCCAGCCGAATTGCTGAACCCATTCCGCGGTGCCCAGGTCCAGGTGCTTGTCGCCGGGTGGCGACAGGTAACGATAGGTCAGCGGGTTCCAGCGGCCAAATGTCCCCGGACTCCAATCCCAGGGTCGCCCGCTGGATGTCTTGCCTACGGCCGTGATTTCATCCCGCCCGAGCGAAGCGTGATAGCTGTGAGCCGCGATGTAACCCGTGTCGTGACATCCGGCGCAGGTCTTCATGGTCGAGACGGGTTTGCCCGACTTGAGAACGCTCTGCCCGTCCAGGTCCAAGAGCGGCACCGCCGGGTGCAAGAAATTGGCTGAGCGCTGAACACTCCCGTCCCCCCCGCGCACGCCCATCTCTCCTCGCCCTGGTACTCCGGGGAGAGGGGCCGGGGGTGAGGGGCTCGGCCGCGAGGTCTTCGGGACCTCGGACACCGCCTCCACGTCCGACACGTGAACCTGGGCCCCCTGTGCAGCCAGGAGCACGGACGCCAGCAGCCACATACTGCTCGATCCCATCATCGGCTTTCTCCTTGGCTGCCACGCAGCAGTTCGGTCCGACGGCGATCACCGCGGAAGGCAGGATCGCCTTCGTACCCCAACGTCGGCCAGTTCATCCGGCCCTGGCCGCCGTGGCAGTCAATACACTGCAAGGCTTTCTCTTTCGTTTGGACCATGTGCGAGAGCGGCCAGTACATCACGGTCTCCACAAAATCGTACGTGCCGCTGTAGGCCAGGCCCGTCGTCTCGGAACCCAGGCGACACGCCTTGTCCCAATCAAACTCGTCCCAGTAGCCACCTTTTCCATAGGTCCGTGGGGTTAACAGGTACAGGTGTTGTTTGTCATAGACTTGCTTGCCGCGATGGACTTTGAAAGGCCAAATCTTGGCTTCGGGATCGCTGGCCCCACCCAGGGGCTGATTGATGGCCACGATGTGCTGAGGGTCGATCTTGTCGCCCGTCAGATAGCGATAGGCTCGGCCGTTATACCAGGCGTACTCCGGGCGAATGTTCTGGGCGTATTGAAAGCTGCCCTTGGCCTTCAAGTAGGCGTGAGGATCTTCCGGGCGATCCTGTCCGGCCGCGGACCAGTCCCAGGCCATCTTGGTGGGCGCGTCGATTGCCATCCACGGGATATGGCAGGTCTGGCAAGCCACCGTGCGTGTATGCGTATCGAGCCGGTCGTCGTGATGCGGAGTGGGACTGTGACAGTCGGTGCATAGGACGCGCTCACGGCGTTCCGTGGAGACGGACATCGAGGAACCGGGAATGACATGGTTCTGCGTGCGGTGGCAATCCACACATTGGAAACCGTGACGGCCCATGTGGACGTCGATGCGTTCCTTGGGGAAGAACATCGAGCTATCCAGATCCCCGTGTTTGACCGCATCCCCGCCGCCCCCTTTGAAATGGCACTCGCCGCAGTTCTTACGCGTCGGCCTCCCCACGCTTCGCGCCACCGCGAGCAAATCGACGCCCGATTCCGGGTTTCCGGCGAGGCCCTTCTGATACGTGCCGGTCTGTTCGTGGCAGACGAGGCAATCCACGTTGTCTTCCTTGGCTGACTTGAAGTAGTCATTATCGCGCCAGCCGTAGCCGGCATGGCACGAAGAGCACTTTTCGATGTTCGGACCAGCGTGGATGCAGAAATTGTTGATCAGGTTGAGCTTGCCGATCTGGGTTACCTCGCCGCTGGGGAGCTTGACTTTCTGTCCGGCCCAGGTCCAGTGGCTCGTGTGCATTACGTCCTGAGCCGTGTTCGGGTGGCACCGGAGGCAATCCCTGGTCACAGCAGGACCATCAACGAACGTCCCGTTGACCAGACGAGCATGATCGGTGTGTGGTCGCGGTTGGGCCAGATAGTGACGCGGGTTCTCCACCAGGCGGGCCCTGTTCGCGACGCCCGTTCTGCCGAACACGAACGGCAGAATCGCTCCGAGTAACACCACGGTCACCAACACCGCGGCGATGGACTTGTTCCGCATTGGCTGCCCTCCGAGATCTGTTTACCCCAGTTCACGCTGTCCTGGTAAGTTCCACTTGCGGACTAACGCCTATGCCCAGCGACGCCTCACCAGAGTTCACGAAATTGCGGCTTGGGAAGGAACTGGGCCGTCACCAGCAGCAGTCCGGCTGTCAGCCAGTATCTGCGGCTGCATCCGCCCGCGGAAGCAGCTTGGCTGCGGATGTCTTCCGTGTGCTCGCAGGCAGTTGATCGATGAGGCTCAGGTGAAGCTCCAGCTACTGCTTGCTCAGGAGAACCCGTGGCAGTTTGCATCGTCCATTCCTTATCAGAATCAAACGCGACTATTCCAGTCCCAACCAGCGCATGACAAAATTGGAACTCGGACTGGGATTGGTGGCAAGCGGCGCCACTTTGTCCAAGGCGGCGCGCAAAGTCCGTTCCGATTGCACACCTTCGAAAGCCTTCACGACCCGTCCACGGTGGAACAGCAGCAGCGTCGGAACGCCGGAGATCGCGTAGTATTTGGCAATGTCGGGGAAGTGGTCCACATTCACCTTCCCGACCCGATAACGACCGCCGTTTTCCTTGGCCAATTTGTCGATGACGGGCATCATCGCTCGGCACGGCCCGCACCACGGCGCCCAGAAGTCGACCAATACGGGTGCGTCGGACCTGAGCACTTCGTCCGAAAAAGTCCTATTCGTAAGCTCAAGTTCTTGTGGCATTGTGTCTTCCTTTCGCAAGTCGTCGGACATCGGACGCCGACTTTGCTGCTCAAGTTCGCTGGCTTCGGCTCTAGTCAGTACAGCGAGCGCCGGTCCTTGGCGGGGAAAAACATTTCTTGGATTTCTTGGGGCTGCCCCGCAGCACCCGAGTTCCAGGCATTGATCGGCAGGTTGCGCACACCAACCCGAAGCGTCAGCGAGGCCCCCCCGTCCTCGCTGACGCTTCGGGTTGGCGTGAGCCGCTGCTAGCTTCTGCGGGACAGTGCCTGCATCTCAACGGTGATTACCGCAACGCCAGCGAGGCAAAAAGCTACACTTTGAACCCGTCGAGCGCGAAGTAATAGACGAGTGCAGCGCTTGCCACTGCCAAGAACAACAGCGGCGAGATGATCGCCATCAAGAGACCGCCCAGCGCCAACAGGGCCGTCAGGCCGTGGCCTTATCCTCCAGATCATGAAGTGCCGCGCGAATCGCGTCGGCAAGTTCCTGGGCCGATTGATACCGATCATCCGGTTGCAACGCGAGACAGCGTTGGCAGATTGTCGCTATCGCTGGCGGTATCCGCGTATTCAGTTGAACCACGGGTGCCGCATCGCCTGCCAGGATGCGGGCCCGCAGATTCCAGAGCCCCCGGCCCTCAAACGGCAGCCGGCCCGTGAGCAACCGATACAGCACCACGCCCAGACCGTAGATGTCCGTGCGCAAATCAGCAACCGCTGCCTCGGACGAGGCCTGCAACTGTTCGGGCGCCATGTACGCCAGTGTGCCGGCCGTCGTGACCAGTTCGCTGTTCATTTCGCTCTGGGTGATAGCAATTCCGAAGTCGGCAAGCAGCGGATTGCCGGCGGCGTCGAGCAGGATATTGGCGGGCTTGATGTCGCGGTGGATGATTCCGCGTTGATGGGCGTAGTATAGTTCTTCGGCGACGCGGGCGACCAGTTCGACCGCCTCCTGCCACGTGAACTCACGCTCTTCCATCCGCCAGGCCAGATCGTGCCCCTCCACGTAGTCAAAGACAATGAAACAGAATCCTTCCTGCCGGCCAACGTCATGGACGGAAACAATCCCTTGATGCTTCAGACGAGCGACGCGGCGGGCCTCAGCGAGGCAGTCCACCGAGGTCAATTTCACTGCCACCTGCCGTTCCAGTGTCGTGTCGGTGGCCCGCCAGACCTGGCCGAAGCCGCCTTCCGCAATCAGTTGCTCCAGGTAGTAGCGCCCAGCGAGAGTCTGGGGTGTTTTGAATTCGTTGGGCGACAGAGCCCCGCGGGCGAGTTGCTCGGCGCGGTCGGGGCACGGCGGCAGTTCCGCGTTCGGCGTCTCGAGCCAATCCATTGCACGGATGGCCTCGATGCGGCGGCGCGTCAAGTCCAGCAATTCGGGAGTCGCCGCGCACAGTTCCTCCGCAGAGATTTCGCGGCCTTGCTCGCGGAGTATTTCCCATCGTTCCAGAAGTTCGTCGAGGCGCTCAGCTTGGGTCATGAAGATGTCTCCGATGGAAACAGGGGTCGGGTCTCATTTGCCGGAACGGCCCGCGACCAGCCTCCGGTCGGTGCCCGGCTTCGCACACATGAGACCCACTCCCTGTTTCCGGTCATTCTGGCGACTGACCTGCCAATCGTTCACGTAGCAGGATTTTGGCGTCGCGCCAGCGATTCTTGATCGTGCGTTCCGACACGTTCAGGATCGCCCCTGCGTCACGCTGATTCATCCCCTCGTACCAGAGCAGGTTGAAGACTTCCCGTAATGCTTCGGGCAAGGCTTCGACTTGCTCATGGAATTCCGCCCAAGCGATCAGGGTGGTGGGCTCACCCGTCGTGTCGGCGGCGTGGGCGAGCAGGCCTTCCGGCAGTCCGTCGCCAGTCGCGATCACGTCCGTATGATGATGGGCGGCCTCGCCCTCGGGGCCAAAATGATGCCGCGCGAGATCGATCAGCTCACGGCGAATTTGCGCGGCGGCCAAACCGTAGAATCGCTGGGGAGAATCGGGTTGGATCGTGTCCAGCGCCCGGTGCAATCGCAACATCGCGTTCTGCAGCACATCGCCGGTCTGCTCCCAGCGGCTCACGTGGGGGAACTTGCGCAGCATCCGCCGGGCCAACTGCTCCAACCGTTGACCGGCATGTGCCAGGATGGCGGCCCGCACTTCATCCACGCGGGACGTGTCACCCTGCCGCAGTTGGTCCAGCCAGCCCTGAAGTATCTGCGTATGGCCTTCCTGGCTCACCGCTGCCGTCATATTCCACCAGCCTCCTCTCGCGGCCGCCACCAAGTAGGTCAGGCTTTCGAGCCTGACGTTAGCACGGTTCGTGAAATAAGTGAGTGGAATGGCACTAGCCACCGGTTCCTGCTGGTCCGGATTGGCCGCAACACCGGCGGCTAGCGCCTTGCCGCTCACGCGTCACCTGACAGTTATTTCTCGAACGAGGCTTAGCCTGGAAAGGCTGACGTACAAGCTGCGCGTATCAGGCGAGTATGTCAAAACCCGTCGA
>JAPLNJ010000314.1 GCA_026692885.1 Planctomycetota bacterium | reverse complement strand
GTCAAGCATGGGGTTTTACGGCTTCGCAGAGACGGACCACCAGCTGGGGTCAGACGTACAGATTTCAGTTTTCGCGGGCAGCAGGCTTTCCCTAGGCTTGGGCACACGACCGCGAAAACTGAAATCTGTACGTCTGACCCCTTGTCTCACGCCCCGTCAGGCGACCTCCCAACCTTTGCGATAAGTACCGTGGATGATCTCCTGGGCGGCGGGCAGGCCCGGCACTTGCATCTGGGCGGCATCCCAGGAAATCTTCTGGCCCAAACGTAGGGCCAGCACGCCCAGCAAGGTGATCTCCGTCAGCCGAGCGCCGTACTGGAAATCGCTGCTGGCCGCCAGACCGCCCTTGCAAGCGTCGATCCAATCACGATGATGGCCCGCCGAACGCTTCAAGCTGGCGGCAGGCTTCTGAAAGGTGGCTGCCGAATCCGTGAGGGCCAGTTGCGGAGGTCCGCCAGCCCCTTCGCAAGCGATGTAGCCTTTGTCCCCCACGAACAACACGCCGCGACGGTACTTCGACCGCATGGGATCGTAGGCGGCGGGGAGTTCGGGCAGCAAGCCGCCGTCGTACCAAGTCAGCTTGACTGCCGGACGGCGTTCGGTGGCTGGGAAGCGGTAGTAGCAGAGGCAGCCGTGTGGCTGGAGCTCCGGATGGCTCACCCCGACGCCGAAGGCCTCCACGCTCTCCGGGGTCACCAGGTCGAGCGCCCAGCAGGGGGCGTCCATATCGTGGCAACCGAAGTCGCCGAAGCTCCCGGTGCCGAAGGTCCAGAAGTCGCGCCAGGTGACCGGGGCGTAAGCCGGGTGCCAGGGGCGCGGCTCGCGCGGACCGATCCAGAGATCCCAGTTGAGTCCCGCCGGGACGGGCGGTTGTTCCGGGGGAAGGCCCGTGAGTTCCCGGTTCCAGCGGTTGGTGGGAACCCAGGAATGCACCTCGCGCACCGCGCCGATGGCGCCGGCCGAGATCCATTCGCAAGTCTGGCGGATGCCGTCCCGCGAATGGCCGGAATTGCCCATCTGCGTAGCGACGCCCGTCTGTTGGGCCACTTGGGCCACGAGTCGCGCCTCGCGGATGTTGTGCGTCAGCGGCTTCTCGCAATAGGTGTGTTTTCCTTGACGCATGGCCACCAGACTCACGTAGGCGTGCAGGTGATCGGGCGTGGCGATCAGCACCGCATCGATGGCCTTCTCCTTGTCCAGCATCACGCGGAAGTCCTCGTAGTCAGCCGCGCGGAAGTTGGGCGTTTTTTCGGAGTAGTGCTTCTCGATTTCCGCTTTGACCGGCAGGCGGCCAGCCTTGCCCTTGTAGTAGAAACGGTCCAAGTCCCACTCGGCACAGGGGTCGGCCAAAGCGATGACCTGCACGTCGTCCAGGTGGAATAACTCGCGGAGGTTCGAGCGTCCCTGTCCGCCGGCGCCGATCAGGGCCACGTTCACTTTGTCGCTGGGCGGCACGAACTTGGGTCCACCGAACACGTGCCGGGGCAGAATCGTCACCGCTGCCGATGCCGCGGCCGCGGTCTGTACGAATTGGCGTCGCGTCAACCTGGCTGTTGGCTTCATCAGTTCTCCTTCACGGTTAGTGCGAGTGGGGAGAGCGCGCGTCTTCGATCGCGGCCATCTGGGGGCGTTCCTCGGCTTCTGAACTGTCTTCGTAAATGGCCTGCCGAATCACGCGGTCGGTCACTTCGGAAAGATATTTCCGCAGCACACTGCACAGTTCGAGAAACTCCGGCCATAACGTCTGGTCGACGAACGATTTGGACACCCGGGCCATCACGGTCGTGTGCCGCTGGCCCCGATAGCGATACGGCTGGAGGCCGTAGCGTCGCAACAAGGCGGTGAACAGTCGCCGCGACCAATCGTCGGACATGGTGAACTTGAATTCGGCGGGTGGATCCTGCTGCACCTGGCGAGCCAGCCGAGCACGCATGACATCCAAGGCCGCCGCGGCCGCTTGACGCTCGCCGGGCACATCGGTCCGCGCGTGGAGGGCCTCAATACGCCGTAATGTCTCCAGCAGTTCATTCAGTTCCATGATTTCGCTCTCCTTCGCCCGCGGACGATGGTCGGCCTCGTGAGTCGCGTACGTGACTCGGGGCCGCTCAGGTCTTGGTTTCGGGCGGGTCGCTCTTGATTTCAAGCCTTAATCAGCAGTTTTTGCCCTGTACCGAGTTCATCCTTGATCTTCGCGCTCTCCCAGGTGCGGGTCAGTCCCGCAGCATCCGGGGGGATCTCGTCAATCCGCAGACAGGCGCAGGTGATGTTCGAGGACTTGTCCGTGCGGCTGCAAGCAGAGTAGCTTCCGCTCGCCAGGTCGTAGGCAACCCTCACGTGCTCGTTTTGCAGCACCACCACATTGCCGTCCCTGACCGCGGACGTCTCGGCGCGGACGGCGCCAGTCGCCGACAGCGTCATCGCTGCGACAAGGAAGGCCGCGAAACGGCGTGGAGCGGGGGCGTTCTCAATAGGAGCAAGGGTCATACAGGTTTCCTTTCTCTTCATTCGATCACGAACCGGCTATACGCGTTGGCTTGCACCGGCAGGCGGACGTTGAACTTACGGTCGAGCTTGTACGTCTTGGACACGCCTTTCTGTTCGCAGCACTGGCCGTAAACGGCTGTCACAAATTCCAGGCTCCTGCAATGTCGCCCGCGATCGCGGAAATCGCCTCCTCCAATTCGAATGCCTCCAGGTCGAATTCCTGCGCCGCGTTCGGGAGCGTGGCGGCCGGCCCTGACCGCAGGTCAATTCCGGGCTTCGCGTAGGCCACGTCCCGCGAGCCGCAGGGCAGCCCGCCTCCCGCGAGCGCCGTGGTTGCCGCCCGAATGTTCGCCGACTCGCCGGAGAGCCTGTGGTCAACGCTTTCAGCGCCCCATGAAAATCTGCGTCCGTCGGATTGGATCGCGGCCGACAAAATCGTCGCGGCGGCGTCAGCCTCGCCAGTCAACGCCGGCGCGTACATGTCCAGCCGCCCGACCTGTTCGCCTTCACCCCCAGTGCCTCCACTGATCGGCCCAGGCTCCGCGCTGTTGATGTAGTCGATCACCAAGATCACGTCCGCAGGCGTGAGCCAAAGGTCCCCGTTGGGGTCCAGGAATGGCGGCCCCACGGGCGTGGGCGGCTGGGCCGCCACCAAGTCGCGAGAACCGCGGAAGTTGATCTCGTTGATGAGCATCAGCACGTCCAGGGCGGTTACGAGCCCATCGCCGCTGACATCGCAGGCGAGCTGGGAATTCTGCCAAGTGTGGGCGGTCACGAGCACGCTCAGGCTCTGGACCGTCGTGCCGCCCGCCCCGTCATCGGCGGTCACGTTGACCAGGTACACGTTGTCCGCGCCGGCATCCGTCGGGTGCTCAAAGTTCGGACCCGTCTTGAATCGCAAATCGCCGGAGACGATCTCGAACTGGGCCGCATCCACGCCGCCCGTGACGCTAAAGCTGATCGTCTGTGCCGGCAGGTCCGCATCCGTGGCGGTCAACATCACCACCGCCGTCGTGTCCTCCACCACACTGAAAGTAACGCTGGACGTGAACACCGGGTTGTTGTCGTTGACCGGGGTGACTGTGATCGACACCACGGCCTGGGCCTGGTGATTGGCCGCATCGCTGACTTCGTAGGTAAAGCTGTCCGTCAGGTTCTCCGTTCCGTCGTGCGTGTAGCTGAACGTCCCGTCGGCGTTCAGCGTCAGCGTCCCGTACGCCGGTCCCACCACCGGCGTCCTATTCACCGTCAGCGTATCGTGGGGCAGGTCCGCGTCCGTGTCGTTGGCCAGCACGCTGGTCGCTCCGCCGACCAGCACCGCCGCCGTCCCGCCTTCGCCCACCGTGATCGCGTCCGCAGTG
>JAPLNJ010000313.1 GCA_026692885.1 Planctomycetota bacterium | reverse complement strand
CACTACGGTTCGCCGGAGATCGGGCAGGTGCGTGAGCCGGGCGTGGTCTTCCGGGCCGATTTCGAAGATGCCAGCAATCCGGACAACACGTGGGTATTCGCAAATCACAACTACGACACGGATCTGCAGGATGGCTGGTGGCACCTGACGACACGGACCGGTTACCAGAAATGGCGCAGCGACTCTGGATACACGGACAGTGGACGCCACCTGCGTTATGGCGTCCCCGACCAAGCGACGTACGCCACGGCGTCCAGCCGCAATCGAGGCCGGGTCACATCGCGGGCCATCGACTTGACCGGCTACGCGGCCGTGGACAGCCTGCGTCTGTCGTTCAACTACCTGTTGAACACCGACACTCGGACGACAACCGACGCCGCCCGCATCCTGATCTCCGAGGATGGCGGTCAATTTGAGCTCTTGGCGGACGGCTGGAATAAGTCCAACCGGCCAGCCGAGGCGACGACTGCCGCTGGCCAATTCGTTGACCCCACCGGCACCACTGCCTGGCGCCGTGCGGAGTTCGACCTATCGGCGTTCGTCGGCCACCAGATTCGGATCCAATTTGAATTCGACACGCTGGACGGCATCGATAACGCTCGTGAAGGCTGGGAGATCGACGACGTTATCGTCCGCGCCGAGTCGGCCGACCTGACCGTCACTCGGCCCGGTGCCGAGGAGTTGGTCGGTGGACTACACGTCACGGCCCCGCTGCAGGCGACGGCCGGTGACTTCAACCGGGACGGTCATCCGGACCTGGTCCTGGGTGAATCGAGCTATGCGGTCTTCTACGGCTCGCTGCAGGTGGACAATCAGCTCCGCGGCACGACGTACGTCTTCTGGTCAGTCGATCAGCTCGGCGATGTGCTATCACTGGGCCCGTTGGGACCCAATGATCCGCCTCTTCCCACACCGGACCTCGTAGTTACTGGCGTGGGGGAGAATGAGCAACTGGGCACGCTGCCGACGGCGCCGGCGCTGGACGTCAATGGCGACGGCGTCGATGACCTGCTGATCGGTGCGGCGGAGGCGAACGTGTTCTCCAACGGGATCAAACCCGCCGCAGGTCGCGTCTACGTGATCTACGGTGAACCGCAGTCGAACCCCTTGCCCGCCAACGACCGCGTGGACTATCTGATGAACCGTTCGGTGACCGGCAGTGGCGATTTCTTGGTCGACCGGGGCACCAACGAGTCGCAGGTGTTTTCGGACCTGGACGTGAACGCTGACGGCACGCTGGAATCCGACGATTTCCTACTCACGCCGGATACGAACGAGCGCTGGTACAAGTTCACCACGCTGGGCGACGGCCAGTCGGGCGACCAACTGGTAATGTCTCCTGGGGCCGGACTGGGAACATCCGCGGCCCGGCTGTTGGCCAGCGGCACGGTCGTGTCCGCCGGTGCCGATGCGCCGCGGACCGCCCGCCAGGCGTCTGTCGATCTGGGGCCGGCCGGCTACAGTTCCGGCCGGGCTAACGGCATCAGCCAGTCCGGTCAAGTTGTCGGTGCCGCGGGAGTCGTCTCCGGTCAAGAACTGCCCTTCCAGTGGACGGAGCAGGCCGGTCTGGCACAACTCACCGGAGCTCCGGCCGGCTCGGAGGCCTGGGCGGTCAACGATGCGGGCATGATCGTCGGTTCCACGAGCGTGCTCCTGCGGGACGCACTCGGAAACACCGCGTACTCGGTGCCGGCCGGCTTCCAAGACATCGCGGCATCGGGCACCTCGATTCTGAACGGCGCGGACGACAACTTCGTGGAACTGAACCAGGCGAACCTGCCCGGCTTCCAATTCACGCTCTATGGCCAGACGTACAACAGTCTGTTCGTCAGCAGCAACGGCCTGATTACATTCGGGTCCGGCAGCGGCGCGTATTACAACACGGACTTGAGTTCCAGCCTGACTCAGGCGGCGATTGCCGTGTTCTGGGATGATCTGGTTGTCACGCCCGGCGCGCTGTGCTGGAAGCTGAACGGAACCGGAGATCAGCAGCAACTGGTCATCCAGTGGACGGACGTCTCGTTCTACCTCGTCGGGGCCGAGACCATCACGTTCCAGGCGATCCTGAGCGAAAACGGCAACACGACCCAACTGAACTACCCCGACTTGTTGAGTAACCATACGGGCGCCAGCGGCTCCTCGGCCACCGTGGGCATCAAGGGCGAGGGATTTACCAATCGGCTGGTGGTCTCGGTGAACTCTGGTCCCAACGCCATGCTGGGCACGGGCAAGAGCATCCTGATTGCGCCGTCCGGCATCGTTCCTCCTGTTTACACTCCGCTGCGGCATGCGACCGCGTACGCCAACGGCCAATTGGCCGACCTCGGCACTTTGGGTGGGCCTGGGGCCAGCAGCGTGGCCTACGACGTGAACAACCACCAACAGATCGTGGGGGCATCCGAGAAGCCTGGGGCCGGCAACTACCATGCCTTCCTCGCCGACCAGTCGGGCATGCAGAGTCTCGAGACCAACACCAATCTCGTCAGCAGCCAGGCACGAGCGATCAACGACGCAAGCCGTGTCGTCGGGCAAATCGAGACCTCGGCGGGCGTCTATCACGCCTTTCTTTGGCAAGGCGGTGCCACGGCTACCGGGACGATGACCGACATCTCCGGAGTCGCCTCGGGCTGGCTGCTCAAGGATGCCCAGGACATCAACGAGTCGGGCTGGATTGTGGGCTATGGGACGTGGAGCGGCAATGACCGTGCGTTCGTCCTGAAGCCGCAAGGGACCGGCTACGAACTGACCGCTCTGGCCACGCTCGGCGGCAGCACGTCCTACGCCACTGCCATTAACGACGCGGGCCAGATCGTCGGCTACTCGACGACTGCAGGCGGCTTGATACACGCGTTCTTGTGGGAAGACGGCGTCATCACGGACCTGAACGACCACGCCACGCAGTTCGTCGGCACGGGCACCGCGCTGACCCAAGCCTGGGATATCAACAACGACGGCACCGTGGTCGGTACGGCCACGGCCGCTGACAACAGCACGCGACCGTTCCTGGTCACGCCACGCGCTGTGTCGATCGTCGCGGCAGGAATCGAGGCCGGGATTCTGGAATTCGATCTGTCCCGGTTCCTGAACGCGACGGACAACCTGGACTTGATCGGCAGCGCCACGTTGCGGCTGCGGTATTTCGACAATGCCGGTGTCGGCAATCTCCGGGTCAGCGTCCTGTCCGACGAAGGCGATCGGACGGCGGAAGTGACGGACGCGTCCGATTCGGCGGCGCTCGTGACTACTCTGGCGCTATCCACCCTGGACCCTGTCCGGTCGGGCACGCTGGAGGTCGATCTGACGTCGCAGGTTCGCGAGAAGTTGCGATTGGGCCAGACCCGCCTGACCGTTCGGTTGACCGGCGATGTGGCCGGGGTGAACCTCAAACTGCACGCGCCCGGTGGCGACGCGGCCGATGACGGGCTGATCGTCCAGGTCCGCGGCGTGGCAGCAGACTTGCTGGACGCCGGCGGCGTGCCCGTGGCCCAGGGGCAGCAGGCGATCGACCTACGGAATCTCGACGCCGGGACGTACTACCTGCGCGTCTACGAGCCCGATAGTAGCCCGCACACTCCGTGTGCGGATCCGGCACACGGAGTGTGCCGTCTACCCTTTTCGATCACGATCGACGCGCCGGCCGAAGGCTGGGTGCATCGCTCCCCCGACCGCGACGTGATCTACGGCGGCGATGGGGACGACGTGCTGATCGGCAACAGCGGCCTTGATCGGCTGAACGGCGAAAGCGGCGACGATGGGTTCGTGGCCGAAGCGGGCGAGGTGTTCGACCTGATCGTGGGCATCGAGAACCGGACGGATCCGGCGGTCTCCGAACTTAGCAACGTGCCGTTGACCACGCAGTCGCCAGACCCCGACGTCACATTACCGGACCCGGTGCTGTCGGCTGCAATTGCCCGGGCGCTGGGCCTGCCCGCCAACCAGTCCGGCGCGGCGAGCCCGATTCTGTCCAGCCAGTTGGCACAATTGACCTCGCTGGATTTGTCCGGCCTATCGGTCAGCAATCTGTCGGGGCTCCAATACGCCATTGGCCTGCGGTTCCTGAACTTGTCGGACACCAAGGTCACCGACCTGTCCCCCTTGGTGCCGAAGAACCGCAAGGTGGACGGCGTGGTCGTGGGCCTGTGGAACCTGGAGTATCTGGGCCTGGACGGCACGCCGCTGGCGGATCTGCAGCCGCTGACGAAGTTGACCAAGCTGAAGGTCCTGAGCCTGGACATGGACGAGGGGACAAACGTTGAGCATTCGCTGGAGCCGCTCCGGGACCTGGCGAAGCTGACGCACCTGCGCGTCAACAATTACGGCATCCAAGACGTGTCGCCGCTAGGCGATCTCGACAACCTCCAGTACTTGAGCCTCGCGGGAAACAAGATCCAGGACATGCGCCCACTGGCGGAGATCCCTTCCCTGTCGGTGCTGGATCTGCGGAACAACCAAGTCGTGTCGATCGATGCCCTGCTCGGCCAGACGATCATCGACAACTTCGAACCCGGGTATGTGGAACAGCCGGGCGCCGGCTGGACGGGCGGGCAGAACGCGAATGGCTTCCAGGGCGACTATCGCCTCCTGCCGAGTGAGCAGTCGGGCCGGTACGTCGACTACCGCTTCGAGAACCTGGCGGAGGGCACGTACGAGGTCTATGCGACATGGCCAGGGCACGAGTCGCGGACGTACGCGGCGACGTACAGCGTCCAGGTCGGAACGGGCGTCGCCACGACGCACACGGTCAATCAGCGGTTCGAGCCGCAAGGTGCCGCGTTTGGCGGCCGGCCATGGCAGTTGCTCCAGACCGTCGCAGTGAACGCCAGCGGCGTCGTGACGGTGCGGTTGAGCGGCGGTGCAGACGGGAACCTGGCCGCCGACGCCGTGCGTCTGGTGCGGGCAGTGTTGCCTCAACTGACAACACTCGACCTGCGAGGAAACGAGTTCGATGTGGCGGCCTTTCAGTACGTATTGCCAACCTTGCAGAGTCCCGACCGACCCGGCACGGACGACCCGGCGACGGCCTTCCAGGAGTATGGGCCGCTCCAGGCCGATTCAGGGACAAGCCTGGACACGGGAATCCGCCTCGATCCGACTTACGGACCACGAGTGGCCTTCGTTGAACCAGCCGCTGGAACCACCTTCGGCATTTCCCACATTGACATCACCTTTGGCCAACCGATCGATCCGGCGAGCCTGGCAATTGACGACGTGTCGCTCCTGCCGACGAGCGACTCTCCGTCACTCGGTACTGCCTTGTCTCGAATCGGTGGCACCATCGGGGAATTCACTGCGGTAACATACGCCAATGGACTGGTCTACGCAGCGACCTACAATGGCCTGGCTATTTTGGACGTGAGCAACCCGGCCGCACCCGCGTTGCGGGGGACCTATAGCACCGACACTGCCTTTGGCGTGCAGGTGGTGGGAACACTGGCCTACGTCGCCGACGGGTACAATGGCCTCTTAGTGATCGACGTCTGCAACCCGGTTGCGCCCGTTTTGCAGGGAACGTACAACACACCGGGCTCTGCCCAAGGTGTACAGGTCGTAGGAACGCTGGCCTACGTGGCGGACGGGTCCAGTGGTCTTCAGGTGATCGACGTCAGCAATTCGGCCGCACCCGTGCTGCTAGGAACGTACAACACGACGGGCAATGCGCTCGCCGTTCAAGTGGTGGGGACACTGGCCTACGTCGCCGACGGGGGCAGTGGTCTTCAGGTGGTCGACGTCAGCAATCCGGCCGCGCCCATGCTGCGCGGAACGTACAACACGACGGGCACGGCATATGGCGTGTCCGTCGTAGGGACGCTGGCCTATGTGGCCGATGAGGCTAGCGGCCTTCAGGTCATTGACGTCAGTAATCCTGCCGCACCCGTACTGCGAGGGACCCGCGACACGGCCGGTCTCGCTTTTCATGTGTATGCCATTGGGACAATGGCCTTCGTGGCGGACTATTGGAGCGGCCTTCAAGTGATCGACGTCAGCAATCCGAATTCCCCCGTCCTACGAGGGACCTACGATACCACGGGCCTCGCCTCTGGCCTGTATCTCGTGGGGACGTTGTTGTACGTGGCAGATCGCTACAGTGGTCTCGAAGTGATCGACATTTCTAATCCAGCCGCGCCCGTTCTCCGTGGAACCTACGATCGCTCGGTATATGCCTCTGGCGTGCATGTTGCGGGGACGCTGGCCTACGTCGCCGACGATATCAGCGGCCTACAGGTGGTGGATGTCAGCAATCCGGCCGCGCCTATGCTTCGGGGAGCGTGCAATACCACGGGTATCGCCTTTGGCGTGGATGTAGTGGGGACGATGGCGTTCGTGGCAGACTACTACAGTGGTCTCGCTCTGATCGATGTCAGTAATCCGGACGCACCGGTGCTGAGGGCGACGTACGATACGACGGGACTAGCCTTTGGTGTACAGGTAGTAGGGACGCTGGCCTACGTGGCGGACGGAGCCAGTGGTCTGCATGTGATCGACGTCAGCAATCCGGCGGCGCCAGTGCTGCGCGGGACGTACGACACGACGGGCGAGGCCAGGGAGGTGCAGGTCGTAGGGACGCTGGCCTATGTGGCGGATGGGGTCAGTGGTCTTCAGGTGATCGACGTTTCTAATCCGGCGGCGCCCATGCTGCGAGGGACGTACAACACGACGGGAGAGGCGAGAGGTGTACAGGTAGTAGGGACGCTGGCCTACGTGGCGGACGGGGCCAGTGGTCTTCAGGTGATCGACGTCAGCAATCCGGCGGCGCCCATGCTGCGAGGGACGTACAACACGACGGGCTTGGCCTATGGCGTGCAAGTGGTGGAGACGCTGGCCTACGTGGCCGACGAGAGCAGTGGACTTCAAGTCATCGACGTTTCCAATCCAGCCGGGCCCGTGTTGCGGGCGACGTACGACACGGCGGGTTCCGCGTATGGCGTGCAGGTGGTGGGAACACTGGCCTACGTGGCGGACGGAAGCAGTGGTCTCCAGGTGATCGACGTGGATTACTACTGGCCGGCATGGACGGCGCAGAGTAAAGCACCGTTTGACTCGCAAGGCGTGCAGGTGGTGGGGACGCTGGCCTACGTGGCGGACGGGGCCAGTGGTCTTCAGGTGATCGACGTTTCCAATCCGGCCGCGCCCGTGCTGCGGGGGACGTACAACACGACCGGCTATGTTATGGGCGTGCAGGTGGTGGGGACGCTGGCCTACGTGGCGGACTATGGCAGTGGTCTTCAGGTGATCGACGTTTCCAATCCGGCCGCGCCCGTGCTGCGGGGGACGTGGGACAACACGTCGGGCTCTGCCTTGGGCGTGCAGGTGGTGGGGACGCTCG
>JAPLNJ010000312.1 GCA_026692885.1 Planctomycetota bacterium | reverse complement strand
TCAAGACGCTCCGGCCGGAGCACGCACAGGACGTCGAGTACCTGAAACGGTTCTTAGGCGAAGCTCGGAACGCTGCCCGTCTGCAACACCCGAACACGGTGACCATTTTTCAAGTGGGCGCCAAGGGCGACTTGGCGTACCTGGTCATGGAGTTGGTCGACGGCGAGTCGCTGGACAAGTCGGTCACGCCCGAGCGGTCGATGGAGTGGCGCGAGGCTACCCGGGTAATCCGGGACGCTGCGGCCGGACTGGCTGCGGCACACGAGAAAGGGTTGGTCCATCGCGACATTAAGCCGGCCAACCTGATGCGGACCACCAGCGGCACGACCAAGGTGGTCGATTTCGGCTTGGCCCGCGCGCAAACCGCTAACAGCCACCTCACGCAGCAAGGGATGTTGCTGGGCACCCCGCAATACATGGCGCCCGAACTGTGGGCCGGCGCGGAAGCTGACCCGCGGAGCGATGTGTACGCGCTGCTGGTCTGCTACTACTACCTGCTCACGGGCCGGGTGCCGTTCGATGCGCCGTCGTTGCCGGTGTTGGGTTATCGGCACCGTTACGATCCGCTTCCCGATCCACGGCAGTCAGCCAAGGGATTGCCAGACGCCGCCTGCCGGATCCTGGGCCGCGGATTGGCCAAGGATCCGGCCCGGCGGTACCAGCGTTGCGACGAGTTGGTGGCGGAACTCGAGGCCCTGCTTTCGTCGCCTCAAGCATCGCTGACGTTCGAATCGTCGTGGGCGGTCCTGGTCGGCGAGCACACCGCAGTGACGCCTCCACCTGTGATCCAAGTGGTATCCACACCGCCGTTGCCAAGTCCCGCGAGGGTACGGAATCCACGCGGCAACCCGTTGTCCTGGGCAGCGCGCCGGGCATGGCGCGCGTTACGCGGCGTGGGGCCAGCCGTCCGCAAGAGCGTACTCTCACTAGCCCGACGCGCCAGCGAGGGAGGAGCGAGCGAGGGAGAAGCACCCAAATTCCCTCGCTGGCGCGTCGGGCTAGTGTGTTTGGCGTCGCTGGCAATGTTGGGGATCGTCGTGTACGTGACCACGGGATCGGGCACCGTGAAAATTGAGCTGAGCGACCCGAACGCGGAAGTGCAGGTGCAGGTCGATGGCGACACGATCGACATCACGGGGTTGAAAGAACCGCTGAGACTGCGGGTGGGCGCACATGAACTGGAAGTGTCCTGCACGGAGTTCCAGACGTTGACCAAGTCCTTTACCGTGCGTCGAGGGCAGGAGGACGTGGTGAAAGTCACCTTGCAGCCCGTCCCGCCGGCGTTACCGCTTGCGGAGAAGCCTGCACCGGCCGTGTACAGCGTCACCGTGGACCCGCCGACCGCAAAGGTGGCGGTGGCAGGGAAGGGAGCGAGCATTGAGGGGTCGGGGGCGTCCCGGACGATCACAGTCACAGGACCGGATGGTCAGGGCAAAGTATTGGTCATGGCCAGTTTGGCCGGGTATGACACACAGGAGCAGGAGATCCAACCAGAACGGGGCATATCGAGGCAGCTGTCACTCCAGTTGAAACTGCTGCCGCCGCCGTTGCCGCCACCAGCCCCGCAGAAAGCCAAGCCGGCCGTGTACAGCGTCACTGTCGATCCGCCGACGGCGAAAGTCCTGGTGACGGGCAAGGGAGCCAGAATTGAGGGGGTGGGCCCGTCGCGGACGATCACGGTCACGGAGCCGGACGGTCAAGACAAAGTAGTGGTCATGGCCAGCTTGACCGGGTATGGCACACAGGAGCAGGAACTGCAACCACAGCCAGGTACATTGAGGCAGCTGTCACTTCAATTGACGCCTGCACCGGCCGTATACACGGTCACTGTGGATCCGCCGTCGGCGGTAGTGTCGGTGACGGGCAGAGGCGCCAGTATTGAGGGGTCGGGGCCCTCACGGACCATTACGGTCACGGAGCCAGACGGTCAAGGCAAAGTGTTGGTCGTGGCGGGTTTGTTGGGTACAAAGCGATTCAACAGGAGCTCCAACCGCGGGGCGGCATGTCGAGGCCGTTGTCGCTTCAATTGCAACCACTGGCGCCTGGGACGATGTTCAAGAACTCCCTCGGCATGAAACTGGCGTACATCCCGGCTGGCGAGTCGGTCGAGACCGTTTCGTGGGACGAGGCGGTGGAGTTCTGCAAACGGCTGTCGGAAGTGGCTGAAGAGCGCGCGGCGGGGCGCACCTATCGTTTGCCGACGGAGGCCGAGTGGGAGTACGCTTGCCGGGCTGGCAGCACCACCAGATATTCGTTCGGCGATTCCGATGCGGAATTGGGGCAGCACGCCTGGTACGACAAGAACTCGGGCAACAGGACACACCCGGTGGGTGAGAGGCAGGCCAACCCCTGGGCCTTGTACGACATGCACGGGAATGTGTGGGAGTGGTGCCAGGACTGGCAGGGAGCCTATGGAGCGGGGCTGGCGAGTGATCCATCGGGGCCCGGCTCGGCCACCTACCGGGTCCTGCGTGGCGGGAGCTGGGACCGCAACGGTGGGGGCAGCCGGTCGGCGTACCGCTGCAGGAACGGTCTGGGCGTGCGGGACGTGAGCCGCGGGTTCCGCGTGGCCGGAGTCCGGTCGGGTTCCTAGGCTGAGCCCGGCAGTCAAGAGCGAGCGGAGCCTGGAGCGTAGGCCGAAGGGGTTCCTCTGCGTCTGTCGCGTCTCTGCGGTGCTTCCGCGAGCCAACGCCCAATGCCACTTACTTTGGGACCATTGGGGGCGTTTTCTGTTAGCGGAGCGGCGCAAGCCGCCCGGTTTTCCGACTGTAATACCGGACGGCTCGCGCCGTGCCGCTACAAAGTAAGTGGCATTGAGCCAACGCCCCCTCTCAGGCCCCTGCGAGAAAGAACACCGCAGAGACGCGACAGACGCAGAGGTGTCTGGAAATTCTGCAATACGCGGACACTAGCCCGACGCGCGAGCGAGGGAACCCCCAGACGCTCTCCGTACGCGCGCGCCGATATCCCGCTTCACGCCGGGCGGATCGTCCAGTGTTGCGGAATGGGCCTCCCTCGCTGGCGCGTCGGGCTAGTGTTGCGGAACGGGCCTCCCTCGCTAGTGCGTCGGGCTAGTGTTGCGGAACGGGCCTCCCTCGCTAGCGCATCGGGCTAGTGTTGCGGAACGGGCCTCCCTCGCTAGCGCGTCGGGTTCTCTCGTTCCCACGCTCCGCGTGGGAACGCCAGTGTTTTGACGCTCCGCGTCGTCTGCCCATGGACGCAGAGCGTCTGTGGCTTGCGTTCCGCGCAGAGCGTCGGAACGAGAAAAATCGAGGACTTGGACAACCGCAAGATGTTCACAGCAGTGGCGTCAACCTAGGGTGATGCAAAGTTGGGGTTGGCGGCCTTGATCAAAACGTTGCGCACACTAGCCCGACGCGCAAGCGAGGGTGCCCCAGACTTCGCCCCGGTGTTTCGCCTGAGATGTGGTTTCTTGCCGAAGCCTACGGCAATTCACAGACCTTCACGTCGAGTGGGCCTCAACCACCCTCGCTTGCGCGTCGGGCTAGTGTGGACGGCTGCTAGCGTCTTGCGCCACCTTATGGTCAAGGCCGGGGTTGGCGCAGGAAAGCCAGCGGGCAGGTATTGTTTACGGAAGTTGGGCGGCAAAGACGGTGGATGTCCCTGGTTTTCTCGTCCCAAAGGGGCCAAACAAATCAGCCCAGTTGGCTAGTGCTTTGTCAAGGCTAAGATCGTGGGTTGTGAGCGGCAAGGCGCTAGCCGCCGGTGGCGTTCGGAACCGGCGGCTAGCGCCTTGCCGCTCACGCATCGCGCCCTCAACTCGGGGCGAAAATCTGGAATCACGATCAGGGCGTTGTCCCGCGCTGTCATGTGCGCCCCTGCGGGGCAAGAAGCGAAACAGGCTCTCGGCCGCTCGGTCCTGTCCCCATTTTTCAGAGCACTACCCGAACATAGAAACCGACTATCGACGGCCCTTGGCAACGCTAGACAACCGCCCCGCGGTCTGGGATATTTGCATCCGGAGACACAGACCCATGGCCCACGTCGTCAAGTGCCCCAACTGCGAGCAGCCGTACTCCGTGATCGCGGAGCACCTTGGCCAGCGCGCCCGGTGCAAGAACTGCGGCGAGACGTTCACGCTGAAGATGTCCCTCGACGAAACGCGGCAAGGGGCCAACCGTCCGATTGAGGGTCCAGCGCCGCTGCTGACTCTGCAACCGGTCAGACCGCAGGGTGACACGCCGGAACCGGAGGTAGAACCAGCCGACCGGCCTGTGATGGCGGCGAGCCAGCCGATACGAATCGGCCCCTATCTCGTGCGACGGAAGCTCGGCGGTGGGGCAATGGGCGAAGTCTGGCTGGCGCACGACCCCGACCTGGAACGCGACGTCGCGATCAAGACGCTCCGGCCGGAGCACGCACAGGACGTCGAGTACCTGAAACGGTTCTTAGGCGAAGCTCGGAACGCTGCCCGTCTGCAACACCCGAACACGGTGACCATTTTTCAAGTGGGC
>JAPLNJ010000311.1 GCA_026692885.1 Planctomycetota bacterium | reverse complement strand
ATCCCGCAGGGAACGGAAATCAAACAGTGTCTTCCCCAACTCCTTCAAGCGTTCGATGGACAACTAACGAACTTGCTGCTCAAGGCTTTCGGGAAGCGGCCCGCACAGCCTGGTCAGTGCCTCCAGAAGAACGCTCGCCCCGCATTTCACCTCGCATTTCACCTCGCGCTTCGGCGATTCGTTCCACAGATGTGACGTAAGGCATTTTCAGACTCTCCTCCAGAGCTGTCAGCTCTTGTTCGAATTTCTGACTCAAGTCCTCCCGCAGATTCATCATCCAGTCGATCAAGCGGAAGAACTCTCGCACTTGTTCTGCATTATACCCAAGATTGTACAGATTTCGCACCAGCTGCCACTTGGCGACGTATCGGCCTTCCGGGTCACGGGCCGTGCGTAGAGCCGCGATCTGCGCCCGGGCGACCTGCACGGGCAGCGAATGATCTTCCCGCCATTCCACGGCCAGTTTGTCGATCAGCTTGCACACCGGGAACCGCAGTCGGCTCTCGAAATCCGCGACGCGAAACACGTCCTCGCTGGGCCGCCAATCCTCGTCCAGATCGGCCAAGGTGACTAGCCTGCGCCCATCGCGGGACAGCGTTGGTTTCGACGCCGCTCGACTTACTTCAATTTCAGCGTTGGTAAGTAGGGAGACTCCGGTCGGGGGATGAGTCGCTGATGGGCGCAATCGATTAACAGGTCTGCTTCTTCCAAGACGATTTGGCCCAACAGCGGCTCACTCCCGGGCGGCCCAACCACACAATTCGTCTCGACCTTACGGCCCGCAACCCCCACCGAGACCACGCCCGCGATATCGCGTTCCTCTTTGCGTTCATCCGCGTACGTCACGATGGCTTTGCGCAACATTCGCAAGCCCAGGGCTTCCACCAAGTCCTGCGGCAGTACCAGCATCACAGCCCCGCTGTCCACTACCACGTCGACGCACTGCGAACGGACCTGGTCTTCGGCCAGAAATCCGCGGCTGGCTACCACTCGATCGTCGTAGTTTTCCAACTCCACTTTGACTTTGACTTCGCCCATCTTAAACCCCCGTCGAAGCGTCAGCGATCACCACGTTTCCGTCGCACTGGATATTACCCGATCCCGACGCTGCTGGCCAGCAGCGGGATGGCAGGGCGGAGCAGACTGCCCCCTGACTCCTGACTCCTGACTCCTGACTCCTGACTCCTGCCCCCTGACTCCTGCCCCCTGACTCCCCGCTGCCCACTCAATGGTCCAAAGCCGAAGCAGGGAGGGGCCAGTCGCCACTTGATAGAGCCGCGTCAACTGGGCTAAACTGGGTTTTGTCTGTTCACGGTCGATCTGGGAAGGATTTTAGTCATGGTCGAATCGGTCACCGTTCAGTTGCCACAGGAAGCCCTGCAGCGTTTTCGTCGCGGGGCAGGAGCGGCCGGCAAACCCCTGGAGGAGTTCCTGGCCGACCGGCTGATGGATGCCGTGCCGCCGCTATCTGAGGACATCCCGGCGCCACTGTGCGGGGAACTGAATGCTTTGGAGCAATTGGATGAAGCCGCCCTACGGCGGGTGGCCGAGAGCCGTTTGTCGGCGGGCCACCAGCGGTTATACAGCCGCTTGTTGGCCAAGAACTCCGCCGGAACCATTACCGCTGGGGAACGCCAGGAACTGGAAGATCTAGGCAACGAGGCGCGCCAGCTCACCTTGAAGAAGGCCCACGCGTATCTGCTGCTGAAGTGGCGGGGATATGCGATTCCTTCACACCCGGAGCTTGAGGTTGCGGAATGACGAGACGTTCCATTCCCCGCGAGCTGCGCCGGCAACTGCTCGCGGAAGCTGGCGGTCGTTGCGCCTACTGCCGCACGCCGACTTCTATCAGCGGAGCCCGATTGGTCGTCGATCACATCGTCCCCGAAGCGGCGGGCGGACAGACCAAACTCGATAACCTTTGCCTGCCCTGCCATTCGTGCAACGAGTTCAAAGGTGCCGAAATCGCAGGACAAGACCCCGTGACACGCGAGGTACTGCCGTTGTTCCATCCACGGAGTCAACGCTGGAGCGACCATTTTTTCTGGAGTCCGGACGGGACCGAGATTATTGGAACCACTGCCATCGGCCGCGCGACTTCACGGACACTGAAGATGAACAACCCGCTCATCGTCCAGGCTCGGCGTCTTTGGGTCGCCGTTGGCGCGCACCCGCCGGAAGAAGACCTGTGAACGATGTCGTTCGCTTCATGCTGCTTGCAGACCGTTGAGCCGCGGAATCGGGTAGACGCGGCTGCTGCTCAAGAACAGAAAACCGGCTTGGTTCCGTCGGGCAGCCTCCAGGCAATGGATCGTGCCGAGCAGATTGTTCGAGAGGACCGGCAACGGCGATCCTTCGAGTCCTGCCTGGACCAACGGCTCGGCGGCGCAGTCGATGAGCAGATCGAAGGCCGGCCATTGCTCCACATCCTCCCGGCAACGGACATCGCCGTGCACGAATTGAATGCCCTGCTCCCGCAACCGCGCCAAGTTCAGTTCGCTGCCGCGCCGTCGCAAGTTATCAAAGGCCACCACGGACACGTGGGGATATGCCTGCTTGAACGACACACCCAAACTGGCACCGACGAAGCCGGCACCTCCAGAGATGAGAATACGGCGAAACTGCAACGTAGCCTGCCTTTCCTGCGCCCGGGGTGCGAGGCGACGCACCAGGGCACATCGGCCGAATCCCTTGGGAATTACGACTTACTTCAATTTCAGCGTCGGTAAGTAGGGAGACTCCGGTCGGGGGATGAGTCGCTGATGGGCGCAATCGATTAACAGGTCTGCTTCTTCCAAGACGATTTGGCCCAACAGCGGCTCACTCCCAGGCGGCCCAACCACACAATTCGTCTCGACCTTACGCCCCGCGACCCCCACCGAGACAACGCCCGCGATATCGCGTTCCTCTTTGCGTTCATCCGCGTAGGTCACGATGGCTTTGCGCAAAGTTCGCAAACCCAGGGCTTCCACCAAGTCCTGCGGCAGTACCAGCATCACGGCCTCGCTGTCTACCAGCACATCGACGCACTGCGAACGGACCTGATCCTCGGCCAGAAATCCGCCGCAGGCTACCACTCGATCGTCGTAGTTTTCCAACGCCACTTTGACTTTGACTTCGCCCATCTAAAACCCCCGTCGAAGCGTCAGCGATCACACGTTTCCGTTCCACTGGATATTACCCGATCCCGACGCTGCTGGCCAGCAGTTGACGAGTCGCGGTCGGGCCGCTGAGGGTGTTTGCGATTGGATTCGCGCAGGCAGTCTTCTTGGCGGCGACGACGCTACTGTCCCGACATGCGAAATTTGCTCTCTGCTGCTGGTCCAGCACCGCCTGGTCCCTGTGTGATCTGTGCGACCACCAGGGTACGCTGTTGCCCCTGGTCGTCGATCAACCGGACCAACGGAAATTTGGCTTGCACCAGCCCAGAGCCATCCTGGACGACCACGCGATACTCGGTGAGAGGCTCGCGGCCTTCGGAGAGCACTGCCCGGCGAGACGGGTCGGCGGCATCCGTGTCTGCCAGCACGTCGCCGTTGGGAAGGTCGACCATCACGGCTCGAATCACTCGCAGCGAGCACATTTCCTTCGGCAGCGCCACCCGCAACTCGATTGGCCGGGCCGACAGGAGCGAACCATCGGGAGCCCGCAGTTGATCGGCTGGTCGATACCAGGCACAGCCCTGCAGGGGCTTCGCTTCGAATCGGGGCAGTCGGAGCAAGGTATAGCCCGCGGCCGTGGCCACGGGACGGAATTCCGCTCGGATGAACTGGCCGACGACGGTCGCATCCCAAGGGGAATTGTCGATGAATCCGACGACTCCGGCATGTTGGATCGCCAATAAGTCCCCCGACGTCCGGCACTCCTCGATTACTTCGTGCTGCTGCTCCTCCGGCATGCCATTCCAACTCCAACCCACGAGAGTCCTATAACCGGCTGGCCGACGGTTCGTCCAAAAGTAGAGACTGTTGAACCCGAACTTGCAGACGTAGCTGTCCGAGGACCGGACGTTTTCCACGAGCCAGCGACAAATGGCAGCCTGCTCCTCGCGCATTCGCAGCCAGCGGCAGCCGGGTAAGCCGACTGGCTCACAACTGCGAAAAACCAAGGCGGACCGTAGAGTCGAACACCCCAGCAGTACCAGCGGCAGCAGGCCGACCACGATGCAGCCCCGACCGGCCAGCCAGGCCAGTTTCCCGGCGGGTAGGCACTCCAGATTCTCCGCCCAGTCGCTCAGACAAAGAATCGCCAGCGGGACGTAAGCCACGGAACCTACACTGACTTGCGAACCCGGGATAGGGTAGACCTGCAACACCTGCAGAATCGCGACAAAGGCGAGCAATCGACGGAAAAACAGTTCCCCCGACGAACCTTGGCGGTGGATCGGTATCAGGAGCACCAGCCAAGTCCAAGCTGGCCCGTACTGAATCAGCCTCATCGGATCGTTCGCAGCCAGTCCCAGAGTGAACAGCGCAAAGCCTAATTTCAGCCAGGCAACTAGCTGGCCGTTCAAAACATTCAGGCGTTGTCCCGTCCGGGAACTGCACCGCGCGGCGAGCACTGTGGCTGCCACCAACCCAATCACGGCTCCCCACCCGATCAGCAGGGGCATACAGAAGACCTGCGATCCACGCGCCGCGTTAACCACCAGGCAAGTGATCATTCCCGCGACCGTACCTCCACGGATCCAGACAAAGATGATCAGCAGGGAAGTCACGAGACTGCCTCCGAGGAAGTATCCCACCCCGGCGCGCATCCCGACCGTCTTCGGTGAAAAATCGCGAAAGGACAACACGATACAGAGCGCCAGTGCGCCGGTCACGCAGCCACAGAAACTTGCCCCCCAAGTAGTCGTGAGTTCCTTTCTCAACAGCAGACAAGGCAAGGCCAGCGTTCCCACAGCGATCAAAGTCCGCAGCACGGACCACACGGTGCCGCGGGGTGTGTGCGCTGCCAGCGTCAGGAGGCAGGCGCCCGACAGGAAGATGCCGACATTGATTTTTGTCAGGCATAAACCGGCCGAAATCACGCCCAGGAGAACGCCGAGGATCGCCCCACGGCCATCCCCAAGAATCGCCCCGGCGGCCAGGACTGCCGCTACGCCGAACACGACGAGTTCCTGGGGATGTCCCGGCTCGCATTTCAATGTCTCCAGGTGCAGGATGGCGGCAGCAGCGCAAGTCGCGGTGAGCCAAAGTCGATTCCGGCAGGCTGGCATGGCCCGCCACACCGCCAAGGCGAGCAGAGCCGCCGTGGCCAGCCAGGTGACGACCGTGAGGGTGCGGACGGCATCGTGAGTCAAGGGCACGTGGCCCAGACCGAAGACCAACCAACGGTAGACATAATACAGGGGACCATAGGTTGTCTTCAGATCGCCGTAGAGGGATTGGCCGTCCAACAGACGCTGAACCGCCATCAGCATGTAACCTTCGTCGTCGTAGGCGCTGAACCAGCAGAAAACCCGAGCCGCTGCGAAGACGCTCCCTGCCAGGCCGACGACGACCAATACGTCTAGCGACACCCACCAGCCCAGGCGTGAGGCAGAAATGCCGGACGCGGATTCGGTGCCTCGCCGAGAGGCCGCGAGTGCCGCTTGGCCGCTTCCCGCGGGCCGCTCTTTGCATCTCCAACCGACCATGCGTCGTGCCCTCAGGCCGCTATTTCCCAGGAACTGCGATCCGGTTTCCGGCCCCAACACGGAGGTCGCAGACCGCCCAAGGCAAACGGACAAAAATCATGTGGGCACAGAGTATTCTTTGTCTGTCCGTTTGCCCAACTCGGCGCCCAGCACCACCGACCTTGGGCTTTGCAGTTGCGAGTAGCAGAATTCGCCAGAATTTTGGCCGTTTCGCAGTACGGCAGTTACCACGCTTCCGCCCGAAATCTGGCGATTTCGGCTACTCTTTCTCGAAACTCGCAACTTCAAATGCCGTGGGCTGCCCCTCGAACCTCCGCCGGAACGCTCACCCGCGTGGACAACATACTGGCGTGTGGACAGCATACTGGGCTGAGACGGGAGTCACAAGCCGCCCAGCTGCAGCGGGTTCTTGACCGCGATTGGCGCCCACGCTAAGTTCAATCGCATCGCGTAAGACCAGAAGCGGATAGTTGCGGATCATCAGAATTGGCTAAGTGGCGATGTACGAATAGGCAATGACTTCCTTGACCATCCCCAATCGAGCTGACTTACTTCGGGGAACCGACGCGATCAGCGTCGCTGTGGAAAGGCATTTCTGGCTCTGCGCCACTCTCCTTGTCGTACTGTTGCTGGCCTGCTCCATCGTAGCAGACGTGCGGACCAAGGTGTACTCGGACGAGTTCTTCACGCTCCACGTGTCGCAACAGGCAAGTCCGGGCGAGATCGTCAAAGCGACGCTGGAGGGCTGTGATGGAGCACCACCGCTGTACCCTATGCTGGTCCGTGCGATTTTGCCGTGGGTCCGGCACGAGGCGTTGGCTCTTCGCTTGCCCGCTACCTTGGGCTACTGCGCCATGGTGCTTTGCCTGCTGGCATTCTGCCGTCGGCGTTTGCCAGCCGTCTATGCTTTGATCGCTGCACTGCTGGCCTGCAATGCTTGCCTGGTGTACGCGACCAATGGCCGGCCTTACGGCGTCGTACTGGGCTGCGCCGCAGGCGCGCTGCTTGGCTGGCAAACTGCCGCCGACGGCCGGCGGAGAATTCTGGCCATTCCGCTGCTGGCCTTCTGCCTGGCGCTGATGACCGCCATGCATTACTACTCCCTATTCTTCTTGGTTCCCCTGTTTCAGGCGGAGGTGATGCGCTGGCGGACGTCGGGAAAGCTGGATTTCGCCGTTCTAGCCGCCATGGCACCGGCCCTGGTCGTGCTTGGTTTGCATTACCCGTTAATGGCGGCGAACAAGCCGTTCCTGGAGCACTACTGGTCCCCCGTTACGTGGGACAGTATTCCGGCGTTGTACGCCAGCTACTTGGTCAAAATGTGTCTGCTGCCGCTGGGCGTGCTGGTTGTGTTTTCCAAATTGTTTTCTGAAGTGCCACACGGCCAGCGTGCCAGGCAGACAGGCTTGACGGCGCCCGAGTGGGTAGCAGTCGGCACGTTCTTGCTGATGCCGCTTGGCCTCATCGTCTTGTCGCAATACACGACGCATGTGTTTGTCGAGCGATATACGCTCTGGGCGCTGACTGGCATCGCCGTGCTGGTCGCGGCCCTGTTGTACGCGGCAGCACGTGGCATATCTGCCGTAGGTGTAGGAACACTGAGCCTGCTGCTGTTCCTCTTCGCTTTGAGTGAGGCAAATGTTCTGTGCCGACAGCCGGTGCTCCTGAACGGTGAAGCCGTGCTTCAGGAATTGTCCTCGCTGACGGATAGCTCGGCGCCCATTGTCGTCGCCCACTACGCGGTGTTCCTGGAACTTTCTTACTATGCAGCGCCCCGACTCCGCGAACGCCTCATCTACCCCGTCAGCCGTGACTTGTACTTACGCTACGTCGGCGTCGACACGCCTCCGCTCATCATGTCCGCGTTAAGCCATCGCACGCAGCTCTCCATCATCGGCTACGATGCGGTGCTCGCGGCGCATCCGCGATTCATACTCGCCGCCATTCCTGGCGATTTTCTGCCTAGGCATCTGGTCACGGCAGGCTACCAGGTACTTCCAATCAGCTTGTCCAGATCTGCCATGCTCTATCAGGTGGAAGCCCCAGGCGGGAAATAGGAAAACACCCCGCCACTCAGGTCAGACTCGTGAGATTCTTCGCTTGGTAACTGTTGGGAAGCTTGAGGAACAACCATGACAACCCAGAAGAAGCGAGCACTCTTAGTGACAGGTTCGTCGGGACTGATCGGGTCTGAAGTTGTGGAGCACTTCTGCCGTTTGGGCTGGGATGTGCATGGTGTGGACAACAACATGCGTGCTGACTTCTTCGGGCCGCAGGGCGATACGCGGTGGAATCTCCAGCGAATCCGCAGCGTGTGCCCCACCTTTCAGCATCATGAGCTGGACATTCGCCATCGCGACGGGGTGCGGACGTTGTTTAGGGAGCTCCGGCCGCAAGCCATCGTACATGCCGCCGCACAGCCCAGCCATGATTTGGCCGCCCAACGCCCGTTCGATGATTTTGATGTGAACGCCGTGGGCACCTTGAACATGCTGGAGGCCGCGCGCGAGGCATGTCTCGAGGCGCCCTTTGTTCACATGAGCACGAACAAGGTCTATGGCGACCGCCCCAACACGATCCGCCTCAAGGAACTGCCTGCCCGGTGGGACTATGATGATCCGGCCTACGCCGACGGGATTGCCGAAGACTTCTCCATTGATCAGAGCAAACACTCCATCTTCGGCGCATCCAAGGTGGCTGGTGATGTCATGGCTCAAGAATATGGCCGCTATTTCGGCATGCCGACGTGCGTCTTGCGGGGCGGTTGCCTGACCGGCCCGAACCATTGCGGCGTCGAACTGCATGGCTTCCTCAGCTACCTCATCAAGTGCAATCTTGAAGGGCGCATCTACCGGATTCTCGGCTACCAAGGCAAACAGGTGCGGGACAACATTCATAGCCATGACGTGGTGGAGTTCATGCGGCGGTTCATTGAGTCCCCGCGCGCCGGCGAAGTCTATAATCTCGGCGGAGGACGTGCGAATAGCATTTCCATTCTGGAAGCGTTCCAACTGATTGAATCCATCTCCGGCAAGCCGATGCAGTCTGAATATGTGGACCAGAACCGGGAAGGCGATCATATTTGCTACATCTCGAACTTGCAGAAGATGAAGACTCATTATCCTGGCTGGGACGTCACCAAGGACTTGAGAACCACCTTTGCCGAGATCCAGGCATCCTGGATGAAGCGAATATGAAGATTCTTTTGACTGGCGCCTGTGGATTCGTAGGCAGCACGTTGGCGAGAGCGATTGCTGACGCGGGGCTGGCGTGGACGCTGTTCGGTGTGGACAATCTAAGCCGAAGCGGAAGCGAACTAAACCGTCCGCAACTGGGCCGCCTCGGAGTGAGACTTGTGCATGGCGACCTGCGTTGTCAGAGTGACGTGGACGCGCTGCCGCTGGTCGATTGGGTCATCGACTGCGCCGCCAACCCTAGCGTACTGGCCGGAGCGGACGGCCAGACCAGCAGCCGCCAACTCATGGAGCACAACCTGCTGGGTACAATGCATCTATTGGAGCGGTGTAAGGCAACCCAGGCCGGTTTGATCCTGTTGAGCACCAGCCGGGTTTACGCCATGGAACCCCTGGCGAAGCTGCCTGTGGAAGTAGTTGCTCGAGCCTTTCGGCTCTCGGACGGCAGAACACTGCCTGCCGGGGTGTCGGCAGCAGGAATTGCGGAGAACTTCAGCACGCAACCGCCCGTGTCACTCTATGGTGCGAGCAAGTTGGCGAGCGAGATCTTGGCGCAGGAATATGGCGCGACGTTTGGCTTCCCCGTCTGGATAAATCGCTGCGGCGTGCTGGCGGGCGCGGGGCAGTTTGGGCGGCCCGATCAGGGCGTTTTTGCCTACTGGATCAATTGCCATCTCCGCCGCGCGCCGCTAACCTACATTGGATTTGGCGGGCAGGGACACCAGGTCCGCGACTGCCTGCATCCGCGAGATCTTGTGCCTTTGCTTCAAAGGCAGATGACGGCTGGTAGGGACTCACTCAAGCCACGCCTGGTCAACGTTGCTGGCGGCCCGGCCTCCGCGATGTCATTGTGCCAGCTTACGGATTGGTGCGATGCCCGTTTTGGTCCGCATCCGGTGGCTGGCGATCTGCGACCTCGGACGTTTGATCTGCCCTGGGTGGTGCTCGATTCGCGGCAGGCGCTAGAAGTGTGGAATTGGGTTCCGCAGACCCGGCCTGAGGCCATTCTTGAAGAGATTGCGGCCCACGCAGAAGTCAACCCCAACTGGTTGCAGCTTTCGTCGGCAACGTGCGAGCGTTAAGGCTTATGACCGAGCAAGTTCAGGATCTCCGAGTCCTCTACCACCGCCGGTTCAGTCAAACCGCAGCCTATCGCAACCGCGTGTGGCAGGAGCTAACGGATTCCTTCTTTAGTTCGTGGGTTAGGCCGGACGCAACGGTGCTTGATCTGGGCTGCGGCTATGGCGAGTTCATCAACAACGTAAGAGCCGGCCGAAAGCTGGCGATGGATTTGAACCCTGATGCGCCAAAGCATCTTGCTGAATCCGTTGAATTCCTGGAGCAGGACTGCGCCGCAGACTGGCCACTGCCCGACCAAATGCTGGACGTTGTGTTTAGTAGCAACTTCTTTGAGCATCTGCCCGACAAGATTTGTCTCCAACACACTTTACAGCAGGCGTTCCGCTGCCTTAAGCCGGGGGGGCGGCTGATTTCAGTGGGACCGAACATTAGGTATCTTGCTGGAGCTTACTGGGATTTCTTTGACCACCACATCCCGCTCAGCGAGGCATCCTTGGGCGAAGCAATCGAAATCCAGGGGTTTGCGATTGAGAAGAGCGTGCCTCGTTTTCTACCCTACACGTTGGTCAACGCCCCCGAATACCCCATCTTCCTGCTGAAACTATACTTGCTGTTGCCTTGCATTTGGTGGCTCAAGGGGCGGCAATTCCTTGTCGTGGCGGTGCGTCCTACTGCCTAGCACCGCGCGTGCGGAAGGTCCTCGTTGTGAAGATTCCCTCCCAACCAACTTGCCCAGGTCCGCCGCTCAGCCTGCTGAGTGTCGTGATCCCCGCTCGCAACGAAGCGGAGGCACTACCGGCGACGGTGGAACATCTGCATTTGGAATTGCGGCTAAACCGGATTCCACATGAAATCGTGGTCGTGGACGACGGCAGCAGCGACCACACCTGGGCGGTGCTCCAGGAAATCCAGCAGCGCATCCCTGAATTGCGGCCGGTTCAAAACCCCGGCCAACACGGGTTCGGACGGGCCATCAGTTTCGGCGTCCAGACCGTCCAAGGCGATGCCGTGCTGATTATGATGGCCGACGAGTCGGACGATGTCCGGGATGCGGTGCGGTATTGGCAGGTGCTTAACGAAGGCTGGGACTGTGTGTTTGGCAGTCGGTTTGTCAAAGGCGGCGGCGTAATCGATTACCCCAGAGTCAAACTCGTCATGAACCGCCTGGCCAACTTCTTCATCAGGCTCCTCTTCAGAATCCCCCTCAACGACACCACCAACGCCTTCAAGGCGTATCGCCGGACGGTGATTCAAGGCTGCGAGCCTCTGATATCGCCACATTTCAATCTGACCGTGGAACTTCCACTGAAGGCCATTGTGCGTGGCTATTCTTGGACCGTCGTGCCAATCACCTGGCGAAACCGCCGCTACGGTGTCGCCAAGCTCAAGATCAAGGAGATGGGCAGCCGGTACTTCTTTATTGTCATGTATGTCTGGTTGGACAAGTACTTCAGCCGCGGCGATTTCAAGAAGACTCACTGACGCATTTTGGCTGTATTTTCGACCCCCACGAGCTCCCCTCGTGGGTGAAGAAGATTGTCGGGCTGCATAGCTCCTGTGTCGCATCAACGCGGCGATGAATCGCCGCACTCCAGAAGAACCGGAACGAGCGATCATGATGGGCGGGACACTTGCGCGACTGGTTCTCGGTGTGATGTGCGTTGCTGTCTTCAGCACGGCGCTGGTCTTCCGGTTAATCGACCTCGGGCATCTGCCCGGCATCAACGGCGATGAAGCGTATTACGGAGCGCTGGTACTGGAGCTGGAAGCCGGCCGCAATGTACCCCTGCGGACCGCTTCGGGATTGCCGCTCAATCCTTTTTACTCCGGCCCGCTGCTGCTCCTGCACATCGCCTCGCCCACACCGTCCTTTGTTGTCCTGCGGCTGGTGGCTGTGCTGTCAGGGGTGCTGGCCGTCATCTTGGCATATCGGTTGCTGAGTCGTGTCTTCGATCGTCTCACGGGATTGTTGACCTCGCTGCTGCTAGCGTGCGTGCCGATTGCGATTGCCTACAGCCGCTTCGGTTGGGACCAAAGCCAAGCTCCGCTGGCCACGCTGATCTGTCTCTACTTCTCGCTGCGTCGGCAGACTCGGGCCGCCCTTTGGGCCTGCTTGGCGCTGGTGATTGTCCATCCGGCCAACGTCCTCCTGACGCCCATCTTGCTCGGACCCAGTGTGGCGGAGTTGGTCCTCGTCTGGTATCGGACTGCGCCGGGAGAGCGCTGGCAGTTGTCGACGCGGGTTTTAGGCGGGCGGCGGGCGTTGGTGATCAGCGCGGTCCTGCTGCTGGCGCTATGTGGTGTGGCACTGTGGCTACTGGAACGGCTGCAGAGCGGCCCCCTGCAACGGCTCTTCGCGATCGACGGTTGGTGCGACTTCGCCCCGTTGTGGGGCGACTTGCTCTCCGGGGTGACGATCTACCGCTATGTCTGCGGCCCGCTGCTGGACTTTGTGGTCTGGCGGGAGCGGCTCGTCTTCTGCGCCATCTGGCTCGTCTTGCTTGCGGTTGGCGTCCCGCGTCTTGTGCGTCGGCAGGACACGAGAACCTTGGGATTGCTCGGCGGACTGGCGCCGAGTCTGATCGCGTTCTACCTGGTCGGCGGGGCCGCGGCGATGGGGCCCGGGCAGGAGCGTTATGCGATGTACCTGGTCACGCCCAGCTGCCTGGTTCTGGCGTTATTGGTGCGCCGCCTCGGGGACACCAAAGTGGCGTCGGGTTGGCAACTCGGCGGCGTACTCGTGATTTGCAGCCTGCTGCTGGTGAGTTTCTATCAGCAGTACTTCATGGTTTTTTGGCAGACCGGCGGCCTGGCGCATCGGACGTTTCGCACGGGTCCGGTGGAGCCCAAGCAAGCGGCTTTCGAATACATCCGCGCCGCCGCCGCGCAGCTGCTGACGTTGGGCTAGCCCGGTGCGGAGCAGGTCTCGCGACGCCGTTTCGTCGTCGGCTTCACCGGTGGCCCGTTTGAACGCTGGTTGAGCGCCCATGCGCCAGACCGGCCGAACGTGGCGTTCAACGACAATGCGGGTCAGCCGATGTTGTGCGTCTGGGACTTGGGCACTTCCCCCGACCTGGCGTCGCAACTGCTCACCGCCGTCCGTCCGGAGCTAAGCGATTGAGTCACTCAGCTGCTACACCCTATCCTGCCCGTGCTACACGCGTAATCGCTGGAGTTCCGGATGCTCAATGACCGCGAACGGCTGGGCGAGCGGGCGCCAAAGTTCTCCGCGCTGATCGATGTAACGGTCGTCAATCGGTCCAAGGCGATCCGCCGCCAGACGCAGATACCCAATCTTCTCCGGGCACAAGTTCATCAAGCTCGCCACCGTGGCGTCCACGGCAGCGGGGACCCACACGCGGCTGGACCGGACACGGCGTTGGAGTCCGTAGAGGATCATGCTGGCCATGACCCGCGGCGGAATGGGCGGCTGCCCGCGGCGGCTGGGGTAACGTGCCTCCCTGGGTTTGCGGTCACACCGCTGCCGGCGAGAATTCGCAACAGATGATCCAGATTGGGGCGGCGGTAGCTTGTGGGGGATGACACAATTGCCAGGTAGTTTGAGTTTTTCCGGAGGCGGGTCTTGACAGTAGTGCTGTTGCCGTTCCACCGACCGCGACTCACGGCTAGAAAGACGCCCAGGAAACCGACTCCGAGCAGGCTTATCCGTCGGCCCCAACACAGGCTGGCCGGACGAAATTCCCATTGGATCGCGTGCGTTCCCGCGGGTACCAAACAGCCCAGGAAATCCCCGTTGACACGCAGTACGTTCATCGCGACGCCATCCACCCGAACTAGCCAGCCCGGGTGGAAACGATCCGCGACCACCAGCAGTTGCGGCGAGGATGCTTCGGTTCGAATCACCAGCGAGCCCGGCGACTCGGTTACCAAACGGGCGTCACCCGGGACACCGTGCACGATGGGTAGGGGCGATTCGACCAGGACCGTGGTTTCCAGATCGATGGCCTGAATATCCCGGCTGGGCTGTGGGCTGACCATCGTGCGCGTGACCAGACGGATGCGTGGCAGGGGCTGCGGCACTTCGCACCAGGACGGGGATGCCGCCTGCAGTTGTTCTGTTTCCGGAGGTGCTGCGGACACAGCCACCCACCGCACCCCGGCAGCGCGGAGGGCCGGCACCGACGCCGCCGGTCCGAAAAGCCGGCTGCGCGGCTCCAAACCTGCGTAGCCGTCTACCTGACAGAACCCATGTTCGGCGAAGACGTTACCCACCCGTCTGCCGTGCGTTGCGCCAAAGACTTTGGGATCTGCCACCACGCGTTCGCCCGCTTGGCCCGGCGGAAGATCCAGCACCGGTTGCTCCGCGTAAGCTGCGCTGAGGCAGGGAAAAATCGCATAGCTGCCCCCGTAAAACCCCAAGTCAGCGGCGGTAAACAACACGAGCGCCGGCACGGCCCATGTTTTTCCGCGAGCCAACAGGCAACAGAGGCTGCTGCCAGCGGCGATCAGCACTGGCCCGGCCAACATCCACGGCCAACTGGCCAGGTACTGGCTTCCGATGCGGTACGACACAATCACGAAAACCGCCATCGATGCAGCCAGGCTAAACGCCGTCAGATACCACCCCAGCCGCGCAAGCTTGGGCCGCCGCAGCTTGCCAATTTCGTGGTTCATCGCGGTCAACGCCAGCGCCGCGAGCACTGCCCAGGCCAGATGTACCAGGACCAGGGCCCGAGCGGGAAATCGAAAGCTTCCCACGAGCGGCAGGTAGGTTTGCAGGATCGCCAGACCGCCAAACTGACCGCAGGCGAGAATCAACGCCACGAGCAGGAACAGGGCTACGCTGCGCGCGAGGATCTGCTGCCGCCCCCCGCCACACGCGCGGAACAAGAGCCAGCCGCCAAGAATCAGCGGGGCGGCTCCGACGTAGAGGCCGAACTCGTGCGTGTTCCCACCCAAGGTCCGCGTCGCCAGCACATAGGGCATCAGCAATTGCAGGAGGTTCACAGGATCCCAGGAACCCGCCATCAGGAATTCCAGACCCGCCGCACCGCGTTCGGAGTCCTGCAGTGACTCCCAGGTGGGGAGCAGTTGGATCGCACCGATCACGACCCCGATCGCCTTGAGCAGGGAAAGTCGAACATACAGAGACCACTGGGTCCGCAGGAGAAATACCGCCCAAGCCGCTTCCGTGAGCAGCGAAAACCAGACGTACTGAGGATATCCCAATAGCAGTTGAGAGGCGGTCAGCAAGGCGAGGCCTGTCTCCGCGAGGAGTCGCCGTTTCCCCACGCCGGTAACCGACCCGTGGATGGCCGACAACAACCACGGGATGTGCGCCACAATCGCGATGGCGTTGGGGTGGATGAAGTGCAGGGTGTTGAAACCGGAGAAGGTAAACACCATGGCCCCGAACAACGCCGCGTCGCGACGCTCGACCAGAGGCCGCAACAGCACGTACATCCCGGCCAACATGCAAGGATAGCTGGAGAGCAGTTCCAGGTGAAAAGCGGTACGCACCGGGAAGCACCGGTACAGTAACCAGTGATACGGGTGATACGCACCGAGTTGCCCTTCCCCGGAGACGAAGAAACCGGCGAAGATCGTGGGCATCCAATCGAAGCTGTGGCCGTTCGCCAGACAATCGGAATAGAAGACTCGCAGCGGGTAGTGAAAGGCCCCGAGGTCATCCCGCGTGTAGGTCTGGCCCCGCAGATGCGGGAGGGACAACACAAGCAGGATGACCAGACTGCCGACGAGCGCGCTGACGATGCCGGGCCACTCCGTGCGCGAGTGCGGCTGTAACAGCGGGTTGGATATCGTAGTTCCGACATGGCGCGTTCCAGCGTTGCCTGGCGTGGGCATTTCCTTCATTGCGGGACCTTTCCACGGCTCTCCCCCAACTGCTGTGAGTATCTGTGCATCATCCAGCAGGTCGGCCCCACGCCGACAACGCAAACAGCGTACCGCACCCACGTGCCGTTTTCAATGAGGCGTGGCCGCAACGTGCTGTTTCCCGCGGCACGCTCAAACCAGGTACACGTTCGTAAGCCCCTTGACATGGACGTCCGGAAAAAACCACACTGTAGGGCGAGCGGACGGAAACTAACCCCAACGGGGTTGCGGGGGCACGACCTGGGGCGCGGTGGTCGGAAGCTTGGACCGAGTCCAAAGCGTCCGTAGCTTGCAAGCAGCCCAGCGAAACAAGCATCGATTCACGATTTCATTCAAGCCCTGCGCCAGATGGCGGTTGCCGACAATTGTCGGGGCTAGGGGGAGTCAGGAATGCTTAAAGGCAAGAAGATCATCGTCGTCATGCCGGCCTACAACGCCGAAAAGACGCTGGAAAAGACCTACGACGACCTGCCGCTGGAAATTGTGGACGAGGTCGTTCTGGTGGACGATGCCAGTCGCGATGGGACATCGAATCTGTCCAAGCAGATGGGAATTCATACGATCATCCACGACAAGAACCTGGGCTACGGTGGCAATCAAAAAAGCTGCTACCGCGCAGCCTTGGGACTGGGGGCGGACATTGTAATCATGGTCCACCCCGACTATCAGTACACGCCGAAACTGGTGCCGGCAATGGCCGCGATGATCGCCTACGGCGAGTTCGACGCCGTGCTGGGGTCGCGCATTCTGGGCACTGGGGCCCGCCAAGGGGGCATGCCTCTCTACAAGTACGTCGCCAATCGGTCTTTGACCCTGTTCCAGAATCTGATGGTCGGACAAAAGCTGTCGGAGTATCACACCGGCTATCGCGCCTTCACCAAAGAGATCCTGCAGTCGCTGCCGCTGGATCAAAACTCCAACGACTTCCTGTTCGACAACCAGATGTTGGCGCAGATTATCTGGTTCGGTTATCGCATCGGCGAGTTGACCTGCCCCACGCGGTACTGCGAGGACGCCTCGTCCATCAACTTCCGCCGCAGCGTGGTCTATGGCATGGGGGTGCTCAAGACTTCGTTGCAGTTCCGCCTGCAAAAGTGGGGCCTGGGCAAGTCAGCAATTTTTTCGGGGCCGACGGTCCGCGACGCCACGGCCACATAGTGTCGGATCGTGAGACGGAATGCTGCTAGTCATCGGTCGTCTCCCCGCAGGACGACGCACCGGCGACGATCTCGCGGAGGATGAGTAGTCATTTGACCGCGACCCGAACTGAGGAGTTTGAAGTGCGATGGGCAACAGTTGGTTGAATGAAGAGCGACTTTCGCGGTACCCACGGATCTTCGCGACCCTGCACGTCGCGATCTGGGGCTTCTTCATGCTCACGGGCGCCAACCTGATGGACCGCACGGGTAAACCGATCGGGTCGGACTTTCTACTGTTCTATACCGCTTCGACCATGGCCCTGCGGGGCGAGACCGCCACGTCCTACGATTTCACCAGGTTCTACGAAACCCAGCGGACCATCATCCCCGCCGACTATCCCAATCCCTGGGTGTACCCTCCTGTCTTTCTGCTGTTCATCTTGCCGCTGGGTCTGCTGCCTTATCTGGCTTCGTTTCTGGCCTGGGTTTCGACCAACCTGGCGCTGTACCTGGTCACACTCCGGCGGATCGCCCCGCACCCGTTCACCCTGTGGATAGCTTTCGGTTATCCCGGCACGTTCCAGAATCTGATGCACGGCCAGAACGGCTTGTTGATCGCCTCGCTGATGGGAGGGGGGCTGCTCCTGCTGCCGCAGTCGCCCGTGTGGGCGGGGGTGCTGTTTGGCCTGCTGGTCATCAAGCCGCACATGGCGGTGATGTTGGTCGTGGCTCTGGTCGCCGGTCGGCATTGGAAGGCGCTGACCGCCACCTTTCTGGCAGCGTGTCTGCTGATGTTGATCAGCCTGGCGGTGTTCGGTTTGGACCCCTGGAGGGCGTTCTTCGGTAATCTCGAACTTCCCGTGCAGATTCTGCAGACCGAGTCCTCGCTCTGGAAGAAAATGGTCACCACCTACAGCGGCTTCCGATTGCTCGGGCTCGATCACCACGTGGCGATGGGCTTCCAGGTGGTGGTCTCCCTGACTGCGATGGGAACGCTGGGCTGGATCTGGTCTCACCAGGCCTCGCATTCTCTGAAGGCCAGCAGTCTGTGCATCGCGGTCCTGCTGTTCACGCCTTATGGCTACAACTACGACCTGGGGATCCTGGGACTGGCGATCGCCTATTCCGGTTGGGAGACCTACCGCGAACACTGGTCCGAGCGTGAAAAGCTGCCGCTGGTCGCGGCCTGGTTGTTGCCGTTACTGGCGCCCGCCTGCGCGATGAGCCTTCGGCTATCAATCGCGCCGTTCATTCTGTTGTGGTTTCTGACCATTGTCTTCCGTCGCACGCGGATGCCGGTGGCGGCGGGGAAAGTCGCAGCGTCGTAAACAGGCCTTCGCCCGACTTTTCGGCAAGAGCTGGCTGCACGCCGACGCTCCGCGACACCTGTTCCATTTCAACGCGCGGGCGCTTACGCAGGGCCTGGCAAAGGCCGGCTTCAGCGGCAGTGGCATCAGGAGTTCGAGTATGACCTGCTCGGCTGGTCCCAGAGTGCGCTCAATCGCCTGCAGTCCGAGCCCAACGCCTTTTTCGATACCTTGCGGGGCCGCAAGGGACATGCCGGTCCTGGGACGCGGTTATTTGGCTTTCTGCTCGGTACGCTGCTTACGGGATTGTCGCTTCCCGCCCTGGCGTTGGGTACGCTGACAGGACGGGGGGGAACCTTGATCGTGCTGGCTGTTCGGTCACCCGCTTAGACTCCGGCTGGACAACTTGCGCGCACACTTCAGACCGTGGCGCGCTTCCCGCAGCTTCATGGGGCGCAGAGATACGCATATCACATTGTGGCGAAAGTCCCCTACTCCGTGAGCAGCTCGCTGCGACGGCCCCTCCTACCCATGCTTCACGCGTAAACTCTGGAGATGGGGCTGATCGATGATCTGGAAAGCCGAGGCGAGCGGGCGCCAAAGTTCTCCGCGCTGATCGATGTAACGGTCGTCAATCGGTCCAAGGCGATCCGCCGCCAGACACAGATACCCAATTTTCTCCGGGCACAAGTACATCAAACGCGCCACCGTGGCGTCCACAGCGGCAGGGACCGTGCCGACCACCACCAAGCCCATGTGTTTGGGTGTTCCCATGATCGGCCCGTCACCTTCCATGCACTCGATGCCATCGACGATGGCAATGGTTTTCGGGAGTGAAGCGTTGATGTCGTAAACGGTTTCGGGAATGCCGTTTTGGTGCAATACATTCTTGGGCCACCCGTAGCGAATACCTGGGAGGACACCATACAGATTCTTCATCGCGGCGGTGACGCCGATCAAGTGGTGGGTTTTCATTTTCGGCAGGGAAACGATCAGATCTGCGGAGACCACCGAGTGCGGCAAATGAAAGCCCTTCAGCTGGCTTGCTCGACCCCGATTGGGAACCCACACGGTGTCCTCGTAGTTCAGGTCGGCAAACGGTAGACGAGCCATCTGGAACGCCTCGCCGAGCCCGGACTCCTCCAGGGCCATTTCCGTGTCGCGCACATGACCGGGACCTTCGCCGACTGACACGGCGGCTCCCCAACCGCGGAACACCTCCGCAGCCGCCACAATCATCGCGGGATGCGTGGTCATGTGCCGGGCGACACGCGTAGGTTCGACCAGATTGGGCTTGAGTAAGACGCGCTTGCCACGCAGGGTGGCCGGATCGAACCCCGTGGCCAACAGGCCGTCGCGAATGGTCGTGGCCAGCGGGCCTGCGTAACGTTGGCCACTCGCAATGAAGACGGCCGCGTGCTCGCGGAGCGCCCTCCGGGCCCAGCCGAATCCCACCGCGCCGACCGCGGCCGCGCCCGCGCCCATCAACAGCGAGCGACGGTGGATCTTCCCTGCCCTGGCGGGCGCAGGGTGGTCGTGGGGAGGCTCTTGGCCGTCAGGTGGGGCGAGAGCAGCAGCGGGATCGACGTTCATGGCAGCACTCCACGTTCTCTCGTCTTCCATTGGCAACCTAGGACTCATTATGAAACTCTCGCCAGGGTTATCAACGGAGCCTTGTCACCGAGTGTGGCGAGCGCGATCAGGGCATACTTATAAGGCGAGTGGTCACGTTCCGCAGTGCGACGGAAGGCCCGTTCCAGCCACGCGTCCGCTAACGCGGGCCTGCGGCCATGAGCCGTCAGACCGAGCAGTGCCCAGCATAGCGACATGGTGGTTGTGGCTTCGTTGACCGTCTGCTCCAAGTACCGCAGGGCACGTTCGACCCGTTCGCCTCCCGTGGGTTCGCCGAGCAACCCCAACAGCGCAATGCCGGTCGGCTGGACGTGCGGCCTCAGGGTGTTACCCATCACGACCGTATTGCCGTAGTTACAGCCACCCTGCGGCAACTGCCGATCCAGCAGCAGTTGGACTGCTTCGCGGGCGCGAACGTGCTGTCCGTGACCGGCGGCCTTCAACGCGACCAGATACAGCGCCGTGGGCTCGATCCAGGAATGGGTGGCCTGAGCCCAGGACCAGCCAGCCAGCATGGTGTCATGGCCAACCTCTGGTACGCGCGGGCTGGTCTTTCCCCGCTCCGACAGAATCCAGGCGATGGCTTTCGCCACGAATTCGCCGTATTGGCGGCCCGCGTTCGCAGCAGCCAGCCATGCCAGCACGGCCAAACTGGTTGGCCAACCAGGGCTTGCTGTCTGAGGCTGCGCGCCCACGCTGCCATCGCCGTTCTGCAGGTCGGCGATCCGGTCTGTAGCCTGAAATGCCGCTTCGCTCCGATCCAGGGCCAGCAGGGCCAGCGCGTTCAAGGCCGTCGGCTCCGTCGCCCACTGCTGCCCGTCGAGATAACCGGCAACGGGAGTGGCGGCGAGGATAGCGAGCAGCGATTCGCGCCACTCCAGACTACGGACTTCCGCGCCTGCCTCGAGCACGGCCGCTGGTGATCTTCCGTCATTCATCGCCGCATCTCCCGTCCGCCACTCCTCATGACGCCCCCCGTACAGCCGTATCGAAATCAATCCCTGGACTTTTCTTTCTGTAGAGAACCCCGGCGGGCGTCCGCCGAATGGTTTCCCAGCGAGAACTCCCGGCGAGATAGCGATCCAGTTTCGAATCCTCCTCCACAATCGCGTGCGAGAAACCCAGCTGAGCATCCCAATGGTCAATTTCCCCGGGATCGTGGTAATACAAGTTGTCGTATCGCTTTAGAAACGCTGCCCCAAACAATTCGCAACGATCATCCTGGAAAACGGGAAGAGCGGGTGTGTGAAATATCAAGAAACCGCCGTAGCGACAATCATTGAAGATTCTTACTCGGGGGGAATTTTGGGATTCGAGTTCACGGAGTTCGGGAAGCAGCTGAATGGGCCAGTAAGTGGGTTCTAGCTGTACCCAGCCACGGCCCAAGATCGGCACCTGCACGGAATTCGCCTGCAGCAGGAGGGCAATCACAAGGACAGCGGCCGGGACCACGAACCGCCGCCACCCCGAACGCGGGTAGCTGGCGTCAGGAATAGAAGGTCCGTGGAAGAAGCCGCGCCACGCCAGCCAACGGGAAAGGCGGCTGTATGGCAGCATATCTCCCAGGGCCACCACCGCGACGATGACAAACAAGGATGCGTGACGGGTCCGGGAATAGGCCAAGATGAACCACACCAGCGGCATCAGCCACGTGCTGCGAGGGAATCTGGGCCAGGTTCCGAGCAGCGCCACCAGGTACAGCACAACCAGCGAAATCGACGGGATCGCGGTGAACGGGAAACGCCAAAGTGGCCAGTGTTCACGAACCGAATCTGACAAGGGAAGCCGAAGTATTTCGAACCAAAGCCGGGGCAACTCCAGGCCGTAGGGATTAACCAAGACCGTCAATCCGCACGCGGCCAAGATGCCCGCCAATTCGATCCCGTCGCGACGGCACCGGATCGGACTCTCCCGCCCGATGACCGCGCAGAGCATCCATCCGCCAGCTACTAGCACAAAAGTGCCCAGACCGCCCAGGACTCCGCCATGAACGTTCGTCCAGAAAAGAGATATCGGTACGTACCACCACAGGTGCCGCAATGGGCGCCGGCCTGATTCCACATCGACCAGCAGGGCAAACGATAGGCCGGTAAGCACCATGGTCAGAATCAGCGGACGCACGTGGAACTGACTAAGGCAGGCCGCGAAAGCCAGGATGACGACCCCCGTGGCGCAGACCCCGTCCAAGCCAGCGCTGAACAGTCGTCCGGCGAGCCAAGCGTACATCGCCGCCAACAGGACCACCGTGACCACCAGCAAGCTGTCCCAGCCGCCAAGCTTATAGAGCAGCGCCATCGCTACCTGGTACAGCCAGTCCTGGGAAATCCACGGCTGGCCATGCACGGTGTAGGTAAACGTGTCGGCTTGTGGAAGTTGGCCGGTTTCCAGAATCCTAAGGCCAATGGTTGTGTGCCAGAAGGTCCCTGGATCCAGAAAGAATCGCCAGGGGTAGCAACCCATCAAGATCAGCCAGAGACCAAGGAAGATGAGGGTCTCGAAGCACCACAGTTTCTTCAGCACGTCGCAGCTCCCGTCGATTATCGCCGCGCGGGCACCGCAACACTAACACACGGCTCCCGCTGCTCTTCGGCCGTGTCGGCCACGTCATGCACGTGGTGGGACAGGTACAGCAGCATCTCCGCTCCGTCCAAGTCACCGTGGACTTCTTCGGCATTGGCCAAGCGCCGTAGCAATTGGCCGACCCGCCGCAGTTGTTCGATATGTCGTCGTGTCATGATTTACCTCCCGTTAGCACCGCTGGCCAACAATCCGTTCTTCCTGTGATCTGCTGAAACTGTTCGAACCACAGCTGTGCAAAGGCCGCGCCGAATAGATAATTCCCCGGCTGACAGCGTACTCCGGGCCACTACCAGCAGACGGTTCTTCCCGGTGTCGGTGTTCACTTTGGAATTTGATAAATACCCCGGCTTGTCCCTCGTCCTCATACACAACTCTTCCGCCCCAAAGGGGCATTAACAAATCAGCCCAGGGCAAATCGTCGCGGCGACAGCCGCAGAGCGACGCCCTGGGTACGGTATCGATTCACTCCGGTAGCCCTGAAAGGGCGAAACAAATCGGTTCCTCTCACGCACATCGTTCGTCAGATGGACCAAGGCTTGTTTCGCCCCTTCAGGGCTGGCGTTCCTGATACTCCCCTAACCCAGGGCGGCGCTATGCGGCTAACGCCGCTCCGCTCTGCCGCTGGGCTGTTATGTGGCTGCCCCTATCGGGGCGAAAACTTGAGCAGTCTCTCCAGTTGATCCGCTGCAACAAATCTTCGTTGGGCACCCGACCAAATGTTTCTGGCGGGTGCTTCACGCGTGGTTGGCGCCAACTGATTTCCGGGAAAGTGTCAACCGCTGGTTGACTGCAGGTCTTGCTGGCCCCACGCAATTCCGGCCTCTCGCCGTGAACTTAGAAAATTGCGTGAGGGCGACGCCCACGGGCCATTTCGCCGCATGTGCATCGTGCGGGCCCCTACACACAAGGGCCGCAATTGATTTTATTTTCGGTTCTTACTCGCTTTGGCGCGCTGCTTGCATTGGTCCAACAGGCATTGAAAGTGGGAACGGATGTGGCAGATGAGGTTGTTTGCCGCATGCAGCCGGGTGGTGAAATTTGTGTTTTCTGTTCAGGTCTATGCTTTTGGAAAGGGTTTACCATGTTGACGATTCTGAAGCGGTTTGTTCGGGAAGAAGAAGGCGCGACGATGGTTGAATACGGCTTGATGGTGGCGCTGATTGCGGTCGTGTGCATCGCTGCCGTGAGCTTGGTGGGTACGGCCGTAAACTCCAAGTTCACTACCGTCGCGAGTTCTGTCGCGTCTTGATTGCGACCGGGGCAAGTTGCGCACTACCCCGAAGTGTAGGCACCCGCGAGGAATTGCAGGCGATTCCTCGAAGCTGGCTGTTCTGCACGAGGCTATGAAGAAATGTGCGAACACGATGTTCTCTCCGCGGGTCGTACCCGCCGTATGGGCAGTGACGCAGGTGGACAGTGAAGCAGTGTTAAGTTTCTTGATTAAATCTTTGGTTTTGGAAAGGGTTTACCATGTTGACGATTCTGAAGCGGTTTGTTCGGGAAGAAGAAGGCGCGACGATGGTCGAATACGGCTTGATGGTGGCGCTGATTGCGGTCGTGTGCATCGCTGCCGTGAGCTTGGTGGGTACGGCCGTAAACTCCAAGTTCACTACCGTCGCGAGTTCTGTCGCGTCTTGATTGCGACCAGGGTAAGTTACGCACTACCCCGAAGTGTAGGTATCCGCGAGGAATTGCAGGCGATTCCTCGCGGCTGACTGTTCTGCACGCTCCGAGGCTACGAAGAAATGTGCGAACACGATTTACGGTAGCGTGGGCCAAGTACTCGCGGCCCACCCATTCTAAAGCAACCGCTTTGCTTTCGAGGGTGGGCCGCGAGTACTTGGCGCACCTTAACGATTTTCTCTCCGCGGGTCGTACCCGACGTGTGGATAGTGACGCAGGGTTAAGGTTTTTGATTACATCTTTGGTTTTTGAAAGGGTCTTCTATGTTGACAATTCTGAAGCGGTTTGTTCGGGAAGAAGAAGGCGCGACCATGGTCGAATACGGCTTGATGGTGGCGCTGATCGCGGTCGTGTGCATCGCTGCCGTGAGCTTGGTGGGTACCAGCGTAAACGACAAGTTCACGACCGTCGCGAGTTCTGTCGGGTCTTGATACTTGATGTCCGACTTGGAGCCTGTCCACGAATTGTCAGTTTGCGCAACGGGTGGTATGACTAGCGTCGTAAGTTATTGCCATACCCACAGTTTGGACTGCTTTGTGGACAGATGTGGCTACGCGTCATTTGGGAAACAGTGAGGCGCAGCAGCGGTCCTGTTACTCTGTTCGGGTGGCAGAGATTTTGTCGCGTGGGGTCCGCATGGTTGCACAACAGATAAGGGGATGCTTGTGATTACTGCCGAGACCTGCCTTTCTGTCATTCCGCAAATCGTGACTGGGGGCGCGGCGCTCGTCGCCGCCGCTATCGATGTGCGATTGTACCGAATCCCCAATCTATTGACTTTCTCCCTGTGCCTGTCGGGTGTCTGCTACCACGGAATCAGCCGCGGCCTGGACGGCTTTCAGTTCAGTCTTGTCGGCGCCGGGGCCGGTTTCTTGATCTTGTTCTGGTTCTATGTGATGGGTGTCATGGGAGCTGGCGACGTCAAACTGTTGTCCGCAATTGGGGCTTGGTTGGGCGCGGAATCGACGTTTTACGTATTTGGGGTGGCCGGTGTGGCGACTGGGTTGTACTCGCTCGCCGTCTTGGCCTCCAGTGGACGGATCAAGACCGCTTGGTCAACGTTTTACGTTTGGATGGTGCAAGTGCAGACGATGGGGAAACACCTGGGCCAAGAAGATCGTCTTGAGTGTCTGACGAAACAGGCAGACCGTCGGCGGCGTCTGATCCCGTTTGCGCTGATGGTGACTATCGGTCTAGCGGTGGTGTTCGTGGGTGGGTATCAGGGTCTGCTGGGGGTCCGGTGAATTGGTGTCGTCACGCGCCGTCGTGATGACATGTCATCGCGGCGGAGCGTGATGAAGACACTGTTATTGCCAGGAGTGAGCAACCATGAGTATGCGAACTATCGGGGCGATTATCGTGGCGATCGTGTGTGGCGGAGCTGTGGCGATCTATGTCACCATGATGTCCGCGCGCGCGCCGGAAGTCGTTGTCGAGATGGACTCGTTGGTCGTGGCCGGCAGGGACATTGCCCGCGGTACGTCGATCAGTGAGAAAGATATCGCCGTGGTCCAGCGGCCTAAGGGCACTGCGCACAAGGCATCGATAATCGATCCGGCCGACGCGTTGGAGCGTGTCGCGTTGTCTCAGTTCCTGGAAGGGGAGGCCATTTTAGAGCCTAAGTTGGCACCTAAGAAAGGTGGCCGAGGGTTGGCGGCATTAGTCACGGATGGGATGCGGGCGGTCACGATCCAGGTGTCGCGAGCGACCTCCAATGTGGCCGGTTTCATTCTGCCCGGCAACAAGGTCGACGTGTTGCTGAATCTCCGGGGAAGCGCGGACGATGGCACAGGGGGGGGCAGTACAACCACGTTGTTGCAGGCGATCGACGTACTGGCTTGCGGTCAGCAGACGGAGGCGCCGGAAGGCAACAAGATGGATGCTCAGGGTTCGAGTTCCGTCACGCTGATGGTCACTCCCGCCCAAGCGGCAGAGCTGGATCTGGCTCAGGCCGTGGGTTCGTTGTCGTTGGCGCTTCGTAATTTGGGCGATACCGTAGCATCCGAGACACCTCTAGCCACGATGGATAATATTCGGTTCCGGCAAGGAAAGCCTGCCGTTGTGAAACCTGACGTCGTGGAGGCTGTGGCAGTCGCCACCGTGGATGAGGAACCCGAAGAACGATGGATTTCGACGCTGCGGGGGAATTCGCGGGGTCGTGTGATGCTGTACGGGAATCGGTGACCGGGTGCACCATCCTCGCGCCGCTCTCGTTCCCACGCTCCGCGTGGGAACGCAGGCGTTTCGACGCTCCGCGTCATCTGCCCAGGGACGCAGAGCGTCTGTGGCTTGCGTTCCGACGCAGAGCGTCGGAACGAGAAGATATGACACCTAAGGAGGTTGGTATGCGACTTCTGATCGGCAGCGATGACCCCGATTTGGGGCAGCGGATTCGCGCGGTCATGATGCGCAACGGCATGGAATCTCCCCCGGGTCACTCGGTGCCGTTGGATGCTGTTGCCGATCGCTGTGCGCAGCTCCTCCCGGAACTCGTGGTGATCGTGCTGTCCCCTGATTCGGCCGCCGGTCTGCGGGCCCTGCTGGAAACGCACAATACGAATCCGACTGTGCGGATCTTGGTGGTCGGCATGACCGCGAGTCCTAAGTTGATCCTCGAGTCGCTGAAACAGGGGGCGGATGAGTTCCTGGACCAGGAGATCTTGGAAGCCGAACTGATGGGTTCCTTGCTGCGTTCCAAGGTGCGGGAGAAACAACCGTCGGCCCAGGCCCAGGCCGGACGCGTGGTCGCGCTGGTCGGTCCGAGCGGGGGTAGCGGCGTGAGCACCCTGGCAGCCAACATCAGCATCGTGCTGGCCCAACAGTACGGGGAGTGCGGCTTGATCGATTTGCATCTGGCGGCGGGCGATCTGACGTCGCTGCTGGATGTGCAGCCCATGTATACGTTGGCCGACCTGTGCGATCATCTGGCTCATGCGGATCAGACGCTGTTTGAACAAGTGCTGGTGCGGCACCCCAGCGGAGTGCATTTATTGTCGGCCCCTACCCAGATGAGTGATACTCGGCGGGTGACCAGCAAAGGCGTTCGCCGGGCGGTCACCTTGGCCCGGGCTCGATTCGCCAACGTGATCATCGACACGGGTACCGTGCTGGCTGCAGAGCAGTTGGAGGCCCTCTGGCAAGCCGACGAGATCCTCTTAATCCTGCGGTTGGATTTCACCTCGTTACGCAACGCGCGGCGGGTGATCGATACCTTGGTGGAATTGGGGATCGAGCGCCAGCGGATGACGTTGGTGGCCAACGGGTGCCAGCAGCGAAAACAACTGGAGGTGGAGCAGGCGGAAACGGCGCTAGCGATGAAGATCGCACATCATATCCCGTATGCCCCCGCGGTCGTGAACGGAGCCCTGAACGATGGCGTCGCCGTCGTCATGCAAAGCGGTTCCGCCAAGATTTCGCGCCGCATCCGACGCTTGGCGATCAGCGTCAATGGGGTGCAACACGAACGGTCCAATGGCATCCGACGCCTGCCGCAGGCCGACGGTTTTTGGGCCCGCTTGACGAAGTTGGTTACGGCCGACTGGCAGTCGTGAGGATCGCGAAAGAAACAACTGTCGCAAGAATGTGGTCATCTCGCTCCGCGAGACGACATGCCAGCACGCGGAGCGTGATGGCTACTTTGAAGACCCGACACTAATTCATTTCGCGATCCTGAGGCGGTGTAAGAAGATAGCTTCGTAGGGCGGAATTCATTCCGCCTGAGCCGACTCAAGTCCGCTCTACGACGAAACTAGGTTGCGGTTTGGCCGCGAGAGGATAGCTGACTATGGCTTTTTTCAAGAGCAGCATCAAAGAACCGCCTGCCCTCCGTCAGGAGCCGGCCTCGGTCGAGACGCTCGGCAGCCCACTCGGCAGCCCACTCGGCAGTGGCGCGGAATTGAAGCTGCCGGGGAAGAATGGCGACGGTCGCGACCGGAAACCCATTGCGGATACAGACGACGATGCGGAACGAAAACAAGCTGCGGAGACCGCCGAGACGGCACAACAGGCCGCCTCGGCCCTGCTAGACCGAGACGAATGGTTCTCGACGCTGAAACGCGAACTGCACCAGCAAGTCATCTCCCAACTGAATCCGGGCGTGATCCGCTCGATTCAGGAAGACGACTTAAAGGTCGAAGTGCGGCGGCAAGCGGAAGCCTTGTGCTTGCGCCGGGCGGACTTGCTGACCTTGGCCGAACGCGAACGGCTGGTCAACGAGGTGCTGGACGAGACGTTTGGGCTGGGACCGCTGGAGCCGCTGATGCGGGATCCGGACGTGTCCGACATCCTGATCAACGGCCCCAAGACGATTTACGTCGAGAAGAAGGGGCGGTTGACCAAGTCCAGCGTGACCTTTGTCGACGCGAGGCACGTGCTCCAGGTCGTGCAGCGGATCGTCGGCAAGGTCGGTCGGAGGGTCGATGAAACCAGTCCCTTGGTCGATGCCCGCCTGCCGGACGGCAGCCGCTTGAACGCGGTGATTGCCCCCATCGCCTTGGAAGGCCCGCTGGTCTCGATTCGCCGGTTCGGATCGAAGCCGCTTCAGGTCGAGGACTTGATCAAGTTCCGGGCCATCACGACGGAGATGCTGCAGTTCCTGGCGGCCTGTGTCGAGGCTCGGTTGAACATGATCATCTCCGGCGGTACGGGCAGTGGTAAGACGACGCTCTTGAACGGCCTGTCCCGCTACATCCCGGCGGATGAACGGGTGGCGACCATCGAGGACGCCGCCGAGTTACGACTGCAGCAACCGCACGTGGCCCGGATGGAAACTCGGGTCGCCAATGTCGAGGGGGAAGGCGCGATCACCACACGCGACTTGGTCCGGAATGCGTTGCGGATGCGGCCCGATCGAATCATCGTCGGCGAGTGCCGTGGACCGGAAGCGTTAGATATGCTCCAAGCCATGAACACGGGGCATGATGGCAGTTTGACGACCGTCCACGCCAACAATCCGCGGGATGCTCTCAGCCGTCTGGAAATGATGGTGGGCATGGCCGGATTTGATCTGCCTATCTGGGTGATCCGCCATCAGGTGGCTTCGGCCGTCAATCTGGTCGTCCAGCAGAGCCGGCTGATCGGCGGCGTGCGGAAGGTCATCAAGATCTCGGAAATCACCGGCATGGAAGGGGACGTCATCAGCATGCAGGATATTTTTGAGTTCAAGCAGACCGGCCTGGATAAGGATCGAGTGGCCGAGGGGCACTTCGTCGCGACGGGGATCCGGCCGCAATGCCTGAACAAACTGCTGGCCAGCGGTGTGCCGCTGCCCGTGGAGATGTTCGAACGTAGGGTCTTGAAGTTCTGAGGTATCTCGGACATGCCAACCATCTTGATCGTCCTGGCATTTGCCTTCGGATTTTCCGTGATCGTTGCGGTTAATTTTGCCTTCGTCGACGTGAGCGAGGTCCAACGCCAGCGAGCACGACAACGCATGGAGCAGGCCATGCGTGTGCGTCAGAAGGAGCAGGCCCGCTCCTCGCTGGTCAACAAGGACCTCTACCAGCAAGCCGCCGAAGGCCTGAACCTGCACGTCCGACTAAGTCTACGGGACAGACTCAACAAAGCCTTGAATCAATCGGGGCTTACGATCCAGCCGGCGCAGGTCGTCTTGGGCGGTATTGCGTTGGCCATGTTGGCGTGGGCCGCCGTCGCGGGCACGGCAGCAGCGCCCTTGCCGCTGCTGTTCGTCTTCTGGTGCAGGAAACGACGTGCCAACCAAATGCGGGCACAACTGCCGGAAGCCTTTGACCTGATGTGCCGGACGATGCGCTCCGGGCAGACCATCGCCCAGGCGCTGCAGTCGGTCGCCGACGAGTTTCCGCCGCCGATCGCCGCGGAATTCGGTTTCTGTTACGATCAGCAGAACCTCGGCCTCTCGCCGGAAGCATCCATGCACGACTTGGCCGAGCGGACCGGCCTGCTGGAATTGAAGATTTTTGTCATGGCGGTGGCCGTGCACCGCCAGACGGGTGGCAACGTGTCGGTGTTGCTGGAGAAATTGGCCAAGGTCGTCCGCGAGCGACAAAAAATGCTGGGGAGCATCCAAGCCTTGACAGCCGAAGGCAAGATGCAAGGCATGATTCTCCTCGGTCTACCTCCCGGTATTATGCTCGTCATGTTCTTCCTGAATCGTCCCTATGTCATGCAGCTTTTCGCGCACCCGTCGCTCCTGGTGGCAATGGCCGTCTCCATGTCGCTGGGGGCGCTTTGGATGAGAAAAATTATCAACTTCGATTTCTGACCGTAGCACCGCTCACGAAGCAACTCCCTCGCCCAGGTACTCCGGGGAGAGGGCCGGGGTGGGCGGCGCAAAGTTGTATCCCAGAGAGTCCTTGCAATGGTGAGATCTGGTCCGGCTTTTGTTCCAGCTTGGCATGTCTGGTCC
>JAPLNJ010000310.1 GCA_026692885.1 Planctomycetota bacterium | reverse complement strand
TATAGTTGATCTGATTCAGGATGACGAATACGGCCCGCGGATCTGCGACTTCAAGACGGCGGCCAAGTCATCGGCACCGTTCGAGGTCACGCACGAAATCCAGCTGTCGAGTTACGCGTATCTGTATCGACAGGCGACTGGGCGGGAAGAAGGCGGACTGGAGATCAGATCCCTGATCAAAACCAAGACGTCGAAGGTTGAGTTCCACCAGTACGCGGCCCGCACCGACGCTCACTTCCGTCGTCTGTTCAGCGTCATTCGGGCCTATCTCGACGACCTCGATTCCGGCCGGCTCGTTTTCCGGCCCGGCTTCGCGTGCATGATGTGCGACTTTCGCGATGATCACTGCCGCGACTGGAACGGCTGATCTGAGACCCACCTCCCCTCGCAAAAGGAATGCAGAATGGACGATTTTCCCGAGGATCTAGCCCTCGCCATGGTTGTTGGCGCGATCGTCGCCGGTCCAGTGCTCTCCTGGTGGCCCCTGGTTGGTATTCTGGCCGCAGTTGGCACCGCGCTCTACATCGCATCGCGGCCGAAGCGATAACACTCGGTCGCGGTGGCGACGGCTTGGGCGATGGGCCTTTGGCTTTGCCTTGTACGTCGCTGCGTTTGCGGCCGGACTTCATCACTACTCGAACTCAGAAAGGAACACACGCATGAACTGCATTCTCGGACTGGCTGTCGTCGCGGCGGCCGGGTACATCGGCTACCAGCTTGGCCGGATCGTCGGTTATGAAGAGGCCGTGTCGGGCAGACGCATCCGCTATCGCTGCGGATAGGCTTGCCCGCCCGCTTCGCACAGTAGACCGGCACCGGCGTCGCTGCGTCAACCGGCGCCGGTGACGAGTGATTTCCCCGTCCTGCTCTGTGTCGCGCAAAGCGGCGAGGGCAGGATGGGGGGCCTTGGTGCTGGCGGTCAACCAGCAGCGGGTGCATTTGCTTTACCTATCAGCGGCTGTACCAGGCAACATCGGTTGCCGGATTTCGGCGTCATCCGGAGAACTCGCCATTACCATCGGCGTTTTCGGGCACGAACGGCCCGGCACAGGTTCTGCACGAAACGCCATTTAGCGACGATCGCGGGTGTGGCGTGCCTGCTGGGCAATCGACCCGAACGACGCAGGTACAGCATGAACACCTCCGCGAAGTCCTCCGACGTGTCCTTGGCAGAGTACGGGGACACGTGACACTCAGGATCGTACTCGAATTCGTCGGGACACTCGTGGGAAGCCCCGAAGGCCGTGCTGAACTGTCGACTACGAAATAGGCCGCGATGCGTGTCGGCAAGGGCGTGGCCGTACTCGTGACGCAGCACGTCGGCGACTGACATGTAGTCGCCCCGGAAGAAGTCGCGCAGGCGACCCAAGCAGACGGCGGGCATTCGGATCTCGCCCGTCGAACTGTACATCTGCCACCCGTAGGCCGTGACGGAGAACGGCGCGAGGTACACTTCGATCGCGGCCAGGGCCTCGTCCCACAACCCATGCGAGTCCAATTCCCGCACGACGCGAGCCAGCGCCCGATTCAGCCGTGGCAAGGTAAGCACCGGTCCCCGTCCGATTGTGGCCCATTTGAGCATGATCACTGCCCCCTCAAACGCAACCTAATCACGAGAACCGGGTCACAGCAGATGCCAGGCAACCATCGCGGACATTTCTCGCGCACATGCCGAGCGAGACGCCGTACCGCCCGCTTCTCCTTGGCGATCACATCCTGCCAGCGATTCTCTTCCGGCTTGGTCAGGTCAATCGTGTAGCACGGGATACGACTTGTGAAGCCCATCGCCGCTTACCTCTGTACCGTCAAAACCAGCTCCTCGGTCCGTCGATTGCCTCGCTGGTCAAGCAGTTCAACACGCACAATCTGTGTTCCGCCCTCGGTCAAGGTTATGCGTCCCGTCCATTGCCGCCAGCCCGCGGAATCGGCCGAGCCGAGATCGGTCGCCCGGCCGTTGAGAAGCACGGCCTCAACGCCGTACCTACTGGACACCCGGCCCGTCATTTCGATGTCTCCCGCAGGTACGGTCGTTCCTGGACGGGGGCTGGTGATTTCAATCTTCAGGTTCGCTGGGCCGGATCGTCCGCCTAATCTGCCGAAATAGCTCCAAGCCAATATCCCCAACACGACGGAGACCAGCAGGCAGATCAGAAGGTAGCGCTGACTCGTTTTTTTTTCCGCTATGGTTGCGATATCCAGTTCGTCTGGAAACCCCTGCGCATCGACGAGCACCATCGCACGCTCGTCGCGAGCGCAGACCCGCTCGGCGAACGGCCCCAAGGCACTCTGCCCCACATCTGCCGTGCAGAGCACCGTCATCGGGCCGGTAAATCCTCCTTGCTCGGCAAGGGAGACGCAGTGTGCCCACACGCGGGCGCGACTGGTGGGTGTCGTCCGCAGGGCAGCGGCCAGACATCCGAGCGGTCGGCCGGGTTGGGCTTCCGGCAGTTCCTTCGGCAACTGAACCGGCCTGACGGTGACGTTGCCGGTCGCCTTGTACTCTGCAAATGACTGCTCGGCGTAATCGAACAGATGCCGTACTAGGCCGCTCGCGTCACCGCAGAGCAAGCATCCCAGGGCAGCCAGGACGGCGGTTTGGGCGTCGATGCTGAATTCTAGGTAGAGCATGTCGTCGATGATGCGGCCGCCCTCATCGGTCCGGACGCTCATGCTCCCGGCAGGCAGTCGCGCAGCCCCTTCCGAAGACTTCGCCCGACCGCCACTGGCTACCGCGAGGTTGCCCACAACCAAGCCGATATGCCCATGAGCGGAGAACACCGCGAAGACGGGGCAATCAGCCCACACACGCATGAGCAGATCCCGGCACGTCGGCTGGACTCGCTCCAGCAGGCGAAGGTCCCCGCCCTGGAAATACCAGTGGTAGTCGTCCTGCTGCTTTGTTCCGCGAGTGTGCATCGCCACACCGAGCGGAAGCACTTCTTCCTGTTTCGGCATCATTACAACTCCAAGAGCGACTCATCGCCGTAACGACGCGCTGGTCGAACGCCCTTCGTGAACCGTGTCAACGCTTCGCCGAAACCGCCATCACCAAATACAACCTCCCAGAGTCGCCGGACGAACCCGTTCCCTCTCTTTGCTTCGGCCAAGGCAAAGGCCATGGCGCAGCGCAAGGGTTGGTCTACGTCCCACGGACAGAAATCGGCTCGAGGCTTCTTCACGAAGACAAACCGCTGCTTTCCCTCGGCGTCGAGCTCCACACGCGAGAACTCGACGCAGCCGAGTGTGGCGACGGGCATGAGCATGCCAAGGAAGTTTCCCTCTTCGATCACATTGAGGACGGCCAAATGGCGGTCCTCGAATCGCCGGATCAACTTCCTGCCCTCCCGCGAGGCCGATGGGTTCTTCCCCCGTTTCCACCACCGCTCACATTTCGTGAGCACGAAAACAACCAGCCTTCCCTGGTCCCCGTCAAGGTCTTGTAGCAGGTTCGCGATGCGGGTGTGCCCGTTGTATTCGTCCGACAGGAACTCGTCCCCCTCCATGAGCACCGTGGCGTCTACGACGTTGAAGATAATGTGAGCGTCCGCGATTCGCTGCTTCAACTCAGCGCCCTCGGCACCGGAATCGTATACCGTGCCGCCCCGGCAGTCCCAGAAGACGAGATTGCATTTCACGTTGCCCTCGCGAAGCAACTCGAAGCGATACTTGCTAAAGGTCATATCACCGCGTAGCAACCCTGGAACCTGCGAATAGTCCTTCAACCGTACCACCTCGGCGAGAGCATTAAAGGACTTGACCAGCGCCAGGTCGCCACCCTCATCATCCGTTGGGTGCAGTCGGAAACCGAGACGCGAAGCTCGGGCAAGTTCGTGGTTCATCGTGGCGAGTAAGCTCGTCTTGCCCACGTTGGAGGGTCCCAACATCAGCACCTCAAACTCAGGCGTGTCAAAGAACATGGCATTGATCTCCCACATGGAATCTGATGATCGACCGCTAGAACTCCAGCAAGGTCCGCAACGACTGCTGCGCACCTTCTACCTCGCGTATCGCGGAATTCCATTCCTCGCGGTACCGTGCACCCTGGGCGAAGGGAACAAATACGTCTGGCCAAATCTCATATCGTCGCCGGTGGAGAAACAGTTCCCATTCACGGTCAACACCGCTGGCACGGACAAGGCGGTCTTTGAATTCCTCCACCAGCGCAAAGATCGCCCGCATCGGGTCGGCATGGAGCTTCTGCGTCAAGACCTTGCGGACCTCAAAGACGACTTCTCGATAGATCGCCGTCAGTCCGCGCGCCACCGTTTCCGCTGCCTCAGGACCCGTGCCGCTGGGCAATAGCTCCGTGAGTGTCTTCCGCCCTCCTCCCATCGGATCGAAGGGGTCCATGGCACCACGCACGCGATAGTGGAAATGGCTCTGGTAGGCGAAGCTGAACGCCAGCAGGTAATCCAGGGCATCGGCGATGTTCGGGTAGCGCGCCGTGTCCACCAGTTGCCGGAACTGCCCCAGCCGAGAGTGGGCCTTGGGGTCAGCGGTCGATGTCAACGCCGCGAGCCGGTCGAGAGGCCTCTCGGTCAACCGCACGTACACGCCTTCGAGGACGCCATCAACAATCGCGCGAAGCCGTCCGTCAAGGCGATCTGCCAAGAGACGGGTCAGGGAAGTACGAATGCGGTGCATTTCTTCGACGATGACCCCCGGCCAGGCCCCGCGGTTGGCGCGTTCCCGATCGAGCGTCCGCGGGTCGCGCACCGGCGACTCGCGGTCGGCCGCATCGCAAGCCTCGGTGACGGCTGCAATGAAACTGGCCTCCACTTCGCTGTCGCGTCCGACCCTGCGGAACGAGTCAATCAGTTCCTCCAAGTTGACCCGGAGGTCGGTCAGGAAAGCAGTCGAAAGATCCCGGATCTTCTCGTAGTCTCCCGCACCGGTCTGGTCGGTATCGAGGAACTGCCTGACCGCGACGAGCCCTGACGAAATGCTCGTGACGATGGCCTCGACATCGGCAGCCAATCCCTTCACGTACTTCGCGTCGATGCGGTCCAGGTGCGTGCGCAGATGTCGCAGAAGGACCGAGAAAATGCCATCCTCGACTTCCTGTGAGTTGCTGCAATCGGCAACGAGGACTTCAACCCTCGCACCGATATCGGGCAGGCTTCCTCTGAGCAGTTCGACAATCTCGCTGTTTGAGCGATCGCTGAGTCGGTTCAGGACAACAAACAGCCAATCGGACAGGTCGAGTTCAGGAACGGCCTGCTGGATGAGGTTGAGGACCTTCAAGTCGGCTTCGGTATAGTGGTCTCCGAGCCCATCCGGTCGCTTGATCAAGACCACAGCGTCGATCTCTTCCTGAAGTGACCTCGCGATCTTCTCGCCATGACCTTGGGCCAGCTCACCAAGACCGGGCAGGTCCACCAACGCCAGCCCCGTCACGTCCGGGTGGGGGAATTGCACGAAAATGTTGGCACATCTGACTGCCAAGTAGCGATACAGCGGTGCGGTGCCTTCTCGGCTTCGCTGCGCCACGTAGCCCCAGACCTCCGGGAGCGAAACCCGCTCCGGCTCATGCGAGAGTAGCGGCCGCAAGGCGTCCAATCCCTCGTGAAGCCTCCTAAGCTTCTGATGAATTGCCGCACGTTCAGGGATCTTGTCGTCCAACGGCGGGAGTTTGCTGGACCGGAACGCCTCCAGGGAAGACGGCCAGTTCGTCTCACGCACGGCCAGGTGCCGGTAATACGCGTGAACAATTTCCCGAAGAAACTCGTTCTCGGTGAAAAACTCGATCAGCGCGTGGGGATCTTGCTCTTGGTGCAGAATCCGGCTCTTGGCTCCTGTGCAGGGCAGCCCTGCCGCAGTCGGGACGACCTCCTCGGAAAGCCCTGTTATCGCACGAAGCAATGTGCTTTTGCCTTGCCGAGCCCTGCCTGCGACACCCACGTTAAGGGTTGGTTTGCGAAACCGCGTCGCAAGATTCAGGAACTTGGCCTGGAGCCGGGACAAGGGCTCGATGACATTCCGCAGCACGTTGGGTATCGTGGCTGCCGCCTCGCACAGTTCCTTCGGCAGGTTGTCCTGTCCTTGCACCCCTTCGGCGAGTTGGGAAAGCCGTCGCAGTCCCGTTTGTAGGCCCTCGACGGCTGTGGCGATGTCCTGTAATCGCGGGACCTTCGCCTGACGGCGTTGGATCGCGTCCTGAATGAAGTCGCGGATTTGTGGCATCGCGAGAACTCCTTTGAGGCTTGACTGCACTGCGCAAAAAATAAGAAGCGCCGAAACCAAGGCTGCTCCAGGAACCCCGACCAAGGGGCACAAGTAAACAGCACCTGGCCCGACGCTCCCTTGCGGGAGCGCGGTGCCAAGTAGCTGCCTTACATGTTCAAGGACCTTTCGGCCCAGGTTGGTCGTTTTCCTGAAAGCAACAACTTGACGCTCGCGCGTCATTCGAATTGTCAGCCACCCGCTGCTTCAGCGGGCAACCGTTTCATGGTTTTTGCTGGTGTACTCGTGCCTCCGAGGTTCGAAAAACTTCATCTATTCACCGACACAGCAGATAAGTCTACCCGGTTGGCAGGGCTTTGCCATACCTCGCCCAGTTATTCCGCGGAGGCTGGTGTGCTGGATGCGGGCCCCAGGCGTGAAACAGCAGCGTCGGTGCGGCCGCGATGTTTGGTTCGGCGGTTGTCATCGATCGATCTGCAGGTTCGGTAAATCAGGGCCGAACTGGATCTGGGCGAGCAGTTGTCGCCCGGCGAAGCAGCAGCCGCACGAATCGTCCCCTGTTCAGCGGCAGCATGAGTCTTTTTCGCACCGCCAAACTGTTCGTCACGTTGTTCCGATACTTGAACTGAGCGAGCTTCGTCGCTGCCATCCCGGCAAAGTCACCGCAGATCACCCACCCCGGCCAGGAGGCTCCGACACGATGCGGGCACTGTCTGTGCGAATATCGGACTTGAGCGGCCTGCGGGAGTTCGTGCAGCAAAAGCTGTGCGAACGCAACGAGTTGGAAGTCGGAGCGTTTCAGTTCACGGAACGCCATCTGGAGAAACGCGGCGTGCCGTGTGGCATCTGCTTCTGCCTGCACGGACCGCGGAGCGTGAAGCTGATGGCGATCTGGGAAACGAGCCGGAACACGATCATGTTCTACGACTCCAACGGCCAGCGGGTGCAGCGTGCTCAACTAGCTCCCGGTCCGCGTTGTTTGACCGCAGCAGCGTGACGCCAGGGCGGAAGGTACGAGCAGCGACTCGTTCCTGGGTCGGTAAGGCTGGTTCGCCGCAGCCAACACACGTTTACCGAAATCTGCGGGGAACCGCACGGTCTTGCCTTCCCACTGCGGCACAATGTTTCGAGACCGAGGCCGGACGATGGCGCCGGTCACAGGCTGCTCGCACGCAACCGTTACCTGGACAGGTCCACGGATGGCGAACATGGCGAAATCCGCGACCTCGGCTGCTCGCGTAAACACCGGTTGCCCGTCCACTGTGACGTGAAACCAGTTGGAAGTCGGCGGCCCGACTGGGAACGGATACGCGATGACCGGTGACTCCACAGCGGTGGCTGTGCGTTGGTCCAGCAGTATCAGTGCAGCCAGAACCAAGAAGATGCAACTAGCGAACCTCTTCATGTCGTCCCTCCTTTCACTTCGTCACCACTCCAGGGTTCAGCTGGTACACTCCCAGGTTATCAAACCAGCAGGTATCCTCGTCTGCGATTTGCCCAGTGACGTTCAGGAGCACGATCAACCGGCCCACGCCCTCCGGCACAGTCACGACACCAAACGCCGACTGCCACTGGCCGTCGCCCGACTCAAAAGGGAACGTCTGATCCATGTGCTCCTGCGTCCAACGACTGTCTGCCGTTTGCCAACGAACTACCAGGGTCGGCTGCGAGTGACCCCGCGGTCGGCACGCAACCTCGATGGCGTAGTCTTCGCCAGGCTGGACGGCCAAGCCCTGAATCAAGCAACCCCACTTCACCTTCGTGGCACGGCCGGAGCCGTCGCCGACTTCGGCGTCCCAGGCGAACTTCCCCGCCGACGTCTTCTCATCCTGCCAGGCGCCGAACTCCGCTGGCAGTGCCCCTACATCGGGGCTGGCCGGCTGGCGGAAGTCGGCGTTCTTGGCCAGATTGGTCAGCCGGCCGGCTTGGCGAAGCTCTGCCAATTCAGCCTTGGCCGCCGCCAGCGAGTCACGCGTGTAGGCAATGGCGCGCGTGATACCCGGCGAGGCTTCCTCCCACAGCCGTCCTTGGCCCACCGTGTTTGGCAACTCTCGCCGCGGTCCCCACCAGCGGCACTGTTCTCCGTAGATCCACACGTACTCGTCGGCGGCCTCGCGGGCAAACCCCAAGTTCCGCTGGAGCCGTGCCAGACGGGACCCGTTCAACGGTGGGAAGTAGTAATGGTTTCCCTCCGGATTCAAGTACATGTCCAGGTAGAAACCGAAGCCAGCCTGTACTTGCTGGCGGTACTTGGCGCGGTTCTCCGGCGACAGAGTTGATGCTGTTCAGCCACAGGGCCAGCAGCACGGCGTCCGGAAATTCTTGGGTCACGGCTCGGACCAACTGGGCGCCGCGGCGGTGGGCCAACTTCGTGGCCTCGACGAAGGTGCTGCCTTTAACGGGATCAAACCGGAACTGCGCCGCACCGTACGACTCAAAGTCGATCGCCAAGCCTTTGCCGCCGCCTTGTTTCATCAGCCAGGCACAGTGGCCGGCTTTCTCGGCCAGTGCCGCCCAGCCCGTGTCGTCGTCCCAGGCCAGGTTGCCGGGCGTGGCGTTGAACCGGACGAAGTTGTCCTTGAACCGCTGGAACTGGCATGCCCGTAGGTCCTCCAACGCGGGCTTCAGCCACTCGCGTTTCCAGGGCTTGGCGTCCCAAACCGATTCGCTGCTCACCCGGTTTGAATGTTCGTCCAGGGCTTCGACACGGAACATGATGCCGTCGAAGGGCGTGGTCTGCTCCATGTCTCGCCAGTGTTGGCGAAGATCGGCGGTTGTGGGAATGTCCCAGCCCAGTTCGATGAACTTCTTGTCAGACGGCGCGGCTCCCAAAGTCGGGTTTCCGAAGGCGGCAAGCAGAAGCAGCGCCGTGTAACGCAGCAGAACGTGTTGGTACATGATCTGTTTGTCTCCCAGGAAGAACATCGTCGGTCGGCCGTGCACCATAGACGCTGGCCAAGCTTCAGGGCCAGACATGTGCACGGCGAGCACCGTGACGAATCCGCTCAGGTCTCGCCACGGTGGACGGCGTCCTTGTCGCCCCCTACCAACCTCTACCGCAACCCCTACCGCAACCCCATCCAGCCCCACACGGCATCCAACTTCGGCGCCTCCGCCCGGGGCTGGTCAATCCATTCCACCAGCCCCCACGCTCCGTGTTTGTTCGGGTTGTTACACAGCACAAACACCTCGCATAGCTGCCCGTCCGCGTCACGCCAGGCGTTGAGGTAGCGGGTGTACAGCGGCCCCATGCGCGGGTCGCGGTTGGCGGCGATGAACAGGTTGGTCAGGGCCTGATCGTTCTGTGCCGGGCCTACGCCGACCAGGTGTTGGCCGGCTTCGTAGGCCACCAGCGCCACGCCCTTTTCCTTCGCCAACGCCGCGTGGGCGGTCATCTCCTGGATCGCCATCGGCATGGCCGTGTTCGAGAGCGCGGTGAACAGCTCATCGAGCGTGCGACCTCGGAATGGTGTTGGGCTGTCAGGATTTCCCAGCTGGCCGCCGAAATAGGGTGCGATCGCCAGGGCGTCCGTGTGCGCCAGGGTGTCGCCGAACTCCAACTCCGTCTTGGCCACCCAGGCGTTGCCGCTCTGCCCGGCGATTACTCGCACCAGCTTGTCGGCCGGGAACACGCTTTCCCAGACGCCGAACACCTGCCGCGCACGGCGGCTGTACCAGCGAAGTTGCGACTCAAAGCGATTGGGCCCCAGGTTCTCGCGCACCCCCAACTGCTGGCAGTAGCGTGCCTGGGCGAACAGTCCGTTCCAGATCTCGTTGGAGTATTCCAGATAAACCCGCCGCTGCGGGTCAAGCTTATCGCGGATCAACTGGGCCATCTGCCGCACGTAGTCGTCATCGGCGGCATGCGGCACACAGAACCAGGGGTCGGCGCCGAACACGTTGGCCAACTCGCACATCACTTCGAGGGGCACGCCTCGGGGGCGCCAGCGGCAGTCGTCGAGTTGGGGGCGCTCCGACCAGTGGCTGTGGATCGCTTGTTCGAGGTCGACTTCGGCCCAGTGCACGTAACGGATCGAGGTGAAACCCTGTAGGCGTTCGAGGAACGCCGGGTTGAATCGCTGCTTACGCGGCACGCCGGGCAGCCAGAGGTGGAAGTCTCGCAGGTAGTCGTGCGGGTCGGTCTCGGTAATGAACACGCCGAAGCCGCGGCGCTGGTCCGAGGTGAGGTCGAGCACGTCGCGGCCGGGAGTCGATTCAGCCAGACGCACACCTTCGTAGCGCAGTCGGCCGCGCCCGCGGTAGGTCAATTCGTAACGCCCAGCGGGGAAGTGGTTGCCGATGTCCCAGAACAACAGCGTGCGTGCGATTTGCCCCGGAGCCAACCGCCGTACATTGCCGCGGTCGTCGAGTTCCAGCGGTTGCTGATCCTGCCAAGTGGTGGCGTTGCCGGAAAACCAAGGGCGCGAGGTCTTCCAGACGTCGACGAACGGGTGCTGGGTGCTCCAGTCGTAGTTCCCTTCCAGGTTGATGCCTAGCGTTGCGCCGGGCGGCACATTGGAGGGTCGGGGTTCCGCGTGACAGGCGGCCAGCGGCAGCCACCAGGCGGCGAGCACGGCCAGGCTCAACATTCTAGTCAGGGGCATGGTCGCAATCTCCAAGTCAGAACCGAATAGGACGCGAGTTGTTCCTCGCGGTACGGGTAAGGAAATCGCGGTGAGTCATCCGGCAGGCGTCGCACGATCATCCAACCCAGGCCGGGATCGGTCAACGTCTCAGCCGTTTCCCGGAAAACCTTGACCATATCTGCGGCTGTAGCGTTTGACCAGTTCCACGAGGCAGAATTGATGGCTACGAGAACTGCCAACACCAGCGGCCTGCGAGCCATCAGCGTCCAACAAGCTTGCATGTCAGCGTCTTTCTCTCGCCAATCAGCTTCGGGCATCCGTGTCGGATGTAGGCTCCTCAGAGGATAACGCCAGATGCCTGGTCCCGGAACAGGACCCAAGGAAAATCCCAAGGCAAAGCCGATCATCGTGGCCTGTCAAGCACCTCGCCTAACCCAGGCTTCTCGCCAGTCATGCGAGCCGTCACTCGAACTGCCGTGGGAGAATCGGAAGTGGTCTGCTCCATGCGGTACAGGCTGAAGTCCTGCTGCCCCGCAAGTCGTTGGACCCGATCGGGGATGACCCGGTCTGCAATCAGCAGTTCGACGTTTCGGATCTCCAGCGTCGCTGCTGTGAAGGCAGGCAGAAACCGGAGATCGTAGTGACCCGGCTTGTGCACGCCGGAGGACAGGTCGATGTCACGCGTCGTCCAGTCGGTCTTAAAGGCATCTGCTGGCCACGCCCCAGCCTTGAGCCAGCCGGGTTCCGGTAGCGTTTCCGGATGAGCCAACTCGTCCGCGGATAGCGCGCGGGCGTAGATCCGCAACTCGTCGATCAGTCCATCCAGACCATAATCTCCACCGTCACCACGGGCGGCGTAAGCTGCGCCGACGCGCAGATCAAGCAGATTCTCATGCGACAACACGCCGTTGGATTCGGCCTGCTTCGCTTGGCGACCGTTGATGAACAGGATGTACGTTGGGCCGCGGCGAGTAACCGCGACGTGCGTCCACTGCTGGAAGGGTACCGAGTCCGGAGCCGACACAAACGGATACGCCAGGCCCTCCGCCAAACCGGTCATGGCAAAGCCGAGTCGATTCCCGGTGTGCAGGTAGATGCGGAACTGATGGTCCCCGACTCCGATCCGTTCTTTGGCCAGAATTCGGTCCTGGCCGGAGCGGTTGGACCGTGGCCAGATCCAGGCGGCAATCGTGAAGTCGTTGCCACCGACGTCACTCTTGCCCAAGCTGACGAACGAGCCTTGGCCGTTGAAGTCAAGTGCCTTGCCGACCTTTCCCTGAGTCCATTTCGTCTCCATAATTTTGCCCGCACCCTCGGGTTCGGCACGGGTCGTGTCGCCTTGTCCCTCCTCAAAGGGCCAGTGCGAATCCGTGAGGAGTTGCCCGCCACCGACCCCCTCGACGTTGAACGCAGCCAACCGGCAGATGATCGGCTGGTCCACGGAGTTCGTCACCACGATTCGCACCCGCGATACGACCACGCGGGGGAACACATCGATTCGCTTGTGCCCCACCGACGATCCGTTGGAGACTAGCACCTGCCAACTGCCAGCGGAGAGACCTTCGAGCCGGTAGGCCCGCACCCGTTGCCCCTCGCGGATGTCCTCCATCGTGATCACGTGGTTGATGGCTGTGGGTTGACCCAGATCCAGTTCCACGGTTTCGCCCTGTCCCTGAGTTTCTCCCAAGCTCTTGCCGAAACGTCGGCCGATCTCGCGGCCGAACTCTTCGTACCGCTGGGCGTGGTTAGCGGGAACGAGCCCGCTCGTGTCCGGCGTCGAGTTCAACAGCAGCACACAACCCCGGCCGACCGACTTGTAGTAGATGTCCATCAGCTGATCCAGGCTCTTCAGCATGTGGTCGGTGTTCTCTCCCCAGAACCACTTGTGGTCCAACAGCGTGGTGTCGCATTCCAGAGGCAGCCACACGTCGCCGTCTGGATCGCTGTGAGCAGCGGTGGCGATCCCCGTGGCGGCATCCGCCCGCTTCACCGTTTGCCAAGCCGGGTAAGGTGCATAGCCGGCCTCGTTCCCGACCCAGCGGAGCGTGGTGTGCGGTCCCTGAAAGACCATCGCCCGCGGCGCGTGCTGCTTCAGGATGTCGCCAACTGCGATCACGCAACTGCCGTCAAACCAGACCTCCGAGATCTCCCCATAGCGGGAAAGGACCTCCGTCAACTGCTGACGAAAGACCTTGTTGTAGGCATCCTGCTTGGCTGGATCAGACGTGCGCCCACCACTGCCGCTGCCCGCACCCCACTGATCGTCGCCGGGGTAGATGTAAACCGCCAGTTTCAGACCATGCTTGGTGCAGGACGCTGAAAGTTCGGCCAGCACATCACCCTTGCCGGCCTTCCACGGCGTGTTCCTGATACCGTAGTTGCTGGTCTCCGTCTGCCACCAGCAGAACCCACCAGTGTGCTTGGCGACGAACAGGATTTGCTTGGCGCCGAAGGATCGGGCGACCCGACACCACTGATTCGTATCCAGCTTGGCCGGGTTGATCGCCGACAGGGGCGTCGAGTGGTTGTCGTACTCTCGATTCTGCCACGTGCAGGGGTCGAGACAGACGAACATCTGTAGTTCCATGCCGAGGTAGTCAACCTGCCCTGGCGTCGGTCTTGCGATGCTGTCGGGAATCTTGGGGACCAGCGTCTTGGTCCCCTCGCCGGCCATGCTGCTGGACGCCGCCAACCATCCCAAGGCTGCCGCGACTGCGATTCGTCTCATAACTTTTGCTCCAGGACGACCAATAAGGGGCAATGATCTGATGCGATCGACTCGTCGCTAACCTGCTTCTCGACGACACGCCAACCATCAGCCGGCCGGAAGAAGACGTAATCGATCTTCATTCGAGGTTGATCTGAAGGCCAAGTTGGCTGGGGTTGGCCTGCCGTCGCGTCTGTCCAATGCGGCTGGAGGACTTTGATCGCTGGACTGTCGGGGACATCGTTGAAGTCCCCCGCCAAGATCGTCGGCAGCGTGTTTTTCGCAGCGAGGGCCGGGTTGAGCTTCTGGGCCTGACACAGGCGCACCTGGGCCTTGGCGTGCTCCAGGTGTGTGCCAGCGAACACAAACTCCGATCCGTCGTCGCCAAGCCGAACGTGAGCGGCCAGTGCACAGCGAGGTTCACAACCCTCGGTGAATGGCAGATTGTGGACTTGCACCTCAGTTAGCGGGTATCGCGACAGAATCGCCTCGCCGTATTGGCCGCCAGCGAAGTCCATTGCCTTACCAAAAGCAACTTGCATCCCCGTCAGCTTCCCCAGTTCTGCAGCTTGGTCGACACCACGGGATCGCGTGGTCGCCTTGTCGACCTCCTGGAGTGCCACAAGGTCCGGCGTCAGCCGCTTGATCACGGCGGCGGTCCGCGCGAGATCAATCTTGCCGTCCGTCCCTTCGCCGTGCTGGATGTTGTAAGTCAGCACTCGTATCCGTAGCGGCTCGGCGGCCTGGCCTGATGGAAGGCCAACAGTCAAGGCAAGGATGGCCAGCAGCCAGGTTCTACCCGCGGTGAACGCTCCAGACTTCCTCATCGTTGCACTCTCCATGTCTTCAATCAGCGAACGATACGACCACCGGCGCGTGGTCGGATGGCTTCTCGCCCTTGCGCTGCTCCCGGTCAACCTCCGCAGACGTACAACGCTGCGCCAGCGGTCCAGTGGCGAAGATGTAGTCCAACCGCAGCCCGTCGTTCTTTGGGAAGGCCAGCATCCGGTAGTCCCACCAGGAATAGATCCCACCCTCCGGATGCCGCTGGCGGAACACATCGACCAATCCCCAATCGAGAATCCGATCCAGCGCCAGGCGTGCCGACTGGTAACACAGGACGGAGTTCGCCCACTGCACCGGATGAGCCACATCCAGATCGTCGCGAGCCACATTGAAATCGCCACACAGCACCAACGGGGTCGTCGGCGTGTAGCGGCTTTCGAGGTACGAACGCAGGCGGCCCATCCAGTCCAGCTTGTAGACATACTTTGCTGACCCGACCTGCTCACCGTTGGGCACATACGCGCTGATGACTCGCACCCCGCCAACCTCGACGGCAATCAAGCGGGCCTGCTGATCATCCCCGCCGTGACCCCAGCCGCATTCGATCTGGCTGGGCGGTGTGCGGCTGAG
>JAPLNJ010000309.1 GCA_026692885.1 Planctomycetota bacterium | reverse complement strand
GGGGGAGGAAGACGATGCCTGACTCAGACCGGGGGGACCTGACAAGCCTGCTCGCGCGAGCCAGGGATGGCGATCAGGCGGCAGCGGCGGAAGCCTTCACTCGCGTGTATGGCACGCTCCATGAAATTGCCGAGGGCCTGTTTGCCCGCGAGGCAACAGGGCATACCCTGCAACCAACGGTGATCGTAAATGAATGCTGGCTAAAACTGCAGGGACCAGCCGGCACGTTAGACGTGCCTGATCTTGCTGGGCGTAGCCACTTCTACGCGATTGCCGCCCGATCGATGCGGCAGATTCTGGTTGACTACGCCAGACGTCGCGAAAGGATAAAGCGAGGCAGGGATGTTGTCACGTTGAGGATTGACGACGTGGACAAGGCAGAGGAAGAGCACCTCAAGACTGTCGAGGTTCTTGAAGTACACGAGGCCCTTGACAAGCTGGCTACGAAATGGCCTAGGGCCGCCGAAGGCGTCGAGTTGCGGTACTTCGCGGGATGCTCAAATCAGCAGATCGCTGAGACATTGCAGGTCTCAGTCGAGACCATTAAGAAGGACTGGAAATTCGCGACAACTTGGCTGTACCGGGAGTTATCAGGCCATGCCTGACCCAGACCAGGATCGATACGAACGTATCCAAGACGTGTTTAACGCCGCAGTAGACATATCCGACCCCGTTTTGCGCGACCAATTCATTGACAATGAATGCGTTGGCGACCTGGATCTTCAACGTGAAGTAAAATCGCTTCTCGCCGCATATCACCCCGACAGATCCTTCCTGGAACAGCCAGCCTTAATTGCCCTTCGCGAAGAAATGATCGAAAACTGCGAAAAGCCTATCTTGCCTGGGTACGAGATCCTCCGCGAAATCGGGCGCGGGGGTATGGGGGTGGTCTATCAAGCGCAACGCAAACCTGCGAGCGACGAGCACTATGCCATCAAGATGGTCCGTACGGACGCACAGTTTGACCGGAAACTGGCAGAACGATTCCTGCGAGAAGGTGCGATTGGTAGCAAGCTTGAGCACAAACAAATTGTCCCGATCCTGGATATCGGGACGGCTCCGGATGGGCGATTATTCCTGTGTATGCCGTTCCTGGACGGCGGAACCCTTTCGGATCGTATCAAGCGAAATCTCTTGAAGGACCAATTCGCGGTTATCGCGGAACTCCTTCGGGGCGTTGCCATCGCAGTCGGGTACATGCACTCGCAAGGCGTGCTACACCGCGACATGAAGCCGAGCAATGTCTTATTCGACGCAGAGGGGAAATGCTACATCGGCGATTTTGGTCTCGCAAAGAGAATGGATGATTCACAATGGCTCACGGCATCGGGAGTCCCACTCGGCACGTTGCCATACATGAGCCCGGACCGACTCCGCGGCGGTCGGGAACTCACGCCGGAAACCGATGTGTATTCGCTCGGCGTAATACTCTATGAACTACTGACCGGCCGGATACCAATTCCGCAGTTTTCCGGCGAGGGACAATGGGCTTACCGCGACCGACTCCTTCAAGAGCGTGCGGCCCCGCCGGACGTGCGGAACCCGTCGGTCCCCCGTGACCTTTCGGCGATCTGCATGACGTGTTTGGAGCAGACTCCAGCGGCGCGGTACGCATCAGGCTACGAACTCGCGCAGGACCTAGAGCGTTTCCTTCGCCACCAACGGCCGACCGGAGCGCAACTTCGAGTACCTCGCTACCTGAAATTCCCCGTGGGCAACATCGAACTTGAGGTGTATGTGCTCATCGGGGGTGATGGACGTATGCGCTACTCGTATCCAGATGGCATAATCGCCAAACACTCAAGAAAGCCATTTGTGCCGCCCGCAGACATCCTCGCCGAGTACGGGGACATCCTCTGCCCGCGACGGCAAGCTGCTCGCGAGCGAGGCGCGCCGTTCGTCAACGGACCGATGGTCCGAATCGATCGCTTGGAACAGGGAAAGACATCGGACGAACGCGAGTCACCCTTTCCGCTCAAGCTCCGGACAAGCGTCACCAAGTACTTCCGTACTCAGGTGACCAATTCGGCTCTTGACTGGCGATTACGCGATGGGCGAACGATTCGCGAGAAGTACAGCACGGACGATCCAAGCGATTTTGCCAGCTCACGCTTGTCAAATCCGCTTTGCGTTAATCTGTCGCTTGTCACGGTTGACAACCGGATCTACATCGTAAGGCGTGGACAGCGTGTTGGCCAGAATCCAGGGGGCTGGGCGCCAGCAGTCAGTGGGACTGGGAATCCGATGTTCGATGTAGAGGGTGACCGCTACAATCCGTGGCACACCGGACTGCGTGAAGCGAGACAGGAGATTCTCGGTGAGTTCTATTCACCTTCGGTCTCCGACATCACGTTCTTCGGCTTGGCGCGAGTTGTGAGAAATGGGTTTCCGTTCTTGTTCGGGGAGGTCCGCGTGACGATGACTGGGATGGAACTTGAGTCACAAGTTCCTCAGGACCGCAACGAAACGCTGGCGGTAGTGGGTAGACCATTTACCATAGAATCCGTGGTCGACTGGGTGCGTGAGTTGTATAGCGAGACCGATGAACAAGGGAGGAAGACGTCCCGAGCTCACACAACGATTTTCTCTCTCCTCCAGTCCCTGAAGTACGCCTATCCGTCTAACTGGACGGACGATGTGGTGAAGCGACTGTAGTTCTCCCAACCGACACTTTTCATATCAGGCGAGTTAACAGCATAGAGCGGCGGGTTCGCTCTGCAATGGTCGTTGCGTCTGTGGCCTCGCGCGAGAGACGCCCCCGAAGCATCACCATTTCCAGCTGCTTAGATGCTGAATTGCTACCGGTAGTGTTTTCTGCATCGCACAGTGGTCCGCTGGTATTGAACGATGGTGGTTTCAATGCTCTAATCTCCGTTATCAACCAGATCGGCGACGTGATGGGCTGATCCCCCGTCACGAAACCAGCGAGACAGAAGGCCAGTCGGGGCCGACTTCCCCGATTGGCCTTTTTTCGTTCTTGCTCGACGGCTGGTTGCTACTGCGGGCGGGCCGGCGCTCAGTTGGGCCTCATACGCCTGACCTGGATGGATCGACACCATCGCCCGCAACCTGGGAGAAGCCTATGGCAGACGAGATCCAAGACACGATCGAAACGCTGGCAAAGGATGGATTTGCCTCCACCTCGTTCAGCCAGGGTTCCAGCAGCCAGTCCGCCAAGTCGTTGCCCGAACTGATCGAAGCCGATCGCTACTTGAAGGGCGAGAAGGCAAAGAAGTCGCGGCGGGGCGGCGGGATTATCTTCCGCACTATCCAACCTCCCGGGGCCGTCCAGTGAGCGACCGCAGCATTGTCCTGGTCGATCGATGGGGCATCGAACAGCCGGCGCCGAAGATGAACGGTAGCCGCGCTCGAAGGATCGCTGCCACCCCGCCAGCCGAACACGTGCCGAACATGCGGAAGATCCGCGCCGCACACGCCCTGGGTCGACACGATATCCACGGCAGGTACGATCTTGCCCAAACGACCACGGACAACCAAAAGCATTGGTCGCAGGCCGATAACTACGATGCCGACTCCGCGAACAATCGCTGGGTCCGCGGCCTGATGGTTCGACGTTCCCGCTACGAAGCCGCCAACAACGGTTACGTGGACGGCATCCAGACGACACACGCGACGTTCGTTGTCCGCAAGGGTCCTCGCCTGCGGATCTTGACGGAAACCGAAGAGGAAGCCCGCGAGGGCTCGCCGGAGAACATCCGCAACGAGCAGATCAAGCGGGCCTGGCGGGCCTGGTGTAAGCGGATCAAGTTTCGTCGCAAACTCTGGACCATGGCGCACGCCAAGATCCAAGACGGCGAGCCGATCGCGGTGGTCCGGTTCAATCCGAAGGTCAAGCACCGCGTCAAGCTGGACGTTGGCCTGATCGAAACCGAGCAATGCCAAACGCCCCTTCTGCCGCAGGGCGTCGTCGGGTACATCGACGGGATTCGGTTCGATCCGTGGGGCAACCCGATTTACTACGATATTCTGCCCCGGCATCCGGGCGCCATGGGGCTTAACTGGCCCATGACCCCCGATCACGTGCCAGCGAAGTACGTTCTGCACTGGTTCACCGCAAAGCGGCCGAACCAGCATCGCGGGATTCCGGAAATGTCGAGCGTGTTGGGCTTGGGCGCCATCGCCCGACGCTGGCGCGAGGCGTGCGCCGCCGGTGCGGAGACGATCGCGGACATTTCGCTGATCGCGCAGACGCAGGGCGCCCCAGAAGAAGACGGGCCGGATGAATTCGCCCCGTTCTCCGCCGTCGAGTTCCAGAAACGCATGATGATGATGCTGCCCATGGGGTGGAACGTATTCCAGCCCAAGGGCGAGTCACCGCCGGCGACATACGAAATGTTCACGCGGGCGAACATCAGCGAAATGGGCCGACCGAAGTCGATGCCCTACAACCTGGCGGCCAGCGATTCGTCCAAGCACTCCTTCGCCAGCGGCAAGCTCGACACGATCCCGTACTACATCGTCATCGACGATCAAGAACGGGAAGACTGTAACGACTTGGTGCTGGATCCGCTGTTCGCCCTGTGGTGGCAAGAGTACGTCCTGTCGCAGCAGTCCGAAGGCGAGATGTTCGACTGCGATCCGGACGAGCCGCCCGAACACGAATGGGACTGGCCCCGCAACCCCGTGGCGGACATGCAGGCCGAGATCAACACGAACGCCGAGCGGTTGCGGACGGGCCAGGCATCCCCCAGCGAAATCGCCCACGAGAACGGCGAAAGCTGGGAATCCAAGCTGCGCCAGATGTCCAAGGACTATGGCAAACCGGTGGACGAGATTCGCGAAGCCGTCTTCGCCGTGACGTTCGCGCCGAAGTCCGGCGGGCAGCTGCAGCCCGGCGCCGGTCCGCAAGGTGAAACGATTCCGGAGAAGGAGCCGCCGGCTGCTGGAGATGAGAAAGCGGCTGCCGGGGATGCCGAATCCGAAGACGACGCCGGCGATGCCGCTGAAGTCAAGAAGTTGGCGGCGATGGTCGCCGCGATGTCCGAAGGAATCCTCGCCATGCAGCAGACCTTGAAGGGGTTTGTTCTGGCGAAGTCAACTGCCACTTGAGGTTGTGCCATGGGAATGCCTGGGAACTGGTCGGGATGGAGAGGGAACTTGCCGGGCCCGGGCGCCACGGGGGTTCCGCAGCCGCGCGTCCCGACACCAAGCGACCAAACGGCCGCGCAGCGATCGTTCAACATGATTCCAAATCAGCCGACTCCGCAGGAAGTCGCCGCCACGTTGGAGCATCTGACGGGCCGGTCGTCCGATCCGGCGGAAGTGCAGCAGTTGATGGAAGACGCGCAGGGAACCTACAGCGATTTCGCCCCCGGCGGCCAGGTTGCGCAGTCTGGACCCGGCGGGATGCAGGTTCGGTAACCGAGCGAGAGGTGCATCGAAATGGCCAAGTACCATACGGCAGAACTGGCAGAACGACGCCTGTTTGACAGTTTCGACATCGCCACGAATGAAGGCGGCGCCGGCATCGATTTCTGTTACGGAACGAAAACCGATGGAACGCGCGTGGCCCAAGCGATCCTGTTCGACGCCGAGAACATCACCGCCGAGGCCGCACGCGCCTGGCTGAACAAGCGGAACGTGACGGCGATCGAGTTTGCGACCGATGCTGGCGACGACGTAGCGGCCGAGTGGGTGGCGTCTGCCGACGATGCCGGCTATGACGCAGACGCGAGCTCGAGACGTGCCGACGACGCCAGCCGCGACGCGAATATGCCGACGGAGCATCACCAGGAATCCAAGCACGCAACGGCCGCGGCGAGCCATCGTAAGGCCGCCGCGGATCACGAAAAAACCGCCGCGATTCACGACTCGAAGCAACGCGAGTCGGAAGCCGTCGGCGATTCAGTTGGCGCCGCCGCGCACAAGCAGCGTGCCAATACCGCACGTGAGCAACAGGCGCGCCACGAAAAAGAGGCGGGAACCCACGACAAGACATTGAAGAAGCTCCGCACACCCAAGGCAGACGGCGACGGTGACGGTGACAAGGCGAAGGACGACGAGAGCGACGAAGACGGCGGCAAGGTCAAGGCTGGCCAGGCCCCGGCGGACGATGCGGAAATTATTGCGTTCGATCCAAGCCAAGACCGCGACAACAGCGGGCAGTTCGCTGGGTCGAAGGCAGCGTCCCGATCTGCCGAAGAAGCGAGCGAGAAGGCGGCCGGCGGTAATGGCACGCACAAGGCTGCGCAGCACGCACATTATGCCGCGAGGGATGCCCATGCGTCCGAAAGCAAGCGGCGGGCCGCCGAGGGCGATACGGCCGGGGCCGCCAAGTCCAAGACGATGGCCGCCTACCACGCGGACCAGGCCGAAACCCACCGCAAGGAAAGCTGGAAGCACGAAGGTAACGCGTTGGGCGGCCGACTGTCGCTTGGCAAGGCGGCCGGCGCTGCTGGAGCTGGTGCCCTGATCGGATTGGCGATCCGAACGATTGCCGGCAAGGCGCCGGAACAGCCTGGCGACATCAAGGCATACAATCTCAATCACGAAGGTGGCACCGGTCGATTCGCCCATGGGTCTGGAGGCGCAAAGAAACTGCACGATGCCGGAGCCAACGCCGCCAGTGAGGTTGCCCATGCGGCATCCAAGTCCGCCTCCGCGTTCACCGGTTCACACGCTGCAGCGGCGTCGGCCCATCGTGAGGCCGCGGCGGTTGCTTCAAAGGTCCACGAACGCTCGAAGTCGGAATTCCAGGCGGCCCTTGGCCGCAAGGATCAACTCGGCGCGGTTGTCCATTCGACGGAAGCCCTAAACGCCGAAAACAATAGGAGCATGCACGAACGGACTGCGATGGAGCACGAAAACCGTGCGCAGGCCGAGGCCGAACATGCGACCCGCACAGGCTTGGCCGTCGATCACGCGACACACTCCAAGATTAAGACTGACTTAGAAAATGCCAGCCGTGATCTCGATGCCGCCAGGCGTAACGCCAATGGCAATACCAATGGTAAGAATCGTGGCAGTCTGATTGGCAGGCTGGTCGGCGGTTTGGCGAGGGGTGCCGGCAAAGCGACTGTTGCCGTCGTCAAGGCTCCGTTTCAAGTAGCCGGCTGGGCGATCGGCAAGGGCGTCGCTGGGCACAAGGCCAGGGCTGCGAGTCGCGCTGAGGAAGCTGCCAAGCAATCTGCCAAGCAAGCAAGCGAGGCGGCCAGTGCCGCGGCCAAGCAAGCAGGCGAGGCGGCTGGTGCCGTTGACAAAGCAACGACTGCCGCCAAGTCGACACCGCTTGGACTTCCGTCCCCAAGATCACCCAATCCGGACGCCTACACGGTCGGTCCGGAGGGCACGGTACATCGACCAGCTTCAAGACCCATCGGATTGCCTGCGCCAAATTACGCCGAGCAAAACGCGAGGCGAGGAAAAGCGGCGTCGCAAGCGAAGGATTCGCAGGAGAATCAGGCCAGTCAGGAGGGTGAATCCAAACAGGCTGAAGCGTGGTCGAAGATCGACAACTACAATCGCGCGGCGACCGCCAATCGCAGCAAGAACAATGCTGCCCCTGCACTGCCGCCTGCCGGGCCTGTCCGCAGTGTTCCTGCCCCCAACGCCAACGCAGACGCGCTGGATCGGCTGCGGAGAAGGGCCGCCCAAAATTCCCCCACGGCGGGCAGCGGACTGAATCGAGCCAAGGGCAAGACTAGGCCCTATCGACCCTGGGAAGTCGCTGAGGCCGCGCAGCCGATCGTCACCGTTGCATCCGCGATTCTGGCGGTTCACAGCAAAAACAAGTTTCCGCCGATCGTCGGCGCAGCGGCGCCAGAAGGTGAATTCCCCAACATTCACGCCGATGCCGGAATCGTGATCACCGCCGGGCAATCTGTCTCGGGCAGGAAACCGCGGTTCGTGATCAAGCCGGCGTACAACGGCGGTCCAATCCAAGTCAGCGTCTACCGGCTGCCGATCATCGTCGACCTAGCTGGCATGTCGGTCAATTCGCAGAGCGTAGCCGCCAACCTGCACCATGACACGACGAAGATCGTCGGACACGCCGACAGCATTCAAAACGACGGCAAGAAGTTGGATCTTTCGGGACCGATCTCTGGTGCTGGTGCATCGGCCGACGAATTCCGCAACAGTCACGCAAACGGCTTTCCGTGGAAGGCATCCATCGAGGCGCGCCCACTGAAAAAACCGGAACTGATCCCCGCTGGGAAGAGTGTGAAAGTGAACGGCCGGCAGTTTCCCGGGCCCGTACTCGTCGCCTGGGAAACCGAACTGTACGGAGTCGCGTTCGTGCCGCGTGGCGCGGATGACAAGACGAGTGTTGACATTGCGGCGCGCGCCGCGCAAGGCACCATCATCAGAAGTGAGGAGTATCCCATGGAAGAACTGACGTTTGCCGAATGGCTCGACGCATTGGGTCTGGTCGAGGCCGAACTGAAACCCGTCCAAGTGACGACCATGAAGGCCAAGCACCGGGAGGCAATGGACGCGATCAAGGCTGCAACCGTCGGCGACGGTACGGGGGGGTGGGGGGGGGGGGCGGCGGGACGGCCACCATCACCGCCACGGCCGATTTCGACTTGGACGACATTCGTTCCGAGGCCGAGACGCACACGGAAGAACTGGAAGTGATCTACGCCCAATACGAGGACGAAGAGAGCTTGCCCAAGAAGGAATTGCGGAAGATCCAGGCGAGCGCCAAGGTGGAACTTCGCAAGATGAAGCAGGCGGCGATTCAGGGCCGCCGCAGTCCGGCGATTTTCGCGGCCGACCTGCGGGCCGCCCGGTCCGGTGTGGACCTGTCGTTGCTGCGGGCCTCGCGTCCGACCGGCGTTACCGTTGTTTCCGGACGTCCGAACCCGGAAGTCACCGGCGACATCCTGGCCTGCGCGTTGCTGCAAGCCGGCAAGTACCATCAGAAACGGTACGAACTGGACGAAGACAACAAGGAGCATCACGTCAGCGTCGAGAAGATCGAAGACGTGTTCGCCGAAGAAGTCTTGGACGCCGCGGACACGATGTTCCACGGTGGCATCGGCCTGCAGGAACTGCTGCTGGAAGCCGCCCAAGCGAACGGCTACCGCGGCCGGAAATTCCCCAAGCAGTTCTACGGGGAAGTGTTGCAGGCCGCGTTCTGTCAAGGGCCGTATGCGCCGATTCATGCGGCCGGCGAGTCGTCCACGGACCTGGGCGGCATCCTGTCGAACTACCTGAACAAGTTTCTGTTGCAGGGGTTCTACCAGGTCGAACAGGTCTGGCGGCAAATCTGCAGCATCCGTCGCGTCGAGGATTTCAAGGAGGCTTACAGCTACCGCTTGAACGCGGACAGCATGTTCCAGCCGTTGAACCAAGGCGGCGAGATCGCGCGTGGAGTCTTGACGGATGAGGTCTTCACGAACAAGGCACGGACCTACGCAAAGGGTTTCAGTGTCACTCGCGAAACGGTGATTAACGATGACCTGAGTGCCATGATCCAGGTGCCGGTGCAAATCGGCCGCGGGTCCGGACTGCAGATCAACGACATGTTCTGGCGCGCATGGTTGGCGGTGGCCGCCTTCTGGCAGTCGACCGGCAATGCGGTCACGTATCAGGAAGGTGCAACCACCAACCTGAGCATCGATTCGATGACGGCAGCCGAAACGCTGTTCCTGAACATGCAGGATGCCGCCGGGAATCCGATCGGACATCAGCCCGAAAAACTGTTGGTTCCCGTCGCGCTGGGACCCTTGGCCGCGTCGCTGTTCAATAGCAGCGAGATCCGTGACAACACGGCCAGCAAGCAGTACCCGACTCAAAACCCGCACACCGGGAAGTACCGGCCGGTTGTGAGCCGCTACCTGTCGAACGCCAAGTACCCCGGCTACAGCTCGAAAGCCTGGTATCTGCTTGGTGACCAGAACGTGGTGAGCGCGATCGAAATGTGTTTCCTGTTCGGCCAGGAAGCCCCCGTGATCGAAACGTCGCAGGCCAATTTTAACACCCTCGGGATCGACATGCGGGGGTTCCACGACGCCGGTGTGAATCGGCAAGATCATCGCGGCGGCGTGAAGTCCAAGGGCGAGGCGTGATTCGTTAGCGTCTCGCGCAGCATCTAACGCCGGGGCCGCGGGTTCCGGCGAATCGGGTTTGATTCTCAGTTCTCAAACGACTTTAAGGCAAGGAATTTCGACATGGTTCAACGGCCAGTTACCAACGATAAACCGGGGGGCATGATTCCCCTGAATCTCACTCCCGTTTCTGCGGTGGCCATGGGCGCCGTAGTTCTTCGCGGCGGGACGGTGACCATCACGACCAATCCGATTGCCGCCGCCGATCTCGGTGTTAGCTGGGTCGGTGGGGTGTGGAAGGCGCCGAAGGATACTTCCGTGTTCGCCGATGGCGACAAAGTTTACTGGGATCCGACCGGCGATCCGGTGAACTGGACGGCCGATTCCGGCGCTTGCACTTCCGGCGCAACCGCGTATCTGTTCGGCCAGGCAGTCGGCGCCGCCTTGACCGGTGACGAGTTCGTGTACGTGAAGCAGATCACCCCGACCAACAGCGGTTCATTGACGGGGGCCAGCATCGGCGCGTCCACCGCAGCTGCCGGCAGCACGAACGCGGACGCGGCGACGCTTCCGGACGCCACGGCGACGACGTACCCGGTGAGCGCCGCGGATGACACCAAGGGCGTGATCTTGCACGTGGACGACAAGGTGACCGGACGGCTGATCTTTATCGCCAACAAGGTCAGCAACAAGATCCTCAAGGTGTACGCTCCGTCCGGTGGCACGATCAACGGCGCGGCCGCCAACGCCGCGTTTTCGAGTGCCAGCGGCAAGGGCGTGATCATCCAGTGTATCGACGCCGCGACCAACGCCTGGGCGGCTTGGTAGCGTAGGGCGGACTCTAGTCCACCCTGGGTGGAATTCATTCCACCCTACGAAACACTGTTTGGTGAGGGCGAGGGGAAGCGGGGCCCGCCCGGCGGCATGATGCTGCTGGGCGGGGCGGCGGTCTAAGAGCGATCGGACGAATCATCATGCCCAACCTGGCCAGACGCGGAGCATCGCACCATCGGCGCCGGATGCCAGTGGCAAACGGTGAAACGATCACGCTTCGCAGGGGTGACAAGACCATCACGGTTGAAGGCGCCATGCAGTCGCCGAATTCCGTGAGCATCTTGAACGCCGAGGGCTTGCAAGTTCAGGTCGCGATGACCGATTGGTGGTTACCTGCTGACCAGATGTTGCTTGACGAAGCTGAAGCCGCGAACAACGAGCCGCGCATGGGCGACGTGATCACCAGCGAAGACGGATTGGTGTTTGAACCGATGCGACCGGACGCCGGCACGCCTGCCGTTGGTTCGGTTTGCATGGGGAAGTTCTGGATTGTTCACACGAAACAGACGGGACCGTAGCCGTGGATTGTCCGCCAATCGATGTTGCGATCGCCGTGTCTACGCTGCTGAATCGTCTGCAGCAATCGGACACGTTTGCCATGCGTTTCAACGTCCGTTGGAGCTTTGGGGATTTTGCAGCGCACTTGGACAAGGCGCCGGATTCAACACCGTGGGTCGACGTTGTGCCCCCGGTCAAACCGACCAGCGAACTGGACGGTCGCTATTGGTACAAGCACGGCGTTGGGGTTCGCGTTGGGGTTCGCGTGAAGCTGAAAGACGTGACGGTTGATTGGTCCGAGGCGTTTGATCCCGAGGCGATCAAGCCGTACGTCAACCTGCTCTACCAGATCAAGGGCTATTTCGATCCGTCGACAACGAACCCGCGGGGATTGGTGCTGGAAGATTACGTCCCTGGGGCGTGCGTCACACGTGGCTGTACGATCGTGAAGGCGTGGGATCCTGATCTGCTGACGGGCGCGAAGCTCTACTGCGGCATCATCGAAGTCCCGTTCGCGTTGAAGGTGCAAGCATGATCGGCGCGGAAGTTGAGAAGGTCAATCTGTTCGGTGCGATCGAGCGGGAGTTCTTAGGGCGATCGCATGACGGTCTGTTGAGTATGGGGAAAGCCGTGATCCAGACGGCTTGGGATTCCATGCCTGTTGCTGATGGTCCTGCCCCATCCGGCGAACCTCCGCACTCACACACGGAGACGCTTCGTAACGCATTGGCATTCGCGATCGAGCATGACTACCTGTACGTCGGAACATTGTTTTCTGAAGTTGGTGTGCGTGGGGCCGTGCTCGAGTTTGGCGGAAGGAAGGATCCGGTCATGAGCAGGAAAAGAAGTCGTCGGACTGGAAGATACAAGCCTCACCCGTTCATCGGTCCAGCGCTGGACAAAAATCTCGATACGTTCGCTCCGCGCGTTGCGGGCGGTTTCACGTCCTGATCCTCAAAGGAGAAAATCCGATGCCGAATGCCCCTTATGACCGTATGGGCTTTGAACGCCAGTTGCTGATGGGAAACCCCGGTAGCACGGCAAACGTCGTGCTGACCAACGTGACCGACATCAAGCACGATATTGCCGTCGACAAGGCGGACACGACCGTGCGCGGTGACGGTACCCAAGTCCCAATCAAGACGGACAAGCCGGTTGCGCGGAATCCGAAGATCACCTGGTCGATGCGCGATCAGCCCAACGATGCGCAGCTGGCCTTGCTGCGGGCCGCCGCCAAGGCTGCACGCCCCGTCGCCCTGGTTGTGAAGGAATACAACGCCGGCGGCGCGCTGGCGGTAATCTTCGACGGCGACTGCAACATCAGCGTGTCGGAAGATCACAGCATGGGCGGCGGAGGCATGTTCGCCTTCGAAGCGTCGGCCAGCCGTGACTACGGCCGTCTGCCCGTGTTCTGAACATCGCGTAGGTCAGGCTTTCCAGCCTGACATGAACCAACATCGCACCCGTCAGGCTGGAAAGCCTGACCTACAACAAGGAATTGCGAAATGAGCCAAGCCATCCAGTCAAGCAAGGGTCTGCAAGGCGGCGGTCTGGTCTTGCAGCCCAATCAAAAGACTCGCGTGTGTGAGCACGTCAGTCCGTACGTGTTCACCCTGGATCCCGGCAAGGCCGGCACGGTCAGCTTGCGGACCGACGCCAACACGGGCGAACTGACGCTGGCGGGCGGACACGGAATCCTCTCTGGCGATGTTGTCGACATCCACTGGCGAATCGCTGGCACGAACTACTGCCAGCGTAAGGTGACCGTGGGAACCGTGTCTGGCAACGTCGTCCCCGTCGACGCCGGAGTGGGCGACGACTTGCCCGCAGCTCCGCAGGCGATCGTCTGCTGCAAGCATCGTAGCGAGAAGGTGACGGCAAATTCCGCCGGCCTGCAAATCCTGGGGCTTCTCGCGAAGGACGTTACCGGCGTGGCGGTCGAGGGCGCGCAGTTGGGATTCGTGACCGGCGGCGGATCGGTCGCGTACCATCCGCTGCTGTCGCTCGACGATCTCGTTCAATCCGACGTTGCCGCGGGTGAAGCGAATCCGTTGGGAGGGACGGACATCGCGACGTTGACCATGACCAACGGCAGCGCGACGGTATCGATCGAACTGCAGGTGTTGATCGGCGAGAACGTCTGACCGTTATGCCAGCACAGCGGTGGGCGGCTTGAGGGAGGGTTTACCGGCAGTTACCACCCAAAGAACCGCTCGCTGCTTCTTTCGCAAGTCAACTGCCGACGTTTAACCGCGACCCAACGGGGAGCGCGGTCTGACACGATGACATGGCCGCGCTCCACGCCCGCAAGCGGATACCCAGTCGCGGTTAAACAAAAAGAAAGGAAACTGCTGTGGCGGAGTTCAAGGACATCAACGGGAAGGGCTGGACCATCACGCTTGACGGTCCGCTGGTCGACAAGGTTCATCAAAAGCTACAGCTGGACATCAGCGCCGAGGACGGTACCGGTTTGATCCGCTGCTGCCAGTCTGGCGCGATGATCGTGCGTGCGTGCTACCTGCTGTGCGAGGAACAACTAGGCGGCATGTCGCCCGAGGCATTCGGCAAGGCGATGGCCAGCGGTGACGTGATCGAAGCCGCCGAGAAAGCGATGCGCGAGGCCGTCGTTTTTTTTACCCGTCCGAATCGGAGGGCGACACTTACGTCAGTTTTGCTGGCCCAAGACAACGTGACCCAGAAGACGATGGAAGCCCTGAAGGTGCAAGTCGAGGATCCAGCGACGCAGGCCCTGATTCTGGACGCGACGAAGGCGAAGATGACAGACGTTATCGGCAATATCGTGCAGAGGCTCAGAGCGTCCCCGTCGTCTGCGAACGCCTCGCTGGCTACGTCGGATGCAGCCCCCGCGGCATCACCCTAAGAGAACTGTTGCGGAGGGTCTACGGCATCCGGATGAAGATGCTGCAGCTTCGCACGGCGCTGTTTGCGGAACCTGAACACTTTGACCCCGAAGCGTTTGCTTGGACCGGGCAAGCAAAGCCCCGCAAGGAGTCTGCGAGGCAGGATCGGCCTTCTGATCATCTGGTGAACGTGTTGGCTGCACAGATGGGCCGGGACGGACACTTCAACCTCGAAGCCCTGATGGCAACGTACGTCAAGTGGACAACGCCGGCCGCTACGGAGCCAGCTGCCGCCGCATAGACGGAGTCACCCATGTCAAGCGACATCGAAGCCGGCCGAGCGTTTGTCACCCTCTACGTTCGCGATCGCGCGTTCCGGGCGCAAATGGCAGAGAATGAGCAGCTTTACCAGCAATCGCTGTCAGCACCTGCTGGTGCGCAGTCCGAGAATCCGCAGTTGGACCAGATTGCTGATTCCATCGATGGCTACCAGGCAATGGAACAAGCCGCCGACGCGTCGATGGAAGTGATCTTCCAAGGTACGGCGGAACTGGCCGATCAAACCGAACGGTTGAACGATGCCCTGGAAGCTGTCTTGGCCAGCTACCAGGATCTGGCCGGAATGCAGGAAGAGGGAATCACGCTCGCCATTGGCGCGGGCGGGGGTGGGGGTGGGGGCGATGGCGGATTCGACGAACAAGGTTGGTTCAACACCGCGGAAATCGAACACACGCTGGAAGGCGGCGCCCTTACCGGGATTTCAGAAAAGCTGGGCGGTCAGGCGATGGCTGCCATGATGAAAAGCAAGACCGGGGCGATCGCTTCCGAAGTTGGCGGGAAGCTCCGTGATAAACTGCTTGGGCAGCTGAAGAGCAGCGCCAGTCAGGCGATCGATTCCATTGGTGATCAGGCGATGGGTGCCGGTCAGAGGTTGTTGACGGGTCCAGTCGTCGGCGGCGTCGCGTCTGCTGGCCAGAAGATGTTGCCAGCGCCGAGCATGGGCAGCATTGCAGCGTCGACACATGGCGCGAATGTTGTAATGGCCGATGTGGTTGAAGCAACGTCCTCGTCGGTCAGACCGGCGCAAGTACCTTCGGCTCTGCCACCCATGGCGCCGTCGAAATCTGTCCCTGCGTCCGTGGTGCCGCCCGTGGTGCCGCCCGTGGCACCGCCCGTGGCACCGCCCGTGGCACCGCTGCCCATGACTCCACCCGTAGCGACGATGCGTGCGACGACAACGCCGGCCTTGCCGACAGTCATGCCGCCGTCGCCAGTCATGCCTACAAACTCGATCGTCAATCTTGCTTCCGCGACGAAGGACGCAAATATCGTGATGGCCGAGCTTGTTCCGGCGGCCAAGGGCGCCGAAGTCGTCATGGCCGAGCTTGTGCCCACGGCAACGGCTGCCACGACGGCGACGGCCGAGCTTGGCGCCTCGCTTGCCGCCTTGGCACCAGTGGCGGCGATGGCTGCCGTTGCCGCTGCTGTGTTGGTTCCCGTGCTGGCGGCGATCGACCAGGCGACGGGGGGAAGCCTAAGCGAAAGCGGCTACTATCCGGAGTGGTTGAAGAAGATCGGCGACGCGATGCTCTTGTTCACCCCGATCGGTCCGGTGATCCAAGTCGTCGTCGCCGTGTTCAAAGAGCTTTGGGCCGTTATCAAAGAACTCTGGGAGGTGTTCACGAACTTTGCGCCGATCATCATGGGGCCGGTCAAGCTGGCATTCAGCGCCTTCACCGCTGTCGTGTCCACGGCAATCAAAGTGGCGTTCTTCCCGCTACACGCCGCCCTGTTCGCGCTGAATGCTCCGTTTCGGGCTGTCCACCTGGTTGTCGATACCGCCAAGCAGGTTTTCGCCCTGGCACAAGTCGCCGTCGTAAAGTTCGTTGAGGGCGTGAAGGCGCTCCCCGGGGTCCTCGCGAACGCAGTCGCCGGCCTGGGGCGGCTGGCCGCGTCCGCAGCGTCCGCGGCGGCCAACATGGCATCGTCCGCCTGGAATGTCGCCATGTCGTCGATTCGTGCAGTCAGCAACGGACTGCAGGCCGCCGGCAAGAGTATGGTGATCGTTGGCGCCGGCATGGGCGCCCTGGGCGCCATGATCGTTGCGCCGTTGACGAAGGCCGCCGAGACATTTGCAACCCACGGCAAGGAAGTCAGCGAGATCGCGGAAAAGTACGAGATCTCCGCTGAGGCCGCCGCGACGTATGCCTACATGGCGAGCCAAACCGGAAAGTCGGTCAAGGATCTCACCAAGTCGGTCAAGGAAGGGTCCGACGAATTCGCCCAATGGAACCAGATCGCCTACGCATCCGGCTGGACCATCGGCGATTCCACCGGCGCGGCTGTTTCCCTGGCCCAAGCCTACAAGGAAGTGAAGGATGCGTTGCATGGGGTGTGGGTCCAGTTGGGGCGTGCCGTTGCACCTGCGGTTGAAGAATCAACCAGGCTGTTTGCTGGGGCTGTTCGAGCCGTGTCCCAGTGGGTTCGCAACAACCAGGAGCTGATCGCCACTGCGTTCAAGGTCGCTGGCACGATCGCGGCAATCGGATCCGCCTTGGTGACGGCCGGCGGGGTGTTGATGACGGTGGGGGCCGCCATTAGTCCGTTTACCGTCGCTCTGGCTGGCATCGCCGGGGGGCTGGCGATCGTCGAATGGCGGACGAAGGCGGGAGCTACGTTGTGGGGATCGTACAAGGATTCGATTGTCAACGTGTTCGGCACCATCATGTCGTACCTTCAGCCGGCGATTGACGAAGTGCAGAAGGTCGTCCAAGGCATCAAGGATGCCGTGATGGGTGGCGACATCGACCTGGCGTTCACGATCATCGTAGAAGAAATCAAGGCCGTATGGTCTGGTGGTCTCGCGTGGCTTGCCGAGAAAACGGGCGGGATCTTTGGGGACATCTTGGCCAACCTGGGGGCCGGTCGATGGCAGGCCGCGGCTGACGGTGCGATGGGCATGTTGACGGCCGCCTTCTGGCGGGCCAACCAGGTAATCGATGACGTCTGGGAGGGGATCAAGTCGACGGCCGCCACGGTTTGGACAGCAATGCAAGACGGGTTCGACAGTGCGCTGACGTCAATCGAAGTAGGGTTCGTTCGACTGTTGGACAAGCTCAAGGATTGGGGGCTTCAAGTTCTACAATTTTTCAAAACAAGCGTTGTTGATCCGATAGCTGAGGCACTTTCCGATTCGGTCTTGTCTACATTCCTTGGGATTACCAACATCGCAAATAAGGCTTCAGTTGGTATTGTCAATGCCCAGGAAGCACTTCAAAAGTCTAAGAACAAAACTGATCCAGAAGAAGAGGCAGCGGCGTTGTATGAGGCCGCCGATAAACGGAAAAATGATCGGCACAAGGATGCGAAGGAAAAACAGGATAGCGCCGATGAAGCCGCCGCCAACCGACGATCTGATCGTCGCGACGCGACATCTGCCGCAGAACAGCAGGGGCGATCGCCAGACCGTGCGTTGAGTCGGTCCGACCAGGCCGCAGCCACGGAACTGACGGCCGACTGGCAGAAGGACGTTGATACCCTGTGGGAAACTGCCGCCGCGAAGGCCGAGCGCATGACCACCATGGAAAACAATCCGGGGGTCTACAGCGCCGAGAAGCAAGCCAACGCCGCGCGGGAGTGGGAAGAGGCTCACAAGCGAGCTACGGAAGAGGACAAAAAGCTGGCCGCGTTCAAAGCGGATGTTGAAAGCCGCACGGGTCCGGTCGCGCAGGCGCAGGCTGGCGTAGACGAAGCCACCAAGGCCCGCGACGAAGCGATAGAGAAGGCCAGGATTGCCCGCGAGGCGATGACCGCCCCCGACAAGCCGGATGATCCGGAGAAGGCGAAGAAGCATTCCGGGTTCCTCACGACCTCCGCCTACGCCTTTGGTCAGTTCGGCAGCAGCGATCCGCAGCGTGATCAACTGGCTGAAATGAAGAAGCGTCGGCAGGAAGCGCTCGACGAACGCAAGCAGCGGGACAAGGACTGGGGCGAATTGCTGCGGTGGCAAAAGATCCTGGGGACAAGAACCCCAGAAGATACGCGTCAGATGTTCGACCTTCTTTCGTGAGGCTGGAATGCTTGGAGTGATCGACCTTAGAAGGATGCCCGAATCCTCCGCCGATCTGCAACAGCAGCAGCGGAAACACAAGTATTGCCTCACTGGCTTTTTCGACGAAGTGCTGGCGATGAATTACTGCGCGGCGAGCATCCCGATCTTGCTGCCGGCCGAAGGGCTGTTCCGGCAGAACATCAGCATGAACTCGCCAGGCTCAGACCTCTGGTACGTGGACGCGATGTACGGACCCATCCCCAAGATCATCGGGGAATGGTCGATCTCTGGCAGCACAACCGGCGGAACCGTCCACCGCAATTTCTCTCTGCAATGCGTTCACGCCTACCACATCAAGGGCGGTGTCGTGTTGGACGAACCGGGCCTGGCCGACGTTGGCAGCCTGGCGATCGGACTTCGCGACGACATGATCGAAGGCACGGAAGTCGTCGTCCCAACTGGCCAGAGAACTTACACCGTGCGGTACGCCAAGGGCACGATCACCGAAGCGTACATGGACTATCTGGAGGAACTGACTGGCATCGTCAATAGCCAGACGTGGCACAATCGGCCGGCAGGGGAAGTGCTGTTCATGGGCTGTCCCAACTACAACACGTCTGTTAGCGGCACGGCCGAGTGTTCGGTGGCGTTCCAGTTCTCGTTCGGAAAGAACCAGTACAACCAGACCCTTGGCGATTTCGTGAAGAAGATCAACAAGGATGGCCACGACTTGATGGATGTGATTTTCGAGGCCAAGACAGACAGCCGCCACAAGCCCAACGCGTCGCCGGATGTGGTCCGCATTCATCGAATTTACAACCGACTGCCGTTCCTCACCTACCTGGGATTTTGACAGCTGGCACTGACGCCGGCGGCAACACGGGACGGAGCATCGCATGGACATCCCAGACAACCCACAACAGCCGATTCCGCTGTCGCTGTGGAAAGACCTCAAGGCGATGCGTGACTGGTGGAAACGGACCTTCGCCTTTGGCGGGGCTGATCGCCCGCCGCCCTTAACGCGTCCGACCGATCTGGTGAAGGTCCGCAACGATTCCTACCAGGATCTGGAAGTCGGCCACGTCTTGGAATTGCTCGATAAATCGACGGCTGCCATCGACGACGCGATCCCCGCTTGGATGGCTGGAAACATCTACGCTGGCGTGAAATCCTGTTTTGCTATCTTGATCGGTCCAGTGGCCGCGAAAGAGTGCTGCCGAGACGGCAAGTATGTGACGGCGCAGACGTCTGGAATCTGTGTCGCGATTCTCGACATCGCGGACACGAAACACACGCACGCTGGCCCGGTTGTCGGATCAGTCAAACTGCGAAGCTTCGTCGATGGTCCTGTCGAAATCATCTGGCAACCTGGCACGGCAGGCGAACATCTGTGTCTGGTACACGTCAACCAGTCGTGCATGACGACCACGACGACGACCACCACGACGACAACGACCACCACACCGAACCCGCACACGACCACCACGCCGTCCCCGAGGAACTGCGCAGGCGACTGCAAGATGGTTTGGTCGGCATCGGCGAAAACCTGGTCCCCGGCGGTCAACAACTGTGGCGGCCCGCCCACGACAACGACCAGCAGCACGACTTCGACCAGCACGACGACCACGACCACCACGACAACGCCGATTCCGTTCTGCACGTGCGTTTGGGAATTCGACGGGTCGAGCTGGGCGGCCGTTACAAACACCTGTACGGGGGCGACGTGCGGTTGCGACATCGCCAAGGTCTGCTTGCCGTGTGACGTGGAAGCTGGCGCACGGTTCAACACGCCCTGTTTGAAAGACGACGCCGAGGGTTGCGACGTGAACCCGTGCGATCCGTATTTCGCGTGCGGGGGCGACTGCTCATCGTTCACGACCACGACCAGCACGTCGACCACGACCAGCACGACAACGACCACGGGATCCCCTTGCAACTGCCTGTACCCGACGTTCTGCGGATCTGCCGATGGCGATTGTACCTATACGAACTGTTCTCAACAGGCGAACAAGCAACCAGACTGTGGTGCGACAACAACGAGCTGCGATTGCAACACGACCACAACGAACCCGCCTGGCTGCAGTCCAGTAGGTTGCACATGGATTGCCTTGCCGTGGGGCTGGGCGCCGTATCCGACAAGCAAATGCTGCCCTGCCCCGCCAGGTAAAGTCTGCAACTGCCTGCCACCAACTGGCGCCGGAGTTTGCGGAACCTTGATATCGACCGGGTGCGGATGCTGGGACATTCCGCCATCGTACTGTACCGGCACGTGTGATTTCTGGTGGATAGGGGGCGTCATTCACGCCTGGTACTACGCAAACAGCAGTTGTTCATGGCTTGGGCTTCCGTGCGGATGTGCGGTTCCTGTTGCCCCTCCCTCTGCGAACCTTGACGACTGCTTTATGGTGACCGTCCCTTGCGTGACACCCACGACCGCGCCGCCGCCGCCGTGTGCCGGATGTTACACGCCCACGACTAGCACGACGACAACCACGGCCGCCCCGTGTGGCGGTCCCTGCCGATGGCGCTGGTCAACGTCTGGCGTTCTCTGGGGACAAGAGATGGGCTGTTCGTCAGGTTGCGTGTGCGCGCAGCCTCCACAACCTGGGCATGATGATTGCGAGATCGCGTTTTCGCCGTGCCAGACCACCACGACGCCGCCGCCCACGACAACCACGACGAGCACCACGACGACGACAACCACGACAACCACGACAACCACGACAACCACGACAACCACGACAACCACGACAACCACGACAACCACGACGACAACCACGACTTGCGCCCCGTGTGTAGGCCAGACCTGTGCCTGGTTCTGCAATGGTTGGGCCTGGACCGAACAAGGCGTCCCTTGTTCGAGTCGCGGACTTCTGCAATGCACTGCATGCGATAACTACCCCTATCCGGGTACGCCCTGCAATTCGGGAAACATGGGGCAGACAGTGACGGGTGTTTGCTACAACGAATCTTGCACGACGACAACGACCACGCCGCCGACGACAACCACGACAACCACGACGAGCACCACGACGACGAGTACGACGAGCACCACCACGACGTGTCCGCCGGCTGGGACAAATCAGTGCGTCTATTACTACAGTCCCGCGGCGTACGCTTGGAGTTTGGTCAGTACTAATTGCAACGCTGGATGCACCTGCCAAGGTGCTCCTACGGGTGATCTGCCGTCTGATCCAATGTGCTTCGCATCCGAGTGCGATTGTGGCCCGACGACCACGACCAGCACGACTTCGACCACGACCACCACCAGCACGACCACAACAACGACGACGTCGGAACCGACAACGACGACCACGACCACCACAACCACAACCACGACCACCACAACCACGACCACGACCACGACCACCACCACTACAACTACGCCGCCACCGACCACGACAACAACAACAACAACAACAACCACAACAACAACCACAACAACAACCACGACGACCACGACGACCACGACGACGCCGCCGCCGACCACCACAACCACGACCACCACAACCACGACGTCGGAACCGACGACTACGACAACGACAACGACGACAACCACGAACACCACCAGCACGACGACGACCACAACGCAACCTTGCGGTGGATTGTGTCATTTGACTTGCGTAGATGGGTTCTACCAACGCACGTCAGGGAGTTGCACGTCTGGCTGCTATTGCGGTGGAGTTGGAAATGCTTGCACGCCCGGTACGGGCGCAGACTCGTACTGTGTGGAAGGTACCGAACCGACGACGACAACCACGACAACCACGACTACGACCAGCAGCACGACTTCGACCACGCCCAATCCTTGTTCTGGTTATTGCCTATTCCGCGAATTCTATGGCACGTGGAGTCTTCAAGAAGGATCTGGCTGCACCACCGGTTGCCATTGTGTGGAGCCAAATTACTCGCCGATATTCGGGTCAACCGAATACGGTTACGGAACGTGCGTACAGTGAATTTGTTTCACAGTCTTTAACTGCTGAGGAAGATCATGTCTGCAAAACCATCGTTGAAATTGACTATTGGCCTGCCCGTGTTCGACGATCATCAAGGGATGCTGTTCACGGTTGAAGCCCTGCGGATGTACCAGGACCTGGCCGGCTGCGAAGTGCTGATCGTGGACAACAATCCCAACGGTCCGGATGGCAAAGACAACAAAGGCTTGATCGAATCGCTGAATTCGCCGATGGTCCCTTTCCGCTACTCGCCATTTTCCGAGCGAATCGGGCCAAGTGCGACAAAGGGTCAAGTCTTTGCCGAGGCCGCCGGCGAGTGGGTGTTGTGCATCGACGCGCACGAACTGCTGCCGTTTGGAGTCATCCCGCGGCTAATTAAGTGGTTCGATGCGAATCCCAACTGTCAGGACCTGTTGTCCGGTCCGCTGCTGTCCAACCAGCTGTTTCCGATCGCCACGCATTTTTCAAACGTCTGGTCAGGCGAAATGTGGGGCACGTGGGCGCTGGCCTGGTCTTGTACGTGTGGCGAGAAGTTCGAATGTCGGGAACTGAAAGCGGACGCTGGGGCGACGCCGCCGTCTGCGTGCAGCTTCTACAACCTGCTCCGGCAGGAGCAAGATGTTGTCTGCCGACGATGCGGCAAGCCGTATCCCGCTATCCCCTGGTCGAACCACGAACCTCGCATGGCGGAGAACGGGTACAAGCCGGTCGGGTTCGATCCGAACACGCCCCCGTTCGAAATCCCTGCGATGGGCATGGGACTGTTCGCGTGCCGTCGCGACGCCTGGCTAGGGTTCGCCGATGGCGTGTTCGGGTTCGGCGCCGAGGAATGGTGTATCCACGAACGCTACCGCCAGGCTGGACACAAGACGCTCTGCCTGCCGTTTCTGCATTGGTGGCATCGGTTCGCCAGGAAGTCTGCACCGTATCCCGCGCTCCGGCATCACAAGGTCCGCAATTACGTGCTGGAATTCAGAGCGTTGGGACTGGACCCGATGCCGATCTATCAGCATTTCGTGACCGACTTGAAGCTCTACTCGCAAGCCGAATGGGAGCGGCTTATCAAGGACCCGATGGGCGCCCGAGATCCCGTTGCAACGGGTTGCACGACATGCGGCGGTGGCGCCCAGGCCGCCCCGTTGGTCAATGGCCAGCTGCTGCAGCCGCCGGGCGAGGCCCAAGATATCGAGGCGATCTACGATTGGGCGATCAAGACGCCGCGTGATCTTGACCAGCACTTGCCCAAACTCCGCGAACTGTCCGCCGCCTGCGAACACGTGACGGAGATTACCAAACGGCGGGAATCGACGATTGGACTGCTGGCTGGCCGGCCGCAAACGATGGTTTCATGGCAACAAGAACAAGACCCGTTGAACGGCCGCGTTCACGCTGCCGTCGCTGCGACTGTTGACGACGCCAAAAAGACAGCCTTTACGTCACACGTTGGACCACACAACGGAGTCCCGGCGATCGAGGAAACGGACGGGCTGTTCATTGATGACGTTCATCATGGCGATCGGGCGATGGCCCAACTGCAGAATCTGGCGCCGAAGGTCCGTCGCTGGATCGCCTGGCACGACACGCAATCGTATGGCGAAAAGGGCGACGGGGGCGGGCCCGGGCTACTGACTGCGATCCGTGCGTACCTTCGCCAGCATCCCGAATGGTCCGTCGTGTACCATTCTCCGAAGCAGTATGGGTTTACGGTGATCTCCCGCAACCCGGCGGAGAAGCCAAACCTACCAAGCGTTACCCGCATGGCTTGGAACTACACCAAGGCGATCGCCGCGCACGTGAGTTCGGGCGCGAAGTCGGCCAGCGAAGAACTGTTCAACGCCCGGCTGGACGTGTGCGCCTTGTGCGAACAGCGAGTCGACAATCGATGTTCGGTATGCGGTTGCTACCTGGACGAAAGCCCCGCCGGCACGTCTGGCAAGGCGATCTGGGCCGAGAGTGAATGCCCGCTGGGACGCTGGCCGATGGCGCCGGGGATGCAAGCGACGATCGACAAGGCCGTAGCCGCCGGCGAGATCGTTTCGCAAACGGCCGTACAAGCGGCCACACAGATCTTAACCCCTGAGACATTTGCCGGAATGGTCCCGGCCGCCGCCCCGGCGCCGCCGCCGAATCCCGCGGCGCTCGAGCAGATTGGAGGGCAGCAACCGTGAAGCTTGCCGAATACAGCGTTTCGGGCTACATGGGCGACGCCGAGCTGAAGGAACTCGCTCGCCTGGCCGGAAACGGGACCGTCTTGGAGATCGGCACGTGGAACGGCCGTTCAGCAATCTGGATGGCCCTGGGCGGTGCGACGGTGTACTGTCTGGACACGTTCCTATCGGACGACATGGGGCCTGGAATCGCCGGCGGCTGGACGCTGGGGAACCTGATCGATTCCGCCCGGAAGTATCAAGTCCACGAAAGGATCAAGCCGCTGTGCGACGCTTGGCAGAATCTGCTGCCGGGCTTGGACCTGACACGATTCACCCTGTTGCACTATGACGCGGATCATTCCTACGAAGCGACCGTGGCGGCGTGTCGTTGCCTGCTCAAGTCGCCCGTCCCCCTTTGCGTTCACGATTACAACTGGCCGGAACCGAAACGGGCAGTCGATGACCTGGCGGAGCAGTTTGACCGTCGCCTGCGTGTTGTCGGCGCCCTGGCTGTCTTGGAGATCCCATGAAAAAAATCGCTTGCCTGTGTCCCACGTATGGCCGCCCGCAACTGGTGCGGAATTCCCTGGCGTGCTTTCTGCAGCAACACTACCCCGAAGAGCAGCGCCGGCTGTTCATCCTGGACGACGGTGATCAAATCGCTTCGCAGTCCGGCACCTGCTGGCAAGTGTTTTCGACGCCGAATCGCTACCCGTCGATGTCAGCCAAGTACGCCGAACTGTTACGCCTGGCGGATGCCTGGGGGGCGGACGCCTACGCCGTTTGGGACGACGACGATCTGTACTTCCCCTGGCATCTGTCGGCCGCCGCCTGGGCGATGTCGGACGGACACAAGTGGAGCTATCCGCAGTGGGTGATGAGTGATGGCGGCGGACAACTGCAACCTGAGAAGACGGGCGGCAACCTTCACGGTTCGATCGTGATCAGCAAGGACCTGATGCGAGAAGTCGGGGGCTGGCCAGATACGCATCGAGCAGATTTCGATCTGCAGATGATCGGCAATCTGTTGAAGACCGCCGAGCCTGGCCGGCCCGATTACGAATTCGCCCCGTCCTACATGTTCCGCTGGGCAAGCACCGGTTCCAGGCACTACCAAAACTACGTTCGATCGCCAGAAGATGTGACCACGTACGCGAGGGTTCAGAAAATGAGCGACGAACGAGTATCCCTGCTGCAACCCGAAATGGACGATCATGCGAAGTTGGTCTGGTCGAATGTTCTCCCGCACATCCAAGGGCTACGCTGTGTGATGCCATTTAGAAAGCATGGTGTGGCGGCAAGGCAAGATGTTCGCGAGATCGTATAAGAGAGACGTCGGCAGTTCTTGTCGTCTTAGCAAGTCATTGCGTGCGCAGACGCTGAGAGATCTATTCTAACGAGCGCTGGCGTCAGAGGCTGTAACGATCAAGATTGGTGATCAGATCGCAGCTGATGCAACGCCACACATTCAAGGGCCAAGCTAAGGCCCAAAAGGCTCTTACCATACCATCATGGCATGGTGCCTCATGGCGCCATGAATGGTGACGGCGCGGCTCCGAAAGCGGCCGCGCATGCGGACGGACGGGCGGGCGCAGGCGCGAGGACGGGCGGGCGCGGGCGCCCCCTAGCGGGTCCTTCCGCGCGGTCAATCGCGATCTTGCCCGCGGCCCCCCTGCGGCACTTTTTCACGCGCGGAACCCCGTGTTTTCCGTGTTTTGTTGTGTGCCCCTCTGCGCCCCCTACTTGCAATTGGGTGCTTAGTCACTAAATTGCACGAAGTGCGGTTGTTTAGTTCAGTGTCACAATTCGAAAGGGAGTGTGGGAAATGAGTTTGTCAAGACTGCAGCGCGAGAACCGGGAATTTGAAAACATGCTACCGCAAATACTGACGGTGGCGCGCTTCTTTTGGAAGAAAGCGCCTTCCAAACTGAGGCGCAGATTTGAACATGATGATTTCTTAGCAGAGGTTACGGCGCACTGCTTTATGCAGTTTCGGCGATTGTGTGAACGTGGCTTAAGCGGCCGCGCGTTTGCTACGCCACTTGCGACCTACGCTTGCAAACATCTGGCAGCGGGGCGCACGTCCACAAGCGCCTTTTTGTGCGACGCAAGTGCGCAGGATGGTTTCGAATTCCACCCCGATTTGACCGAACTGGAAAACCGGGAACACGTGCGCGAAGTGCGCCACATTGAACCGGGAACCGTCGCGCGAGATTCGCAGCAAAACATTCGGGAACCGTCGCGCGCGCACTGGCAAGATATGCTGACAGCTTGTGGGCGATTGAACCCGTCAGAAGGCGCAGCGCTGCTAGTGGATGTGGGGGAATTCTTCGCAAACTTGACGCCTTACAAGCGCCGCATTCTTCGCGCGCTTGCTGACGGAAACACCCCTACGCTTGTGGCAATCATGTTCGGCATTACCGCGGGGCGCGTTGTCCAGATTCGCAAAGAATGCTTAGCGATTGGGGACGCATTGAACCCGCCGGAAGTGCGCCGGCGCCGGTTTGAAAACAACTAGGCGCAGCGCTGCGCCGATGATTCAACGCCAGAGGGGCGCACGTCATGTCAGACGTGCGCCCCTCTCTTTTTGCGCTGCCAGGTCGCGACCCTGCGCCCCGCTGCCAGGTCGCGACCCTGCGCCCCGCTGCCAGGTCGCGACCCTGCGCCCCGCTGCCAGGTCGCGACCCTCGCCCCCCTG
>JAPLNJ010000308.1 GCA_026692885.1 Planctomycetota bacterium | reverse complement strand
CTTCCACGGAGTAATCGCTGGCCAAGCTCCCTCTCCGACGAACCCCAAGCGGGCTATGCATGGAAGGACTGGTAGTCAAGCTGGCTTTCAGAGCGGCGAGGGTACCTCATCAAGCCTCTTGGACGATCAGTTGCAGGGTATCGCTGCCTTATTGAGCATGCCGCCCTTTCTTGGGCGAGTCCAGGACCCATGCAATGCGTTCTTGCAGCCAGCGCCAGTCGGTAGCGTGTTCGACCAACAGGCATGAGGGATGCTTGCCTCCGCCACACGGGTGCATGTCAGCTTCTGTTAGTTTCGGCGGGGGCTTCGGATGGCATGGGGGTGGGGGGGACTCACGGCCGGGGCCTGGATTGCAGGGTTGCGAACTGCTGTCAGTGCTGGCAACGGTCCGGCTTGGGGGGCGCAGCGGCTGACGCCAGGATGCGGTGACAGCCGGAGGTGCGGGCAGCCTGGCTCCGCCGCCGTCTCGGCGAGCATGCTGCGACCGTCGCGGAAGCTCGTACCCGTCGAGGAACGTCACGACCGGCCGGGAGCGGCGAGCGGCAGATAACGGCGGGCGATTCGGCCGTGGGGCGGGCAACGTCCCGAACCACAGCCCAATAGTCCGCAGGCTCGGCTGCACGCCGTGCGGTGGCGCGCGAGACCGGGTGTGCGTCGCCAGGCCGGCTCGGCCGCAACCTGCGCCAGGGTGCCGAATCCCGCGACCGCTCGCGGAGCGGTTCGTCGTTGGCCGTCCCCGGCCCGCCTGTATCCGCAGCGCGGGACGTTTGTCCTACGTTGGGCGGATGCGTAGACGCTGCCGAAGTCTACTGGTCTTTCGACCTGCCCAAACTCTGCCGAGACGATCACCTGGCCGCGATGGGCGAAGTGATCCGTCAACGGGGAATCGAGGTTGCAGTCATCGACCCGTTGTATCTCACCCTCCTGGACGCGCGCACGGCCGGCCAGGCGTCAAACGTATTCGCGATGGGGCCGGCGTTGGCACCACTGACCGCGTTGGGCCAGGCGACGGGATGCACCATCTTGCTTGCCCATCACTTTCGTAAGACCGGGGCGAACGACCCGGATGAGCCTGCCAGTCTTGAGCAGTTGAGTCAGGCCGGCGTCGCCGAGTGGGTCCGGCAGTGGGTGCTCTTGGAACGTAGGTCACCCTACCAGGCAGACGGACGGCACGAGCTCTATTTGCGGACTGGCGGGAGTGCTGGGCACGCTGGATTGTGGGCTTTGGATGCCCACAAACGACAACACCTCGCGCACGCCCTCTTCGGAGGTGAGCACGTCCGTGTCCCACACGCGGATATTGTCCGGAAAGCGTCGAATCAATCCTTCGGCGCGGCCGCATAGTACTCCTCCCAGTAGCGACGGAGGCCATCTTCTCGGTCCGGCGTGTCGTACTGCGGAAAGATCCGCGTCCAAATGGGATCGTGGTATCATCCGGGAGCCGGCTACTGCGCCCAGTGATTGATGGGAAACGGCACCGTCTGATCCAGGAACTTCCAAAAACCGGCGACCACCTCGTCGCACGGCCGACGAAGGCAGACGATACGGACTTGCGAGTTGAATTCGATGGCATCTTCGGCGTAGGGCAGGTAGAACGAGGCCACGTCCCCCACCAGTCTCGCCTTACGTGTGGCCAGCAGGCGCTGCACCCGTTCGCGGATTCCGGGAACTCCAGGCCGGCGGTTCCACGGCAGCAAGGGTGGCTGCTCGTGGGTCACGCGCGCGTCGTGCTGCTTGCCCAGAATCTGGGCAAGCAATACGGTTCCACACTGTCCCGTGCCCATTCCCAAGACGATCCGTCGGTTGCTTTGGGGTCCTTCCATTCGGCGCTGCTCCCGTCCATTGGTGTCAGGGAAAATGCTTCAGCCGATGCCCCAAGAGGATACCCAATCGCCGGCTCAAAGCCAGCTGGCAGTCTGTCAGCGGGAACTATTCAGGCTCGAAGGGATTGGCTGCCGCGGCCTTCTGCTGCAGCTTCTTGACTTCTTCCTGGTCGGCTTTGCTCAGCCTGGCCAGCGGCACTTTGACCTCGCGGCCATCCTTACGCCGCAATTGGACCTTATTCTCAGCCACGCCGAGGAACTCAGCTTCGATCTTGAAGCTGCCCGTATCGTCCATCCAAGTGCGATACGACGCGATACCGCTGTCCGTCGTTTCTGATTCCGCTCCTGTTTCTCCGCGCAACTGCTTAGCGGTCTGGTCGCCGAGGGCGGGCTGATCCAAATCCTCCGGCGCGAGCCGCAAATCCGCACGGGCAAAGACGCCCTCCCGTTGACCCCAACCTCGAAACTGGACTTTCACTTTGCCGCCAGACAGCAGTTCCCTGACTTCGACGGGATGCCAACCGGCGAAGTCGCGGACGCAGAGAATGAGTCCGACGGGCAAGGGAGTCCGCTGGGTCACGGGCCGATCCGACGGCGTCACATCTTGCGGTCCCTGAAAGGCCTCATTCAACTTGGCTTTGCGCTCGAGGTCTGGCGCCCAGGGCTTGAGCGCCTTCTGGGCGGCCTGCCGAATGAAGACATTATCGCTCTTCGTGGCGGCGTAGATCGCGTCGACGATCTCCTTGTCGGCCCCCTTGGGCGTCCTGGCGGCCAGCTTGTCCAGCGCCTTCGTCGTCCGCCAGTGATCACCCGAGCGGACGTCGGCCAGGAGCGAAAGTCGCTGATCTCGCGTCAGTGGAGTCGCCCCCTCGATCTTGGCTTGCTCGTCCGCTTTGGCCTTGGCCTCGGCGTGTGCACGGGCCAGTTTCTCGAAGCGTTGGTGTTCCTCCTCCTGGACCTTCTTCCAATCGGCGTCGGAAAGCCGGTGATACTTGATCGTCATCGGAATGGTGATGGTCACGTTCTTCGTCGTTACCATGATCTGCTGTTGGAAATCCAGTTTCTCGGGCACGCCGAGCGTGCGGTTAAAGGTCCAGGGACCGCTCCCGTTGATCTCGAACCGTTCGTCCCCGCCCGGCGAGCGCAGCTGGAACTGCTTGTTGATTACCACCAAGTCGCCCTGCGACTCGGCGATCGTATACGAGGTCGAGATCGAGCCAGCGCTCTGCTTCTCTTTTGGGGCCGTCGCGAACGGGCCGAAACGCGGGCCGAATCTTCGGTCATCCTCGTCCCGTTCCACGATCGCTACGCCACTCTCCTGCTTCCAACTCTGCTGATTGGCCTCCGGGAAGTGCTCGATGACCAGCAACGAGAGGTGGCCCAAGAGGCAAGGCAACTGAGAGCTGCCTTCCATGGTTCGGATTTCACCCGGCGGGGTCATGGAGAACTTGGTCGTGCAGCGTCCCAAGCCTGGAAAGGGGTTGCTGCCGAGACGCGGTGGCCCCCGAAAACGCGGACCGTCCCAGGGATCGCTGGACGCGTTGCCTTTCGGTGTCTTAGACACAATCAGGCCGCCCGTGCAGGTCAGCTTGAACTGCCCACCCTCGCTGCCATCCAGGGTATAGCCCGCATGACCCTTGTACGTTTCCAGGGCGGCGGGAGTATCCGCGGTGACCTCGATCTCGTAGGCCAGTGTCGCATTCGGTTGCCATTTGTAGCGCAGTTCGCCGCCGGCCTGTGCGTACGAGTCACGAGATGTCGTGGTCAAGACCACGATCAGCGAGAGAAGACGGAAACCCAACGCACCATGACGAACGAGAATATGCAACATGGGTCGACTCCAAGATCAAGAGGCACCAGGAAGCTCGCGATAGGGTATCATTCTTGCCTTTCCCGGAACGGCCCGCAAGCCGTCCGTAGCTCAGCAGCGGGCAATCGCTGTGGTGGTGTCTCCGTCGTTTGCCCCCCAGTGGCGATAGGCGACCAGTCGCCCAGCAGGCGAGCCCCAGCCGAAACACCACTGGCTTTTGCCGGCACTCCGGGAGAAGGGGACGGAAAAGCAAATGCCAACGCTATCCTTCGGCGATCGTTGATACGCTTCCGTCCCGCCGCTATTGGCTACGGCGGAAACGCCCCGATCTGGAGACTGGTCGTGGCATGCCCAGAGCTTAACATCTCTCAAGAACGCGAATCAATGAGTCCTGACCCCTTTGATTTCTGACCTGACCCCTTTGATTTCTGACTGACCCCTTTGATTTCTGACGCCGGCATGCTGCGGACTGGTAAAGAAGAGGGCGATGACCGCGGTGTCGCTGCTGGGCCACCAGGAGAAGCGTCCCTGCGAAAGCCGTTATTGGCACAGCCAGAAGCCTTGGCCGCCGTAGACCAGGACCTTTACCGCAGTTCCCTTTGCGGTTGCGAAAGATGTCCTCCAGGCAGCAGCGCGCCCTCGCAAGCTCTCACTTGCCCCACATTTCCTTCAGGATGCGGGCGGTCTGCTCGACGAGGACCTTCCCGCCCTCGGGGCCGACCACGCCGTCGTCGATGCGAGCGCTATAACCCCCAGCGCGGACGGCTCGTTCGGTCGGCAGATAGGCGGCGCAGTCGGCCGTCAGTTGCACCACGCAGGTCTGCACCGCGGGACTGCCGGCTTTGATCTGCAAGCCGTAGTCCACGAAGAGCTCGAAAGGATTCGTCGTCACCGCCAATTCGCCCAACCTGAGGAAGTGCAGTTCGGCCTGGTAGCATGGTTCCTGCTTCTGGATAGCGTGGCGGGCAGCAAGCGTCCGGCTGACTCGCCAGTTGATGTACTCTGGGCTGGGCAGCGACTCGGTCTTGTCCAGGCCTGCCTCAACCACGGCTTGAGCCTGAACGCAGCGTTCGTCAGAGACCTGCCAGACGGGCAGCGGCACGCGGGCCACGCGATGTTGAAACAGCAACTCGCGTTGCGGATTCTGGCGTGCCAACGATTCCACGTCCTCGACCGCCCGCAGGATTCGTCGTGCGATTTCCTCACGGCTGGTCAACGTGCGGCGCTGCCGCATCGCCGCCTCGGCACTCTTGTTCCACAACAGGTGCGGAGATTGATCACCGGCGGCTCCGACCAGCGGCAGGACGTACAGGTCCGCGTGGTACTTCTCCCGCAGCAGCTTCCGCGCATCGTACCAGAAGTCGGCGGAGAGGCAGTTCTCGCCTTCCATTTCCTGCGCGGTGCAGTAGACGTTGATGGCCAGCCCCGCCAGCCGCGTATGGTCTCGCCAGAAGAACAGCACGTCCACGGAATGGTCCGAGACGCCCTCGATGTGTGAGAATTTCGGATCGCTGGTGTCGCCGTACATCCGCGCCGTGCCGTCGGCATATACCGCGCGGCGGTTGTGAGCGATCTCGGCGTGGCTGAGCGCGGAGCTCAGGCTGCCGGGCTGCCGCGTCTTCCATGCTTCCACGACCGCCGCGCTGATCCGCTCCGCCAGAAACGCCAAATACTGAGCCGGCCGCATCACGGCGGCTTGGTTCGCCGGGATCCGATAGGCCCAACTGCCGATAAAGTCGTAGGGATGCAAATTGGTTTCGTCCGTGTCGGTCAGCGCCGGCGCGGTGTGAGTGTGCGTGGCCGAGACCAGGATCTTCTCTACGTCCAGGTCCGGCAGTTGTGGCCGTACCAGTTCGCGGACACGATCCTGGGTTTGGTGCCTAATGAGCGACAAATCGCACGAGACGATCACGGCCTGGTCGATGCTGCCTTGCGCATCGCGAGTTTCCATGGCCAACGCCGTGGCAGAGAGGGAATCGTGGACCACGCCGCTGATCCGCGTATGGTATTGGCCACCGACCGCCACAGGCTTGTCCGGCGTGATACTCTGGCTGGCCCAGCCGAAAAGCAGTTGCCCGCTTCGCGGCGACTCGGCGGCGGTCGCCAGGGTGCCGGTCAGGCAGGAGCAGGTCAGCAGCGACAATAACGCCCGATGCAGGATGCGATTCATGAGCGACTCTCCGATCAAAATGGGACAGGCTCCGGTCACGGATGATCGGTGCCTGTCCCCTTGCACTGAGCTGGGGCGAGCACCGATCATGAGGTAGTCATTCTAGCCCCAGTTCCTGTGGGAAATCAAATTTCCGATCACCTGCCTTCCCAATCTGGCCGCCGAAAGAAACCACCTGCGCCACATCGTTCGCTGTGTGCTTGGCCCCACCTTCCTCCCTCTGGCTGCTGCCGGCGTTTCGCGAATACTACAGCGACCTGTTTCTCCCACTCGACAGCGTCGACGCGATGAACGGAAAACAAGATTGGCAGGCAGGAAAGTGGATGCCGTAAGCCAAATGCTGCAAACGATTTGAGTAACAGAAACGAAAAAGGCCAGTCCTATCTGGACTGGCCTTCTCGGAGTACACCCAACAGGGCTCGAACCTGTAACCTTCGGTTCCGTAGTCCTTAAATGCCTAAACCACGCTTTCACCACTCTTCCCCAAGTGCTTGCAATTCAAGGTGTTACGCTTTCACCAAGTTTTGACAACGCTTCAACCAAATGCAGATTTTGTTCATTAGTGGGGGGATTAGTGGGGGGACAAAACTGCCGTTCGAACAAGCATCGTAAGCCCTCATCAAACGGTCCGCAAGACCAGGAAATCTTGCCTACGCATAGTGGGTGGAGTGCTGTGGCGGAATGGTGATTTCGGCCGCAGTCCCACCAGCCGCTCGCAGCTTGCGTCCAAGGGCCGTGGGGCCGTTTGAGTGTCCAGCGTGCCACTAGGCCCGTGCCTGGGGCTGCGTCACGCAGCGGCACTTGGGGCGACCCCTCCCTCACCGTTGCCGCACCATACACCCTTGTCGTCGCAGGGAGATGACCTCGTGGCCAGGGGTTGGGCTTAGACGTGCCGTCTGCCGCTTCGTAGTCGGTTGCTCGCCGCGACGGCCTGAAAAATCTTTGGCTGCGGCATCTTGACTAAGCGTCGGCAAGCGATAGGATGCCTGCATGTCACGTTGATCCTGTTTTAGAACAGGACGTGATTTCTGAGTACCCTCGGATCGATAGTGTGTCGTTGGCGTGGCCGCCAAACTTTGGGCCTCTTAGCCCTTGGCGACTTTGAGCCGACAAGTTGGTGTTAGTCAGAAGGTATGGGCAACGAAATGCCCTGGATGGCTGGGTTCGGCTAACGCCGGGTCTGGCCCTAACACACCGATTGGCGAGGGTTGAGAATAATGTTGCGTAGATCGCATCGCGATTCTTCGTCTTCCAATGCCAATCGAATGCCCGATTCGGCGTATCGCAAATTGCCACGTGCGTTCGCGTACGGTCTGCCGTTGCTCCGTTCGGAGCCTCGACGTACCGACCGCGTTGGCTTCGATACATCAGCAAGTGATGACGAAGTTTACCGACCCTACAACTACGGGGCGGTCCTCGCACACCTCGACGAGGAGGCGAAAAATCAACCGCCATCGTCGGTGGTGTGCCGGGTGTGTGTAGTGTGTCGGGTGTGTCGGGCGGGGTCCCGATCGCCGACAGAAAAGGACATAACATGATTGGTAAGAAGAACTCCAATGGCGGCGAGCTTGCTTTGTTGAAATCGCCCCCCGCCGATTCCAGGAAAACGGCCATCGCGGTACAGACCGCTACGAAGCCCGCGGTGGTCCCGGACGCTTTGATCATTTGTACCGGCAGTGAAATGGGTTCGGCCGGTTCCGACTTTCCGAGTCCCCAAGCCTTGCAGGACACGAAGCCGTTCCTGTGGGACGACGACGCCCCGCCTGTGGACAACTATGTGGACCTTGGACAGCGGCTCGCGGAGTGCGGCGACCTCTACCGGGCTCCGCAACACGGCAGTGGCCTGCTGATGGCGTCGTCGTGTCCGTTGATTATGCCCAAGACGATCGCAAAGGGTTCCGAATTGGCCCCAGCAATCGCGGATCGAGTACGGATCAAGGTCTTCAAGAAAAGCAAGCCAGCGGGCAGTATGCCCTCGGCCACGCACTTGAGCACGATGCTGGCCTCCGAGGCATTTCTTCAGCAGTTGCGTCCGCTGGACTTGGTTGTCTCTTCACCGATGTTTCTGCCTGGCTTCGTGCTCACCGAGCCAGGCTACAACGACGGTGGCCCGGGCCAACGGATCTACTACGTCGGCAAAACGGCCACCGCCAAGTTCACCCCCGAGGCGATGAATCGCTTCCTGGACGTGATGGTGTTCGACAGCGAGTCCGACCGGACCAACGCCGTCGCCGCCGCCCTGACCGTCATGCTGCGGAACTTCTGGCCGGGGGCCAAGCCGCTGGTGGCGGTGACCAGTACGAAGTCGCATGGCGGTAAGGACACTATTATTGCCTTTGCAGCCGGCCAGACGCCGCTCTCGTCCGTTTCGTACGAGCGAGCCGATTGGGCGTTACAGAAGAACTTCGTCTTGCTGGTGAAACACAATTCGGACCTGGGCGTGATCAACATCGAAAACATCCGGCTGAAGGGCAACGAGACGGTTGGGTCTGCTTTTCTGGAGCGATTCTTGACCGATCCCCAACCGGTACTCTTCAGCACCGGTACGGGCGATGCCACCAGGCGGACCAATAATCTGGTGGTCGCCGCCTCGACAAACTTCGGCAAGATCAGCGAGGACTTGATGAACCGAGCCTTGCCGATTCACCTGAACCCGGTGGGCGACGTCGCCCGTCGCGAATCGCCGATCGGCAATCCGAAGTTGGAGTACCTCCCCGCTCACCGCGAAGAGATCGCGTCGGAGCTGCGAGGATTGATTGCCCGCTGGAAGGCGGAAGGACAACCGTTGGATGACACCGCCAAGCACCCATTCAGCGGATGGGCTCGAACAATCGGGGGCATCCTCATGGTCGCTGGGTTCAAGGGCTTCCTTGGAAACCTCAGGGTCCGCAAGACGGAGGATGATCCGCTCCGCAGCGGTCTCGGCCTGCTCGGTGCGGCTCGGCCGAACGAATGGCTGCGGACAGGGGAATGGGTGCTCGTGGCCGGGGACTTGGGGCTGACCAAGCGGTTGATCCCGGAGGCCGACCGCGATACACAGGCTGGCCGCGAGCGGGGCCTGGGGCTTGTTTTCTCGGCACACCGCGACGAGACGTTCGAGGTGGAAACCACCGACGAAACTGTGGCGGTGCAACTGGACAAGGGCCGGCGTCGTTTCGAGGATGGCAAGGTCACGACTCGATACCGGTTCAGCCTGCTGTCGAAAGAGCCGATCCCGGAGGACGGTGAATAGACACCGGGGTATCCGAAGATCCCCAGCGTCTCGGTTCTTGTGAACGTGCACACGCCCCCGGCTCCCGACCACGGGACCGGGGGCGTTTCTTTTGGCCCTGCCGTTTCGCCGTCCGCTCGTGGCCGCGATGGCTGAGCCACTCCGACCAGATCCCGTCTCGGCCGGCAAAGGCGAGCCTACGGCGGGACCGAACGCGGCAATACTGGACCCGCAGCATATCGAAGACGCGCTAGGGCGATCCTGGCGGGCAGGCCAGTTGCGAAGCGGGCGTTCTTGGCCCATCATGTTGGTCGGCGTCCCGGCACCAGACGGCGACCGGCCGATGTGCCCCCGGTTTCCCAGAATCCCAACCAGCACTGGAGAACGCACCATGACACAGTTCAAGCGAAACCCGAAGGCAGATGACGTGTACACGTTCCGCCACTACAAATGGCCCAAGTCGGGGCCACGACCGTCAGCACCTGCGACACTGGAAGGTCGCCTGGATCAGCTGCTGCATGAAAGCGAGGCATGGCTTCGCAAGTTCTCCCAGGTTTGGTTCCGGGCGAACGATCCGGTCATCGAAATCGCCAAGGGAACCGCAGACAACCCCGAAGAACTGGCCGAGCGGTACGACGAGGCTATCGCGACGATGCAGTGGATTGCGGCGTGTGCCAAGGCGGCCCAGCCGATCCTGAAGGCCGGCAAGGAAAAGGTGCTGGCGAGGAAGGCCAAGCCCAAGGCGAAGAAGAAGGCTAAGTGACGGGATTCGGCTATGGGGTCAACGCCATGAAGTGCCATCCCAAACTTGAAGACGTGAGTCGGGTCGAGCAGGCCACATACGACCTGCTTCTGGAAATCGGCTTACCTTTCAAGAGGGTGTTGTGGTACGAGTGGGTGGACGAGGTGGGCACGGCGGCCTGGAAGGGCGAGAGCGAAGACACAGGCTTTATCAAGCTATTTCTGGGGTGCGAAGCTGAAGCCGTGGCTCACGAGATCGGGCACGGATTCCACGAGGCACTGAACCACAACAGCGTAGCCGTGTTGCCGTTCCCTGTCCGATGGCCCGAAGATGGGGAGGCAGTTGGCGAAGCCCTCCGTTATTTCGTCGAGAGACGCCTG
>JAPLNJ010000307.1 GCA_026692885.1 Planctomycetota bacterium | reverse complement strand
AGGCCTCTCCGCTTACTGGCAGGGCAAATGCGCGGCCGTAGCCTCAGTTCACGGTGGTATCCCAGTGAAATGCGTGATGATCCTGAAACGCTTGTCCGCCTTGGCAGTCCCGTTGGCCTTTCTTGGCTGTGCGCCGAAGCCTGTTCCGGCTAGGCTCCTGGCCTATCCGGTGCTCGTGCTGGAATCCTATGGTCCCGCCGTCTACCCAGATGAGGCAGCTTTTTGCACTACAACCGAGAATGGTCAGGACCGTTACCGTTCCATGACCTTGATGGACGCGACGGGACGCCGCTACAGCGTGGCAAAGGCCATGGCCAAGTCACGCGATAAGCATTGGATTCGGGACCTCGCGGGGAATGCGCCGGTCCACATGGATGTGTCCCTGAAGCCGGAGGAGGCGATGAACCTTGCCGAGGCGAAGACCTGGATTTCCTCCCATATCCAGGCGAAGAGCGATTACCTGGACCTGATTGACGGCGGCCGTGCCCAGGCCCTTGCCGACCTTCAGGCAGATGCCACCTTGGACTCAGTATTCTTGCGATTCGCGGGTCCGTACTCCGTCAAGACGGTCCTTGCGAAAGCTCAGAAGGAGGCAGATGAACGTGCGGGGGTCTCTGAATGTGGGGGGGCCTCGGCGGTCGAGCACCCTGGGCGGAAACCGTCTCGTTGAGCAGCATATGGTCATCCCGCGAATAGGAAGCATTCATGAATTCCCGAAGACAGGGAAATGCCAAACCCACCGGGCATCGCGTTCAGCTCTTGGCCACATGGGGCCTGGCTGTAGGGTTCGGATTACTATCCTCGGCCAGAGCAGCCGAGTCCCCGCTCCCATTGGCGCCTTATGAGGCGGCCCTGACCCGTCCCGCAATCGGCACGAACGATATCGCGATCTGCGTCTTGAGGGATGATTTTGAAAGGCTGACCGGATCGACGAAGGGCCACCAGCTGACCGCCTCAAGGCCTTTCACGGAGACCGACATCGGCAAGGTGGTGGTCGTGAAGAAGGGGAGGGTCTATATGGACTACAAGCCCGCCCCAATCGCCTGGAACGGCTACATTTCGGCCGTGGCGAAGGGCGTGGCGACCCTGTCCAACTCCTTGAACGGAGCCGCTTATGGCGATCCGGAATCGCAACTCGTCAACGTGGCCAGGCAGGAGATCCTCGTCGGCAGCAACAATTTCGATGACATCCAGGCAGCGATCGACAGCGCCATCGCCGCCAAGAAGAAGATGCTCAAGTTGCAGCGGTCCGCTCCCCGCAAGCAGGCGTATGTCGTTCCCTCGCTTTCCGCCGTCTGCCGCGCGCAGCAGACGAATTACAAGGGGCTCACTGTCAATGGCAATCTGATCCTGACGACGACCGACGCGGACGTGACGATTCCGATCCTAAAGTTCGGGACCGAGGAACTGGCGGGCATTGACGGCTGGCAGAAGGACTACTTCCACTACAATGGCCTTAATTACGGTGGCCTGGTGGAGCTATGGGACATGCAGATGGAGGGAGCGGATATCGTTTCCACCAAGTCCCAAGTCTACGTCACGGGCTTTCATGCGGTGAACACGGGCCCCAGAGGGTTGGTGCTGAGAAATTTCAAGCTGCTTTCGCCGAACCTGAAGTACGGATGGTATTCGGGGATCGAAGAGGTGAACACGGAGGGGGCAGGCCGGGGCGTTGGAAACGAAAAGCTCAAAATCGTGCTGCAGGATGCCGAGATCCAGGCCGGCTGTCCGGTGACCATCTTCTCTCAGAACGGGGCGGTGAAACGCTATGTGGTGAGAAACGGAAGAATCCGCGGAGGCGCAAAGCCCACCTGGAAAGGCCCATTCAGCGCGACGCGACTCGTAACCAAAAGCGGCTTCACCTATTTGACGGTCGAGAACGACGAGTTCAGCTTTTGCGACGCCACTTCCTACGACCCCTACTGGAATACCCAGCCGTATCTCCAATTGTATCCGCCTTCGGAAGGGGATGCCGTGGTCGAGTATTGGCCGGCCGACACTCATGGGTTGGATAAATACTCCCACGGAAAAATGGTGGTCCATAATCCGCCGGCCGTCAACCTCGCCGACGGAACGCCGCACGGGATTCGGCTGGTTCCCGCAAAGGGCTTCGATACGTCGGCAATCGATTTCCAAGCATCGGCCTGGCACGCGGAGAGCGGGCAGCCCATGCTCACCACCGACAACCCAAACTCTACTCCCGGCACAATCAAGTGCCTCATCGACATGAATCATCCGATTCTAGTTCAGTCGGATGGCAGGAAGATCGACATGCCGCTGTACATCGGCGTTTACGCTCGCAGTCCTTCCAATCGAAACAACGCCAAAGTCGGCGTCGCGCCCCTGAATAAGCAGGATGAAATTGCCGGGCCGCTGAGTCCGAAGGTGGTCGCGATGTTCGACCACGGCTCTGTTTTCGTGAGAGGCCGGGCCAACTATTTTGGCGAAGGGCACAGCCATTATATCCACCCGAATGTTGAGCTGGATATTGACGGCATCCATATCACCGATCAGATCCGGTTGGGCTTGCGCAATGGCAGCGATAATGGCCAGAGCGGAACGCATAACCTGGTTCAGATCCTGCACTGGACCCAGGTGGACACCTACCTTCCCTTCGCCGTCCCGAACGCCTATTTCCCAGCCGCGATCCAGCTGCATGCCGAGAATTTCACGGGAACCGCCGTCTTGTCGGCTCACATCGGGAAGCCACCCCTCAAATATGACATTGTCGTCCCGGCCATCTATGTCGATGACACGGTGAAGGCGAAGGCGGTGCCTTGATAGCATAGGGGGATGATCGAGATGACAAATACAGGCAGTTAACCATTCTGTCCCGGCAGACAGCGTCCCGCACAGACAACGGGAAGATCCGACATCCCCCTACCGCCGTCGGATGTCACGGGCTGATTCGGAAGCTGACTTCCGATCAGCCCTGCAACATCCAGCCACCGCCGACTTCGGCGCCACCCCCCCTGCAATTGCGCAGCTGCGACCACGAAGCGTCTTCTCCGCCACCGCCAGCACTTGCGCCCACCACCCGCGTTGCGCTAGAATCCACCGCACGTCCTTGCAGATTTCGCAAACACACGAGGCACCAATGTCCAACGCGACCCAACCCGACCCGATTCAACTCAAACGCCCCGATCCCGACGCCTGCTCGCCGCAAAAATCCCCAGCTTGGCGCTGGTGCACGGCGATGTACGTGAGCGATCCAAACTGCGGCAATCCGCCGAACAGTGACGATCCCTGGGTGCAGGACGCAGCCGAATTCCTGAGACAATGCAGGACCGGCTGGTCTGAAGGATCCATCGAACCGACCGAAACTCAACGCGTCATCCGTGAAGCAGTTGCCCTGTACGGCAACAAAGTTCAACGTGCCATCCTCGAAGCCAGATTGCTCGCCAACGAGACATGCGACGACATCGTACGGCATTCAGGGATTCTGGCCAGCGTCGTCGAAGCCTACGAACAACTCTTCTTCAACGTCGCCAACCAAATCTGCCTGAAGCAGGTTTGCGGTAATCTATTCCGGCCGGAGCGCGTGCTGCAGGGACTGCTTCCCGATCGCGACATCGGCTTTCACCTGCAGATGGTTGCACGTACTGAAGGAACCGAAGGCGTCGAAGCGACAGCCGAGTTGCTCGCCCGCCTCGACGGCAAGACATTCGCCGAAGGACTGCCGGCAGAATTTGAGGTCGGAAGGCGGTGGGAACGCATGAGTCGATTGGGCTTGATCCGCGGACTCGGCCTGTTCAAGCCCAAGCAACAGAAACACATCCAGACGCTTGTCGGAAACTCGCCCAGCATGATGATCGCCATGCAGACCGCGACGGACAAGACGTTGCCGCTGTGGGACGAACTTCTGTCGCAGGTGCAAGTGCCGAAGGACATCCGCGAGTACGCGAACGGCTTGAAGAAGGCGACAGCGCAAGCAGGCTGGCCCTGCAAATCCTTCCGTCTCCAAGTCCAATCCGCGTCGCTGTAAGGCATCGGCTGACGGGCACACTGACGCCCCTGTTGAAAGCTGTGCTGAAACCGCGAAGACGTCTGACAAGTGCAGGCAGCAGTCACCCCGGCCGCGTACCTGGCAGAACCGCGACATGTTCAAAGCTGACGAACAGGCCGGTGAACAGGGCGTGTCGGTGCAGCAGCAGTCAACTCTACGATCTGGAGAGAGACCCGAACGAGACCACCAATCTCTACAGCGAGCATCCAGATATCGTGAAACGCCTCGACGAGTTACTGACGGCACTAAGGAAGAAAGGAAACACGGCGCGCGGACTGGCTGCGGGACACTGAAGCAGAAGAAGATCACGAAAGACAAACGGTTCTTTGCGGGGCTGATGGCGTCAGCCTTCTTGTGAAGTCCGCTGCGCGCTCAGGCGGCGCACACATCCGCGCGCAAGATAGCCTGAGCCGGCCAGCCGGGCCGAAGGCTGTGGTGCGGCCCGCAAAGAACACGCTGCCCATTGCTGGGTCGTGTGGCGTTCGTTGCGCCAGTTGGCCCCGTGGAAGCGACTGGTCGCCGGAACCCAACTGGACGACCACATGGGCGACCTCGACTGTTTCGGTTCAATGCGTCGGTCGATGTGACCGACGCGCGCAAGCATGATGCGTTGGGACGCGGCGGTGGGGGAATGGGGCACCTGGATGCCAGATTACCCCTGTCATCGGTTTGACTGCGCGGCGCGGCGACGTCTGGTGAATCTGCGAGTCAGATTCACGACATCCCGCTGCGCGCGTAGGTCTGTCAGACCTGAGCGCCCGAGGGTCTTGTCGGAAACTGCGCAGGTGGGCGCCACCTGCGCGCGCTATGGCCGACGGCGCGGTAGGTCGTGATATGACGCCGCCAAGGGGAGTGCCGCCCCACGGGAGAATCTGCATTTCTGGACGAGGAGGTATTGCATTGCCCGATGTGCAGGGCTAGCTTACGGCGGGGTGAAGGAGAACAGCGGCTGTCCCAGAAACCCGACCGTCCTCACCCGCACTACACCTTGGTCGGGCGCGGGTCCCCGACTGCGTTCGATCCTGAGAAAATAGTTCGCGAGAAACTCCGTGGATGACCCCATCGCCATAATCGAACACATGTGCTCGGCCGACCTTGCAGCCAAGACGCAACGTTTGTGCACGGCCCTAACGAACAGGGCCTCAGTCGCTGTCGCGTGGTCGGGCGGCATCGACAGTTCACTGGTCGCATTTTTTGCATGCTATCTCTTGCGTGATCGCGCCAATGCAGTCGTCTTCTCCACTCCGATCCAACCCGATAGTCAACTCCGCGACGTAGACGAATTCGTTCGCCAAGTCAACACCCGGTTTTCCTTTCACATTCACAAGACAACGGTCGGCGCCGACGAATTCGCTGATATCCACCAATTTTCCGAAGCGGCCGAACTCCGCTGTTACTTCTGCCTGCGATCCAAGTTCCTTGCGCTCCGTCAGATCGCCGACCGGTTGGCAATAACACATATCGCTGACGGCGCACAGGTATCCGACCTCGCCGCGTTTAACCCCTGGCTTGAAGCCGCAGATGAATTGCACGTCTCCCATCCCCTGATTGAAGCCGGCATTTCAAAGTCCGACGTCCGGACTATTTCCGCAGCCCTAGCGCTGCCGACCCGCCACAAGCTCTCCGCGCCCTGCCTAACATCACGCATTCCTTTCTGTCAGAGAATGGACCCGGCAAGACTTGCGCGTGTACGCCACGCCGAATCCGTGCTTCGCGAACTCGTTGTATCGGACGGTAGTCTGCGCTGCCGCGAGGCCGAGACCGTTTCCGATCATTGCCTTGCGGCCTGTCCGTACACCCACGCTCATCCGGGTGACCTAACGCCAGTACACTGCGCTACGGCCCTCTTGTCGACAGATGCCTCCGGCCTCCCCGTGCTGCATGCCCATCGGTCCGCAATTCTTCCCGGCCCTGAGTATTTCCAGCCTGCGTTCGTAGCTCTAGACCTGAGCGAATCGACCCCACCCGAAGATGCCAATTATCCCCCCTGGGCTGGCTTCGAGGGTCACTGGCGAGAAATGCTCGCCTGGGCCTCGCAGGTCGAAGCAGCGGCACTCGATGTCTGCAACCTGCGCGTCCGCGTCGCCTACCCAATCGGGCGCATCATTGCTCGAATCGAATCATCGCAAACCGTTGCCGGTTTGGTGCTTACACAGCGCGCACGAATCGTGGAAGAGTTAACTGCACTAGGCTACGAAAGAGTGACACTGGACCTCCTCGGCTACAAATACGACGGCGCGAATTCACCGAAACTGCTGAGCCTCTTGACGTCCTCCCGACGCCATCAAACTGTCATTCCGAAACTCCACTTATAGGGGCGAGTATCATGCATTGCCTAATTCTAGCGGGCGGCGAGAGCACGCGTTTCTACGAGCAATCGTCGGTTCCCTTAGCGAAACGCAAAGCCCGCAAGG
>JAPLNJ010000306.1 GCA_026692885.1 Planctomycetota bacterium | reverse complement strand
GTGGGCTCGCTCAGGTCTGGACCCGCTGGAGTCTCTCCGAAAGATGAAAGGCCGCATGATCAGTATCCATCTCAAGGATATCGCCAAGCGAGACGAGCCCAGCTCTCGGAACACCGTGTTCGGCGAGGGCGAGGGCGATTTTGCTAACTCGCTCAAGGAACTTAAGCGGCTGGGCTATCGTGGTCTTACCACGATTGATTTCGAGTATGACACCCCGGCGCTGCAGGAAGACATGGCCCGAAACGTGGCTTTCGTCGAGGATCAAGCCAAGAGACTATTGACGGAAACCAAGTAAGGCAGAGCATAGCGGCGACAGCCGCGGAGCGACGCCCTGGATACCGTATCGAAGCAACCTGGTAGCCCTGAACCCGGATTGGTCATGTAGGCCGGAACGAGGTCGCGCAAAGCTATGCCGGAACGGCGCAACCGACGCTCGCAGGAAAAACCCGCTTGGTGCAGACGCCACGCGCCGGAAGCGACCGGCCTACAGGAGCTGGGAAAGGGGCCGCCCCCGATCACGTGCCCTGAAAGGGCACCAGCCGTTCCAGGTTGCGCCCTTTCAGGGCAGGGATTTCGGGGGACATTGTGGTCCCAGGGCTGCGCCCTGGGCTATCGAATTACGCACCTTTGGTGCGGACGGTCGGACGACCGCCAACAACCGCCGCCCTGGGTACGGGTGCGATTCAGCACGGTAGCCGTGAAAGGGCGAAACAAATCGGTTCATCCCGCACGCATCGTTCGTCCGATGCGGCCACGGCTTGTTTGAGTTATTTTTCGGCCGTGCCTTAGCCTGCCATGCTTGGCCTGCACGGGTCGCGGGTCTGGAACAGCTTGGGGAAATTGGATTCAATGCCGTCCTCTTCCATACCGCCAAACGGCGGGTTGGTGACGACCACGTCCACCCGGTCCTTGGGGCCGTAGTCGCGCAGCGGCCGGGCCAGGGTGTTGTCGTGGCGGACGTTGGACGGGATGTCGATCCCGTGCAGCAGCATGTTCGTGGTGCAGAGCAGATGCGGCAGCGGCTTCTTCTCCACGCCCCGGATCGAACGCTGAAGCGATTCCTCGTCGGCCGGTGTCTTGACGGAGTGCTGGCGGACGTGTTCGATGGTGCAGGTCAGGAAACCGCCCGTGCCACAGGCCGGGTCTAACACCGATTCCCCCAGCTGCGGATCGACCATCTGCACCATGAATTGGGTCACGGCCCGCGGCGCGTAGTACTCACCCGCGTTGCCAGCCGATTGCAGGTCGCGCAGGATCTGCTCGTACATCTCGCCGAACAGGTGCCGGTTCTTCGAATCGTTGAAGTCGATGCCTTCGTTCAGCTTGTTGATGACTTGCCGCAACAGCGTGCCCGACTTCATGTACTGGTAAGCGTCTTCGAACACGCTGCGAACCACATGGCCGCGGGACTTGCCGTTGCTGCCAACCGCCAGTTCCTTCAAGGCCGGGAACAGGTCGTTGTTCACGAAGTCCAGCAGTCTGTCGCCGGTCAGTCCTTCCGAATCGGCCGCCCAATTCCGCCAGCGCAGCCGCTCCGGGATGGGGGATCGGTAGCGGGTCTCGGTCAGCTCCCATTCCTGTTCCTTGTCGTCGAAGATCTTCAGGAACAGCATCCAGACCAACTGGCCGATGCGTTGAGCGTCGCCGTCGACGCCCACATCCTTGCGCATGATGTCTTGGATCGTCTTGATCGTGGTGGTGATGGACATGGGGGCGGTTGTCAGTTGTCAGTTGTCAGTTGTCAGTTGTCAGTTGTCAGTTGTCGGGGGTCGGGGGTCGGGGGTCGGGGGTCAGTTGTCGGGGGTCGGGGATAGTGTGTAGATCGCTCCATCGTGCCCTCTCCCGCGGCTTAGACCGCGACCTCTCCCGCAAGCGGGCGAGGTGACGGTGGGCTGGGTCAGGCCGCCCCAGTGTACAACAGGGCTTCCAGTTCGCGAATGGCCTGCAAGAATCCTTCCTTGCCGCCGAACGATTTGATGATTTCGACCGGCGTGCCGAACTGGTTCAGCGGCTGGACCTTCAAGACGCTCACGTCTTCGATGTGCGTCACGCCTTCGTCGGCGTACTTGTCCAGCAGGGCTTCCAGGACGGCGCGAGCCTGTTCGCCGTACTTCGTGAAGTAGTTCCGCTTGCGCACGTTGTCGGCCCGTTCGCGGCGTGTCAGCGGGGGCTGGCCGTAGGCGACGTGGCAGATCAGGTCGAAGGCGTCGAAGTCCTTTCCCACCTCCGCGGCCAAAGCTTCCAGCAGCACGCCTTCGGATTCCAGTTCGTCGATGATGGCCTGCTTCTGGGCCGCGGCGTTCCAGCGGGTCAGGAACTGGTCCAGCGATGCGAACTGCTGCAACACCGCGTTCGGCGTGTAGTCCTTCAGCGATTCCGTGATCAGCTTGCCGTCCTTGCCGTAGTACTGCACGCGCTCGGAGACCACCCAGACCGGGACATCGTGGACGACATACTTCTTGCGCGGCACAGGCCCCGGTCCCGGACCTGGGCCGGGTGGAACTGTGTCGCCGCCGCCCGGCTCCCCTGCTGGCACGCCTTCCAGTTCTCCGCCCTCGGCTTCTCCGTCCTCGGTGTCTGGCGGCACGATCGGGTCATCCGGCCCCGGCTGGTACACCTGGACCTGGTCGCCGTCGAAGTCTGGGTCGGCGAACAGTTCCGTCGCCTTCTTGAAGTCCATGATCGTGAAACAGAACTTGTCGTAGTCCTCGTTGATTCGTGTGCCCCGGCCGATCGTCTGCTTGAACTGCGTCATCGACTTGATGGTCTGGTCCAGCACGATCAGCTTGCACGTCTGGGCATCCACCCCCGTGGACATCAGCTTGCTGGTGGTGACGACCACCGGGTAGCGGCATTCGGGCAGGATGAAGAAGTCCAACTGGGCCTTGCCCTCGTCGTTGTCGCCCGTAATCCGCATGACGTACCGGGAATCCTCGGCCACCAGATCGGCGTTCTCGTTGACCAGTGCCTGCCGCATCCGCTCGGCGTGGTCGATGTCTTCGCAGAAAATGATCGTCTTCTGGTAGCGGTCGGTGCCTTTCAGGAACTCCGTGACCTTGCGGGCCACCAGTTGCGTGCGCTGGTCCAGTACCAGGGTGCGGTCGAAGTCCCGCTGGTTGTAGATCCGGTCCTCAATCAACTGCCCGTGCTTGTCCCGCTTGCCCGCGGGGGGCCGCCAGCCGGTCAGATCCTTGTCCAAGTCGATGCGAACCACACCTTGTACGGAGCCAGGAAGCCGTCTTCGATGCCTTGTTTCAAGGAGTAGGTATAGACCGCGGGGCCGAAGTAGTGGATGTTCGAAACGTACTCGGTTTCCTTGGGGGTGGCTGTCAGGCCGATCTGCGTGGCCGACGTGAAGTAGGTCAGGATTTCCCGCCAAGCCGCATCATCCGCTGCGCTGCCGCGGTGGCACTCGTCGACGATGATCAGGTCGAACCAGTTCTGAAGTCCGGCGAGAACTGCCGGTAGATGTTCTGGAGCTCCTCCGTCCCGGACACGGCCTGATACAGCGCCAGGTAGATTTCGTAGGACTTGTCGACCTGGCGCTTGGTGATTTTGGTCATGGCCGAGCCGAACGGCTTGAAGTCGTTCGTCTTGGTCTGGTCCACCAGGATGTTGCGGTCGGCCAGGAACAGGATGCGTTTTTTGGCCCCCGACTTCCACAGTCGCCAGATGATTTGGAACGCCGTGTACGTTTTGCCGGTGCCGGTAGCCATGACCAGCAGGACGCGGTTCTGGCCACGGGCGATGGCTTCCAGCGTGCGGTTGATGGCGATCAGCTGGTAGTATCGCGGCTGTTTGCCGGTCCCGTCGTCGTGGTAGTCCTGGGCCACGATCTTCTGCCGCGGCTCGTCCAGGCCCTTCCAGACGCAGTATCGCTGCCACAATTCGGCCGGGGAGGGGAAGCCGGCCAAGTCCAGTTCCCGTTTGACGGTCCCGGTGGTTACCGTGCGGTCGTGTTCCAGGAAGCGGTCGCCGTTGGAACTGAACACGAACGGCACGTCCAGCGTGGCTGCGTAGCCCAGGGCCTGTTGCATTCCGGCACCGACGCCGTGGGAGTTGTCTTTGGCTTCGATGACCGCGATGGGGATGTTGGGCTTGGTGTACAGGATGTAGTCGGCGAACTTGGCCTCACCCCGCTTGACCGTCTTGCCCCGCCAGATGACCCGCCCCTTGGTGAAGTAGACCTGTTCGCGGACTTGGGTCATCAAGTCCCAGCCAGCCTGTTCAATGGCCGGCGTGATAAATTTGGTGCAGATGTCGCGTTCGCTGAGCGAACTTTTGTCTACGATCGCCAAGGTGACACCTTACCTTTCCGTGTGCCCGTCTGCGGGGTTCTGTGGGAAGGCAGGACCGACACTTAAGGCGTTATAAGTACCCCCGGCAGGATTCGGACCTGCGACCTACGGTTTAGGAAGCAGTCCGCGGAGCCCAGCCGAAAAGCCTAGATTTCCTTGGTTTTCTCGTGGTTTTCGCCAATTCTAGCGTCATTTCGGCCCCTGTCAAACCATAGCAAAACACCGCATTTCTACGCAGGTTTTGGTGGTAGACGGGCTGATAAGTGGTAAAGGTGGTAGTCGAAAAAGGGAACGCATGTTCACCATTCTTTGTCGCCCGCAAGGTTTCACGTTTGAGCGGCCGATATCACACCCTTCCCAACTTCGTCGACACCTCTTCCCGCCATTCTTCCGAGGCGTCCCCTAGTACACGCCTTCCTGCATCAGTTCCGCTCGGAACGCCACCAAAGCCAGATCGTTGATGGCCAAGACGCGGATCGTGGCACGGGCCGTGCGTGTGCGTCCGACAAGAATCGGACCATCCCATTCGAAATGCCGCTGCCACCGCTGACGCCGCGGATGAAACAGAGCCACCATCTGGCCGGTCAACGGATCGATCCCGGCGATGTTCGGCCCTTTGTGCTTGTTGCAGTGCAGACAACTCCACGCCGTGTTTTCCAGCACCGTCTCACCGCCGTGCTGCTGGGCGATGATGTGGTCCAACTGGAATGGCAGTGGGTCGTACGCGGCGGGCATCCGGCAGTAGTCGCACCGTGCACCGGCCAGGCGTTGGACCTCCAACAACAGCGACCGCGTCATGGGTTGCTCTCGACCGGTTGCCCTTGGGCCTTGAGCGATTGACGGGCCTTCGACTGCAGGATTCCCAACAACTGCCCGGCACGAATGAAGCTGTCGAGTTCCTGTTCTTCACGGGGCGAGAGACGCCCTTGCCGGTTCTTCTCGGCCAGTCGGTTCATGCGTCGCCGGTCCGCGGACACGAAGTCGAGTCGCAGCAGGGCCTGTGCGGCATCCACCTGCAATATAGGCCGATCAGGGTCGACGATGCGGCGGAAGATGTCCAATTCGCTGGGCGGTGGTAACATCGTGGCAGTGGACACAGTTATCTCCTCCAGAAGTCGCTCGACTCGGCAATTCCACAACCATCGGAAATCCCGGCCGGATGTGGGACCGTCGCGGTCAACGCATCGCCTCTCCAGCAATCTAGTCCTGTTCGAGGTTACGGGCAAGGGACCGCTCCAGGCCGCGACCGCAGGTTACACCCTCCCCAACCTCTTCAACGCCTCGTCCCGTCTCCGCTCCCTGGCATCCCCAACCGCACACGACCGCAGATACGCGACGTACGCTTCTTCCGGATTTCCGAACACCAACGCGGGCATGTCCTCGTCGTCAGCATCCGCCACCCAGGCCGCGTCCTCCGGGTCCATCAGAAAATAGCCGTAGCGATCGACAACCACCCAACCGTTTTGCTGCCGTTCGATCCGCGTGCCATCGTCCAAGCCCGCAGTGGTCGCTACGTGAACTTGTTTCATCAGTTCGCCGGTCCACCGTACTTCCTGGCCGGACTGATCACGTTCAACAGCGGCACGATGGGCAGCGTCGCGAAGTTGTTCGACCCACTCCTGATACGAACACTCGAAATCCTCCGCGTCGGTCACGCCGATCTCGCAGACAAACGGACACTTGCTGGCTTCAGCCGCGGCAGTCTCCGGATCGCACGGCCCAACAGTTAGGCCGTGGTAACTGTCGTCGATGCCGTTCAACAACTTCGTGTCCGTATCGTTCGTGGCTGAACTTGTAGCGGTCAACAGCGGCATGGCCTCCACGATCTCGGCTTCGGTCAGCAGGCCCTGTAGGTTTGCGGCTACGTTCGGCGACACGTGCCAACGGGCTAAGGCGTCGTAGAACAACTGCACGTCTTCGTCCGCGATCCGCATTAGGAACTTGGCCTGTGCTGATCGATCTGGTGGCAGGTCCTGCAGTTCGTCGAGCAGCAGAAAGTCGTCGTCATCCCAGAATGCGTCGAACAAGTTCTTGAGCCGGTGAGCGGCACGGCGGAGGATACGTGTCTTGAGCTGGCGGGGTCCGTCGCGAAAGTACGCTGCTGCAACTTCCCGCATGTCTTCGATGATCCGGGCCGCAGTCTGGCACGCAGCGTAGACGATGGCAGCGTCCAACAGCGAAGCTTCGATCAGTTCAGCTTGCTGGTGCCGGTTCCAGGTTTCGGCCAGCAGATCGACTTGGACCTGCAGCGGCACTTGTTCCAGGAAGGGCACTTCGGACAGGTAACCTGCTGGGTAGTCCGGTTCTTCTTCCAGGTCGCGGTATAGTTCGATGTCGGAAAGCGTTTCTTGCACCGCCAAGCGGAACGCCAATAGGCAAGGTCGTTGTGCGGCAGTCGGATTTCGTGGCCGTAGCAGGTGAGCATGGGCTAATGGTCGCAGGAAGCGTGGCGAAGTCAAGCGATGGACGACTTGGGATCTGCTGGGTAATACGATGATTACGGCTAAGCTTGCGACTTGACCGAGAAGCCCTGCGATTGTCTGCTGGCGAGTCCCCAAGCCTCCCCGGCTTCGAGAAGCTTCGTCGGGCCGGACTTGGTCATTAGATATGCCCCGTATCCGTATCGCACGAACGACCACCCGTCAGGGACAATGACGCGAATTGAATCACCACAGGTAGAGGCAGGATCGTGCGGAAACCGGTCGAACGAGAACTCGGTTGCACGCGAATCAAACCGACGTGAATAAACCGTGATTTCCAATTGGGTACCGTCCATGGTCAGGAAGTTTACCGCTACGCAGGAGAGTCTACTCGGCCACACCTGGAAAGCCTGAAATAGCTGACGGTCGCGAAATGCCCGCACTATCAGCTACCGCGTCCCGCAAACTGCGGCACCACCCGCCCGCTGTCGCGGGCCCCGGTGCCCGAATCGTGGCCCAGTAGCAGGTTACACGCAGCCAGTTCGTTTCAACGCCTCTC
>JAPLNJ010000305.1 GCA_026692885.1 Planctomycetota bacterium | reverse complement strand
TCGGCTCGCTCAACGGCGAGTATCCGTTCCACGGTTGCCTGGACGATGTGCAGATGTTCAAGCTGGCGCTCCCGCTGCCGGAGCAGTTGGCCCTGTACGAGGCGCACCAGAATACGCCCGCTGATCCGCAGTGGGTGGCGGCTAGGACAGCGATGATCGAAAAGCATCGCCGCTCGGAACAGGCCCGCCAGGCTCGTGATCTGTTCTACGCGGAAGAGGCTCCGCGGCTGAGCGGGATGGAGCTTCAGCAGAAGGCCGACTGGCTGTTTCAGACCGAAGGCGACGACCTGCTCACCCGCACGGACAAGGAAATTGGCTGGACTCGCGAGCTGATCCAGCGGCTACAGCAGCAACGCCAGGGGCTCGACCTATCGGACGAGTTGGCGGCCTTGAAGAGGATCGAACAGCGAGCTTCGGCCGACGCGCCGGTGCTCGCAGCCTCGAAAAGCGAGACAGGCACCGATCGTCCTGATCGGAGCCAGTCCCGTTTTTCGGGGCCTCAGATACGAACGCTCTACTTTGACATTCGGGCCCTGAAACGCCGGGTGCTGTTCAAGTCGCCCGAGCTTAACTTTGCGGAGATTATCTGCGTCGATGCACCGTATACGCACCGCAGCCCCGACACGCACGGCACGTTCGACCAATCGGAATGGGTTCACGAGAGCCGGTTTCGCAGCGAGATGTGCGCCTCGCACGGCGCCAAGCTGCTCGTGCTGAAGGACCTTGCGAACACGCCGGCACCACGTAAGCTTGCCCCGCCCGACGATTTCGGGAAACCGGTGGCGATGCTCAGTTTCGACCTCTCCTTCGAGGGCGACCGGGCCTTGTTCTGCATGAAGCCGGAAGACGAAAAAGCCTATCATCTGTACGAGATCGGGATCGACGGCGGCAAACAGACGTTCCGACAGATCACCTGCGGCGGATATTCCGATATCGACCCGCTCTATCTGCCTGGCGACCGCTACTTGTTCCTGTCGACACGCGCTGAGGTGTACGCCCAATGTGGCATGTGGGCCCGCAGCTACATCATGACCCGCTGCGATGCGGACGGGTCGAACATCCGGATCCTGACCCCAGGCACGGAACCGGAGTTTTCGCCGTCGCTGTTGGACGATGGGCGCATCCTGTTCACCCGCTGGGAGTACGTCGACAAGTTTGCCAATCGAATCCAAGGGCTCTGGACGATCCGTCCCGACGGCACGGCGGCCGCGACCTGTTGGGGTAATCAGACGGTGCATCCCGATCATCTGGGCGAAGCGCGGCAGATTCCAGGCACCGGCCGAGTCCTGTTCAACGGATTCGGCCATCACGACGTCTGGGCCGGATGTATCGGCATCGTGGATCCGAAAGCGGGCCTGAACTTCCCCCAGGGCATCTGGAAAGTCACCCAAGAGAGACCCTGGCCGGAGGTAGGCGACGGCCCGGTCCCGACACCGGGTGCGACGCAGCACTATCACACTTCGGGCCCCTACGCGGCGTACAAGACGCCGTATCCGCTCAGCGAAGAACTGTTCCTGGTCTCCGCCCGAACCGGCGACTTGGGGACCGGCTTCATGCACTCCGCCCGCGATCCGACCCTCGGTAAGTTCAAACTCTACCTGATGGACATCTACGGCAATCGTGAGTTGTTCTACGCTGGCGACCAGAACGTGCTCTATGCCCAACCAGTTCGTCCGCGAAAGAGTCCGCCTCGGTTGCCGGACATCGCCGATCTGCCGGGTTCGGAAAAAGACCACCCCACGATTCGCGCCGGGGTGTTTTTCTCGAACAATATTTTCGACAATGCGCCACCGGAGATTCGCGAACATGGCCGGTATCTGCGAGTCGTCGAGAGCATGCCGAAAAACTATTCCGTCGGCATTGTCCACTCGGGCGGCAGACCGTTCGGCAGCGCCGGACCGAATACGGCTTGGGGCGTGTGGGGCGAGAAGTTCTTGCAAGGCAAAACGCCGACGCCGACCACGGATGTTTCGTGGGGCGACCAAACGGTGTACTGCGGTCCCGCGACCACGCTGACCGGTCCGCTGGGTGTCAAGCAGGTGCACGGTACGGTGCCGATCCGCCCGGACGGCTCGGTGTGTTTTGAGGTCCCGCCGTGTCGGATGCTCTATTTTCAGGTGCTCGACGAGCACCACCGCGCCGTGCAGACGATGCGGTCATGGGTTTCGGCCCGTCCCGGCGAGTACCGCGGGTGTACCGGCTGCCATGAGGGACACCAGGCGACGGCGGCCGCCCAACCGCTCCGGGCGGGAACGGCTCCCGACACCATCCAACCTCCCCCGTGGGGCCTGCGTTCGTTGTCCTATCTGCAGGACATTCAGCCCATCTTCGACCGAGCCTGTGCCGCCTGTCACCAGGCCGGCGGAACAGCCGTCGCCAAGCTGGACCTGACGCTGCGGCCCGATGCACTGGGCGAGCAACGCTGGGGCGGTGTTTTCCCCGAACCCTACCTGACGCTACTCATGGGCCGGGACAACGCTCGCATCGGCGGGGCCTGCCCTGGATTTGATGGAACCAGCGGTTACGTCGCTGTGCCCAACACGATTGTGACACGTTATGACACGCTGCCACCGCTGACCTACCTTTCGCCCAAGAGCCGACTGATCGACCAGGCGCTGGACCAACGCCGGTGCGGCCAGCGTCTGGCGCCGGAAGATCTGCGGATGCTCATCAGTTGGATCGATCTGTGGGCCATCTACCGCAGCGACGAGGTCTGGTAAACCAACCTGCGGGACGCAGTGGACGGCCTCGGAGGGCCGTCTTACGGGAAGACCATCCTACATCGGGTTGGGTAAGTTATTTCCTTCCGCTCGCCTTAGCGCCACTGCGATGAACATCTTGGAGACTCTCGTTCCCAGGCTGATTGGGAACGCACTGCCTTGCCGGCTCCGCCGACATTCTTGCGAGGCGGAGCCTCACGTCCAGTGGGTTACGAGGCAGAGCCTCGTAACCAGAACGCCTCTCTCGTCCCCACGCTCTGCGTGGGAACGCCAGTGTTTCGATGCTCCGCGTCGTCTGCCCAAGGACGCAGAGCGTCCGTGGATTGCGTTCCGACGCAGAGCGTCGGAACGAGAAGCATTGAGGACTTGGACAACCGCAAAGTTGGTTGGAGGTGGATTTGACCATCCAAGAAAGACGCAAGCCCCCGAACGACCAATTGATTCGGGGGCTTGCCTGGGTCGCCCACTCACGCGAAAGGACAGTTGAGGTTACCACGGCTACTCGCACCAGTCAACAGTGGTACTTCTAAAAAGTGGGGCAACTTCCCGATACGCATACGGGTCAGACCAGCCACTACATCGCAATACGCAACCTCAAAGGCGAGCGACGCACCCCTCGCCCCCTCTATTCCTCAATCACCCCGGACACATTGATCCGCGTCACTTGACCGCCTTTGGCCTTCTGCCGAACACGAGCGATCTCGCCCTCCGCCTCGGTCAGACTCAGGTTGAGCAAGCTGCGGACACTCTTCTGGACCAGTACCCGGCCGCCTTTTTCCGAGACGGCTTTCAACACCTCGTCATAGACTTTGTCCAGTACCACCGTAATACGGATCGTACCGCCTGACTACGGTAGGGTGGGCCAAGTACTCGCGGCCCACCCGTTCTAAGGAACCGGCCCTGCTTTCGCTGGTGGGCCGCGAATACTTGGCCCACCCTACGATTTTTTCACAGCCGCGCTGCGTGGGAACGAGTGGAAATCTGCACAGCGCTGGAGAGCCATACTACGGGAATCTCCCCAGCGTGACTCGGCCTCCGGACCACGTGTCGGACGGAGCCTGGCACCACTGCGCCGCCACGTTCGATGGCCAGTTCATGCGGGTCTATCTGGACAGTAAGGAAATCCAGGCCCTCGAACGCCCCGGGGTGGGCCGCGGAAAACTGGGGAGTCGGGCGTCCAACGGATGGTCCTGTTTTCGTTCCGCGCCCATCCGGGCTTGCCCCGAATGGCACGAGGTTAAGCGTAACCTGCGATCCCCACTGGGCTTGCCCCGGTGGACAAGAGGTTTGAAAACCAAGGCCGCGTACCGCAACCA
>JAPLNJ010000304.1 GCA_026692885.1 Planctomycetota bacterium | reverse complement strand
GTGATGTGCGTAGCGCCACAGTTGGACCAGGTGCTTGTGAACCTGGTTGATCCGGTTGACCCCGAGATTGCCCGCGGCCATGTTCTCCGCGACTGCCTGGATGGCTTCACGGTTCAGGTCGTCAAGCGTGGGGGCACGTTTGAGCGTTTTCCGCAACGCATTGATGGCACTTCGGAAGAATGCCTGGTAGGCCGGGCTTCTATTCCGAAGTTGGAGCGGGCGGAAAATCTCCTCGAAAAACTTCAGCAGCAGCATCGCCCGGCTGCGAATCTCAGCCTTACCTGCAGGTAATGTGCCGTTCATGACGAGGCCCTCCCTTGTCGTAGATACTTGATCGCCTCTTCCCGCCGGAATGCAACCTTCCGTTCTGGAAAGTCGGATTCATGCGATTCTTTGTTTTCGTGCCAGTGGAGGATCGGGACCTGTTTGCTCAGGTGCAGACAGCACAATAGGGGTTCCCCGAAGAAATTCGCACGCCGCTCGTGACGGAGGAAGAATCGCACCAGGCGGGTGAGCAGCAGATTCGGAGGAACTGGGAATTCAACGAGTTCGTCGGTACCGCGGATGTCGTCAATCACCCGCAGTAGAGAGATTGCCGGCGTGACCTGGTCGCCAGCGGTCATGACGGGCCGTAGGTCAGCGGATGACATGCTGTGTCTCCTTCCCTGCGCCCAGGCGTGGCCAAGACGGTGCGACGGCTAGCAGCCGCGGCCCCGTGTGGACAACCTGCAGCGCATAAAAGCCGACAGGCCCGGTAGCTCGCTGCTGAGGCGGTTAAGTGCCGCCTCGCGCGGCCCTTGCTCCCCGGCTACCCGGATCAAAGCTTGAACCGCGCGCAAGTTACCGAGCCTGTTGGCCGTGTTGCCACGCATTGGGGTTGTCCTACAGATACTTAATGTCGGCCCCTCGCGGGGCGGCTGGGGGGTGCCCAGCAAAACTTTCAGCGAGTTCCATCATACGGGCCCACTCCCGGGCGCCAACTAGGGGCGAGAAGTTTTTTTTCGCCAGTGGCCACGCCGGCGGGCCGATGATGGTAAAGGGAATCAGGTTCGCGTAACCGCGTTCTGGGGCGGGAGACATCCGCCTCGAGCGCGGTTTTTTCGTCGGCTCACCGTGTTTGTTTCCACAGAAACACGGAGGTTCGGGAGTGCCGGCAACAGCAGCTGCAGGGGAACGGCGGAGGCCGTCGCTGTGTTCGAGTACTCGAAGACACTGGGCGAAACCTACATGAATTCGGCGACCACGCGAGGCGGAAAGGTCCGCTCCACTTCCCAGCGGCGGGGGCGACGTCCGAACCAGGCTACCAGCACGTTGACCGGATCCGACTCAGCGGGTAGTTCGATGCCCCACGGAATCGAGACGATTACTCGCTCGGTTCGGCGTAGCAGGTGTTGTGCCAGGCTGGATGGCTTCCAGTGATCGTGGAGCACGTCCAGGCAGACGATGGCGGACGGCTTGAAGCGCGTCTGCGGATGCCAGTCGTCGGGAAACAACCCGCTCAGGGCGATGACATCGGGAATTGGCGGGCGGGGAAGCGGGTCGATCGTGTACCGCAACCGGAATGCCCCCAGCGTGGCGACTGTCGAGCGACCGCAGCCCACGTCAAGGATGGCATCCAGCGGGCCGTAGCCGCGAAGCCAGGCCTCGACGGTTTCGTACTGCCGGCTGTGGACGCAAAGGCGGGGTCGCTGGAGTGGCAAAGAAAGCGGCTTGGGCGCCGCCACGGTGGACGGCTTCCGGATCTGGAGTGTCGATCGGCGTACCATGCGCAAAGTGTACGCTCGGGCAGGTGGAGGGGGCAACATCGTTGCGAGCCCGTGGTTCCGCCGGCGGCCGCCCCGGATCCTATCGGCGGCGGCCCCCGTAGTGCTATCAACGGGTCTGTCGCTGGGCGCCCAGCAGCTGGCCGGCAGCGGCCGACGTGCCGACGTTCGGTTGGGTGTTGCGGGCGTCGAGCCCCTTTTCCTGGTTCCTCCTGATGTTACGGAGTTCAGACGCCACTTCGCGCATCACCGCGGTGGCTTCGCCGCTGTCGCCGCTGGAGCCCCGCGCGGGACCAGCCGACAGCCAATCGGCCGCCCTACGGCTGGGAGTGTCGCTACTCTTCTTCATCGGACTCGAGTTGGTCCCGAGAAAAAATGATTCGTCTGAATCGGCCACCGGTCGCGTCGGGCTCGTGGCCGTGGTCCCGATGATCCCCGGCTCGATCGATCCGGAGGCCGTCGCGGCTAACGGGCGCATGGGTCCCGGCTCATCCGGATGCCGTGCCGTCTTCGCGGCCGCGGTGCCGTCCAGTTCCGCCGGCCGTGCCGTCTTTTCCGCCGCGGTGGTGTCCGGCTTCGCCGACGGTGCGGTCTTCACTGCATCAGTTTTACTTGGACGCCAGGGGCGCGCGCTGCCGGCTACCGGCAGCCGGGCGTCACTCGGCCGGTTTACCATGTCCAAGTCGCGCTGAAGTGCGGCCGCCTTGCCTTCGAAAGCCCCGGCCTTGTCCCGTTCATCGTCGGTCAAGTCCTCGTCGCCCGCCGGTGTGTATTCTCGGGCAATCCCGTTCCACTGCATCGGCGTTCCTTTGCGGGCGCCGGCTATCACACGGATGCCATGCGCAGCTCTTGCCAGGGCATTGATCTTCGCCTGAGCCTTGCCCACGAACAGGCCCTCGATTATGGTTCCCGGGCTGGCGATGGTCTGGTCAAACGATTCCATGAATGTGTCTGCGCCGGCTTCCAAGGTTTCGTCGGCGTCTTTCTTGATCCGGCCTTTTTCCGCGAATGCGACCTTCTTCACTTGGGTCGCGTCCAACTCCGACTTGTCCCGCTGCGACTTCGCGGCGAGCTTGATTGAGGGCGTCAAACCGTGTTCGTCGCTGAGTTCGCGGGACTGTTGTTCGAACAGTTCCGGACTGATGCGCATGGCGTTTTGCCCTTCGGTGTACTCGCGGAACTTTTGGACAACGATCGCCGATTCGTCGCCCCGGACAAGACTTTTCATTTGCTCGACGAATTCCGCTTCACCGTGCACGGTGGAAAGGAACTTGGCCTGCGCGTCGGGAGACTTATTCAGGGCCTTAATACGCCCCTTCAGCGTCTCTGGATCATCAAGGAATCCTTCGCCGCGAATCTCCCGATCGTAAATCGCCACCTGAGATTCCATCCCGCCGATGCGATCCTTCACCAGATCATCTGAGAGTGTGGACTTCTTCTTCAGCTCCTTGTAGCGGGATTCCATCTCCTTGAGCTGGTCACGCATCCTTCGTTTGGCCGCGGGGGACTTCGTGCGATCAACTTGCCGCTTTAGCTCCTTCTCCTGCTGCGGAAGTTGTTCAAGTTCCTCTTCCTCCTCGTCGCTGACGTCGCCCCCACCCGACTTCAGCTTCGCGATACGCTGGAGGGTTCGCGCCTTCTTTCCTTCCGTAAGGCGTTTGTCTTCTTCGGACAGTGGCACAGGCTTGAAGAACTTGGCGAGCTGTTGACTAAACTGGATTTCGGCCGTCGCTGCGGAGTCGAACGAACGCGGGGCGGCCGTGTTCAGTGCGGCCAACAACGCGCCGCCCTCGCGGGCAGCATCTGCTTTCGCTTGTTTGGGGACAGTGGCGGCCACAGATGACAGCGTGCCTGGCAAGACGCCCATGATCCGTTCTTGGCTGGTCTCGGCAGAACGGGACTGCACTTCCGAAGCGAAGCCAAGTGCAACCCGCGGATCCTTCGTGCCCAATAACTTCGACAGGGACGCTCCCGCCGCAACCGCAACGGGAATCTGTTCGGGGGTAACGCGGTTCAGTTCCGCGGCGCGCCTCGTTGCGTCCAATGCGAGGGAGACGTCTCCGCCCGCTTTGCTATACGCTTCAGCGAAGCCCCGTTTAAGGTGGGCAGATTCCACGCCTAACTCTTTGGACATGGCGTCCAAATCGCCGATGATCTTCGTCTTATCCTCCGAAGACATCCCAACGAGATTCTTCAGTACCTGAGCGTCAGGCGACGCTTGGGCGAGCTGGGCTTCCATGGCTTTCACTTGGTTGTTGCCAACTCGCTGGTATGCCTCAGCCACCTTGTTCAGGATGCCCTCGACTGTCACCCACTGCATCGCCAACGCCGTCACCTTCGTGGCCCCCTCGGAAGCAATCGAGGACGCGACGTTGTGGTTCTCGGATTCCTTCCGTTGTGCGGCGTCAGCCTGTTTGGACGTCTCTTTCACGGCCCGGGCGTACTGTTCTTCGGTCAGCAATCCACGTCGCCGCGCTTCGGTCAGTTGGTCGAACGTTGCCCTCGCTTTGTCCGCACCGGTCTGTTGCGCTTCGATTACCTGTTTGCTGAATTCCTTAAGCTTCTGCGTTTCAGCCTGTTGCGACTTGATCGCCATCGTCTCGACTTCGAGCGCGGCTTTCGCCTGTTCAATCTTCTTGCGGTGTTCTTCCTTGGATGCCGTTCCGGCCTTCATCTCGTCGTTGGCTGCGCGCATGGCTTTGGTGTACTGGTCCGCTGCGGCCCTGCCTTCGTCCCCCAGCCGCATGGCCGCTTTGACCGACCCGCCCGCGGTTCTTTCGAACTGCATGTTCTCGGAAGACAACTTGCCGAGCTGGTCCTGCAGAGAAACGACTTGACGTAGTACCTTGGAGTAGGCGTTCTCCAGGCTGGACATATCGGCGGCAATTTCGAGTTTTGCGGGCATGTTGAGAAACTCCTTCGGGACGTTGGTTCGCAAACGTTGGGCATCGCTTCCCTTTGTATCGGCACGCTGGCACCGGTTGACGTTGAACCGATTTCGGGACAGATGGCCGCCGGCGTGGCGATCCGGGGCATGGTTGACCTGGTCAACGTGCTGTCAAGAAACGGCGAGGGCCGCGACATCCCTGCGCGGCCCTGACCAGATTCCGGAATCCTAACGCCTCACCCTTCAACAACTCAGGCAACCACCAATGTCTCCTTTTTCTGGGACGTGTCAATGGTTTCTGGTACCGCCGACACGTTGGCCCGTCAGAAGTCCCGTCGACAGGTGCCCCGAGGCGGCTTTGTTTCGATGGAAACAAAGGCGGCTCCCATCGGATCGGAAGCCACCTCGCCTGACTTGTTGTTGTTGTTGCGGGGCTGTTGCGCACGCGCCCAAAGCGCGCCCCACGCCATGCTCGCGCGCCTGCAAAAGAACCCCAGAAGGGACCCGTAGGGGGGGCGGGGTCAGGGGTGTAGCCTCAGTCGACCAGCACGAACCTGGCCCGCACTTCGGCTTCCTGCGACGCGACGCTATTCAATTCCCCCCTGATGGTTTTGATCTTATCCTCGTATTGCTTCAGCCTTTCCACCGTATTCTTGGCTATGTCGCTGCTCATTTCCGGACGGCGCCAACGGCAGGTCTGCTCGTCGACTAACGTGGTCGGAGACGCCGGGTGGTCCCGCTGTTCCTTTTCACGCCGATCGGATTGGGTCCAATATGCAATGTGGCCCCGTGCCGTCCCTGCGATCTTGTTGGCAGCGTCCAAGGCGGATTGCAACTCCGCTCTCCGTCGTTGAAGGCTGTTGACATGCCGGAGAAGCGATTCGGGCGCGGTCTTTAGGAGACTGTGTTCCGCCCGCTTCACGTCGGACAGGTTCTGTTCAGCGCGGGAGACGTCCCATTGCAGGACTTCCCTGTTGCGCAGGTGTTTCGCCGTCTCATCGCGGATGAGGTTGTTGTAGGCTTGCTCTGCGACCGCCTCTTTGTGCTGGGCTTCGCGTAACGCGGCCGTGACTTCGTTGGCGCGGTCGAACGTTGCCTTCCACGCGAGGCGTTGCCGATACACCCCGATGGCGTTCTCGACATCTTGTGTGCTTTTGTTCAGTGCCTGCAAAACATCGGCAAGGCCACCTGCGTCCGGCCCGGTACCGCCGTGCAGTCGCTTGACCAGATCGTGGAATGCGGCTTCCTTATCCGCCTCTTCCAGCTGACGCAGTTGGTCAACAGCCTTCAGGACGGCGGTTGCGTCCTGGGGGGGGCCGTCGTTCAGTCGTTCGATTCGTTTCGGTTCGCGAGTCAAGATCCATCTCCTTGCGTACGGTTTGGGAAACTCAGAACACGTTCAACAGACGATGGGATTCCGCGGCCGTGGCCTCGTTCACGTCGGCCAGGCCGTTCACCCACCGTTTCACATCGGCCTTCCACATCGCGACAAACTCCGGCGGGGGCGTAGCCACCCGGATCTGAGCGAATGAACATCCGGCCAGTCGTTGCGGTTCGTCGCCCAGGGCGGCTTCGTAGCTTGCGAGACTGGACAAGCCATAGTCGTGTTGCACAATCGCAGCCAGGTTAACGCGATGTCCCCAGCCCATATCCGCCGCTCGCTTGGCAAGGTGGACACTGGCACGTATGAATGGCGCACCGTGCTTGTCGAACGGCGGATTTGCCGGGGCGGCGGAAGTAGCTGGCTGCTGTGGTTCTGCAGCCAGGCTCGCCTTCACTGCCAAGTGATCTGCGAACGTGACCCGTACGGATTCCACCGTATCCGGATCGTGGACGGTTTCAAACGCGGCCGGGATTTTATCCAGCCAGTGAGCAGCCTCGTGGAGAACAACGCCGAAAAACAAACGATCTTCGACGAAGAAGCCTCGAACGTTCTTGGCCGCGAAATGGATCGCTTGGGAATCAACCGTCATACACGGGCCACGGCCATGCCAAGACTTGATCGACGGGCGCAGGACCACATCGAGACCGGGCATGGTGTAGCCCCAGTCAGACGATCTGAATTGCGGGGGCAACTTCGCGCTCGATAGGATGTAGACCGGTCTGCCGGGATAGTCCATCGCAACGAGGCGTTTCACAAGGGACGTTGCTTCGTCCCAACCATTCGTAAACATGGTGTCAACCTTCATTTTTTGGGTATCAGGTGTCGTCCAACCATCGGTTGTCAGAACCGAAGGTTGCTAATTCGCGTTCTTCAGTGTGGCGACAAGTTGTCATCGCTCAGTTGCATTATTCGTCTTTCTGCCAAGCGTCATCTGATTTTCATTTCCAGCGTCGCGCCCAGCGGGGTGGGGATCGGCGCCCGTCCCCCTGGATGCCGACGGCGATCGCCGTGGCCGTGCGTCCGGATGTTCATCACCAGGTCCTGCGTCTCGGACGGTGACCGCGGCCAGCGGGGTGGCGGCCGGCGGCCGTCGCCCACGATCAGCGTACGAGAACGCACTTGCACCAATCGACGTCGCCGAACTCCTCGAGCGTCTTCTTCTCCACGGTCAGGCCCGCGGCCGGCCAGCGGTTGGCGACCGGGTCTACAGCGTCGCAGAAATGCCAATAGGGCGACGTGATGACGCCCACGCAGCGCACACACCGGACGAACAAGACGTCCACCATGGCCACCGGTAGCGGACTTGTCCTTGTTGTTGCTGGCGTGGTTTCCTCGTGCCAAACCAACTGGGCCTGACGCTTCATGTCGAATACCCCCCCTGCCCCTGCCCCCCCAGCGGGTCCCTTCTGGGGTTCTTTTGCAGGCGCGCGAGCATGGCGTGGGGCGCGCTTTGGGCGCGTCGGAAACAAGCATGTCGCCATCATCAGATTTAGGCGACGGTGACCGCCTGGGATTGCGCAGGACGCATCAGACGGAGAACGGGCCTAGGATACGTTAAACGGCATCACGTCGAATCCTTCGCGGTGCTGTGCGGCTCCAGGCCGGCGGCGTGGCGTTCAGCCATATCCGAGATGCTACGCCGTATCTGTTCGGCCTGTTCGGCCGTACAATCGTCCAGGAGGGCCGCAAGATCGCTGAGACATGCCGAGATTTGTCCACTTTTTGGCCCGGGTTGCCCAACCCATGGACGGCCATTGCTTTGAAACCCCGTATTTTGCGAGGAAAGTCCGCATGCCCCCACGCACAATTCGTTTCCTCTCCGGACTTGCCGCTGTCTCCGGTTCCTCGGACGCAACTCCATGAGACGTCTGTCCGAGACGTGAGTTCCCCATGCGCAGAAGGTCGATCCGAAACGTGGGAACAGCATTCTCCGGCCCCGCCTGGGCGATCGTTGTCGGCTTACTCGCGTCGACCTTGGGCTGCCGAGCGTCGCAGACCATCCGTGATGCCGAGTTCACAGCTATCGCGATCGCAACACCGGTCGCGTCGCCGTGTCCTCAATCGATTGCGTCGGCAACGATGCCGGTCGAGCCGAGTCTTGCCGGCCCGCTTCCCGTGGAGGAGTACGTGGCGTTCGCACTCGCCCAGAACCCGGAAATTCAGGTCAAACGCAAACAGTTCGAGGCAGCCGCCATGCGGGTTCCCCAAGCGGCCAGTCTGGATGACCCGCTGCTCGATGTTACGGGGTATCCGTTCTATCCCTACGTTCCCCAGCAGGTTGGCGGACGCGTAACGTACGAAATCATGGCCTCCCAACGGGTCCCGTGGTTCGGCAAATTGCGGACGAAAGCCAGTGCCGCCGAAGCGGAAGTGGAGTCAGCGCGAGCCGAACTGGTCGTCGCGGAACTTGAAGTCCTGGAGCAAGTGAAACGCGTCTACTACGAGCTGTACGTGGTGCAGGCCTCGCTCGAAATCACCGAACAGAGCCGTAAGTTGGCCGTCGATTTCACAATCATCGCGGAGACGAAGTATCGAACTGGTACGGTCGATCAGCAGGATCTGCTCCGAGCACAATTGGAAGTCTCGAATACTGACAAGGAACTCAACCGTATGCGTCAGGAGTTGCAGAGTGGGCAGGCGCGACTGACGCGGTTGCTGCATGTGTCGCCGGATACGCCCGTCGGAACACTGCCTTCACTGCCGGCTGAACAGATCCCGGACGACGTACAACGGCTGTACGCTTTGGCGATCGAGTCCCGCCCCGACTTGCACGCCCAGTTGGCCGCCATCCGCCGAGACCGGCTGAACGTCGACCTGGCGCGGCTCCAGTACTATCCCGATCTCACCTTCAAGGCCGGCTGGGGTGACATGGGCACCTACCATGCGATGTCACCGATCGCGGATGGGATCGGTATGTTGGGCGTAGGAATGGGGGCCAACATCCCCATCTACCGTAAACGGCTGGAGGCCGGCGTTCGTGAGGCCGAGGCGAAAACGTTGGCCAGCGCGCGGGAGTATGACGCGATGCGCGACAAGGCCCAGGAAGAAGTGAAGGATCTGTTCGCCCAACTCACCAGTCAGGAACAGCTCCTGACGCTGTTTCGCACGGACATCCTCCCTAAGGCCGAACTGACGCTCAAGGCGTCGACCAGTGCTTATCGGACCGGGAAGATCGATCTCCTCATGCTGATCGATAACTGGAAGCAGCTGCTGCAGTATCGAATCGGACAACAGCGTCTAGAGGCCCAAGTCCGGCAGACCCTGGCGTCCCTAGAACGCGCCGTGGGAGGCGTGTCGCTGACGTGCATCCCGGGCCTTGATCATAACGTCGCGAAATACTAGCAGTGAGGGCATTTCGCAGTGTTACGATCAACGCCGCATCCCGTCTGATTGATCGTAAGATTACGCATCGTAACCCGAAATTCCCGAGCGATGCTGTACGTCTCGGCCCGTCTGATAGTGTCGGCGAACAACCGAATCAGGTGAGCATATACCCGAAGGCGGGGGTTGACTCTTTGGCCGCAATTGCGAACAGTTACGCAGACCCTATTTAGGTGAGAGGTTTCCGATGTTCAGCAGACCCCGAAAACTCGTTGCCGCCTTAGTGCTGGCCGTGCTGGCGGCGGGCACTGGCGTAGCGCCGGTGATCGGGGGCGCGTGCCGTTCGAGTTCGGCGGCGTGCCGCTGCCGTTGCGGCTGCTGCAAATCTCGCACTACCTCAAAGTCGTCCTGCTGCAAGACGGTGAAGCCGAGTAGCGGTTCGTGCGTCTGTGGTCGGCAGGGTGAGTCACCCGCCGTGCCCGCGCCGACTAACGACCGTCGCGGCAGTGACGACCGTCTCGCCGGTTTCGGAATCCTGAGCCACGGAGCGGCGTTGCCCGACGTGTCACTCCCAGGACCGACGGGGCGGAACCAGCTCGACAGCTCTTCTCCCAGTCCACCGCGGTTACAGGCCGTCCTGTGCAGATGGTTGACCTAATCGCGTTCGGGTTCGCACTGCGCGCTCGTTGCTGATCTTTCGCGTTGTGTCCACAGCTTGAGGCTTGCTAGCCGCAACTCCAGCCGATGACCAACTCTCTTGCAGCTGAAAATGCTATTCCGCTATTCCTGCGCCGCTGGTGGCCAGACGGCGCTTCCTTAGGAGATAAGCCATGCCTGATGAAATTGAAGCTCCGATCGACGTTCGCCTGGGCGACGCGCCCGCGGACTCCCTGCCTCTTGCAGACTCGTCCGAAATGCCGCTGACAGGGCGACAGAAGGCTTGGCTGGCAGCCAGGGTCGTGTTGAAACGCGTGCGGTTCATCCTGGTCCTGCTGGCCGTCGGGATGTTCATCGGCTACTGGGACACGGTCAATAACTATTGGGACAAGTGGACCCAGCCGCGAGGCGTCGCAGCCCATGAACTTGAACCCGGGCACGAGTTCTACTGCCCGATGGACCCGCAGGTCGTCCGTTCGACCTACGAGCCGAACCGTGACGTGCCGAAATGCCCCATCTGCGGAATGCCGCTGTCGATCCGCATCCAAGGGGAAGCGACCAAGTTGCCGGCGGGCGTGACGAGCCGGGTGCAACTCTCGCCCGAACGAATCCAATTGGCAGGCATCAAGACCGTGGCTGCTGAATTCCGGCCGGTGTTCAAGCAAACCAAGACGGTCGGATACGTCACGTTCGACGAGAGCCGGCTCTCCCGAATCGTCAGCCGAGTGGACGGTTACGTCGAGAAACTCTACGTGGACGAGACCTTCACCGTCGTTCACAAGGGAGACCCGTTGGCCGAGATCTACAGCCCTGAGTTGACCAGCACAGCCAGAGAACTCGTCCTAGCGAAACAAGCGGGCGGAGCGACGGCCGATCTGGCGGCTGCCGCCCAAGACCGACTCCTGCTGTTGGGTGTCAGCCAGCAGGAGATCGACGGCATCGTGGCCTCGGGACAGCCCTCGACGCGGCTGGTGATCCGCTCGCCGCAGAGTGGCTATGTGATGGAAAAGAAGATCGTGGTGGGTGCGAGCGTGGAAGCCAAGATGACCCTGTTCGAAGTGGCGGACCTCTCGACGGTGTGGGTGGAAGCCGAGGTATACGAGGAGGACATCCAATTCCTGCGAGCCGGTCAGGACGTCGAAGCCACCGTAAAGGCTTGCCCGAATCGCACCTTTGTCGGGAAACTCGCCCTCATCCAACCTCGCGTGGAAGCCTCGACGCGGACCAACCGTATTCGGCTTAAACTCGACAATCCCCAGCACGAACTCCGGCCCGGCATGTTTGCCACGGTGCGGATCAACACGCCGCTGGAAAGTATTGAACCGTACAAGAGCGTGGCCGCCGAGAGGAGCCGCGTCACGCGGGTCGGCCTGAGCAGCGCCGACACAGCACCTCGGTCAGAGTTTCTCGTCGTGCCGGAGCGGGCCGTCATCGATACCGGCTCCAAAAAGGTGGTGTACGTCGAGCGGGAACCGGGGATGTTCGAAGGCGTCGAAGTCGAACTCGGACCGCGCCAAGACGATCAGTACCCGGTCATCCAAGGACTCCACGCGGGCGACAAGGTGGCCGCTGCGGGCGGCTTCCTGATCGACGCAGAAACGCGGCTCAACCCGGCTGCCGCCGCGACTTACTTCGGCGCCAGCGGCGGCCCTCAGTCCAGCAGTCGTCCCGACTCGCCGTCGGCTCCCGCCCCGCACCAGCGCGATCAAGTTCCCGCCGCTCAAGGCCAGCCGGCCAAGGGTCAATCGAAGCCGAAGCCCAGGGTGGCGGTCGCGGCGCCGGCGCCCGACGACCTCAAGAACGTCGAGCAATTGCCCGAGGCGGATCGGCCACTAGCACTGGCGCAGCGCATCTGCCCTGTGACCGGTGCGCCCCTGGGCTCGATGGGAGTTCCCGTCAAGATCGCCCTCCGTGGCCAACCGGTGTTCCTGTGCTGCAAAGGCTGCTCCGGCAAGGCCAAACGAAGTCCCGACGAAATGCTGAAGAAACTGGCGGATGCGATATCCACGGTCAAACGCTGACAGGTAAAACGCCATGATCGGAAACATCATTGAATTCTCGATTCGCAATCGGTTTGTGGTCATCCTCCTGAGCCTGGGAGTCATGATCTGGGGTGTCCACGCGGTCATCAACACACCGGTCGACGCGATCCCCGATCTGTCGGAGAACCAGGTGATTGTCTTCACCGACTGGATGGGGCGGAGCCCCAAGGAAATAGAAGACCAGATCACGTACCCGCTGTCGGTAAACTTGCAAGGGCTGGCGGGGGTGAAAGCGGTGCGATCATCAAGCGAGTTTAACTTCTCGATGATCAATGTGATCTTCGACGACAAGATCGACTTCTACTTTGCTCGGCAGCGGGTCTCGGAGCGGCTGACCTTGGCCAGCACCTTCCTGCCGCCGAAGTTGCTCAGGTCGCCTCGGCCGGCGGCTTCCCGATCGAATACCAAATCGACGTGGATCCCAACAACCTGCGTGCCTACAACGTGACCCTGGGGGAATTGTTTTCGGCGGTCGCGCAGTCGAACTCGGCGGTCGGCGGCAAGGTCATCCAGAAAGGGAATGCGGAGTATATTGTTCGTGGCGTCGGCTGGATCGAAAGCACGCAGGACATCGAGAAGACCGTCGTGAAGGCCGACTCGGAAAATGGCACACCGATCTACGTTTCCAATCTGGGCACGGTGAGCCAGGGGTCCGAGTTTCGTCGCAGCGTGCTGGAGAAGAACGGCAACGAGGCGGTGGGAGCCGTGGTGATGATGCGCCACGGCGAGAACCCGCTGGAAGTCACCCAGCGGATCAAAGCCAAGATTCAGGAACTCCAGGCGGGGCTGCCCGAGGGCGTGCGGATCGTGCCGTTCTACGACCGCACGCGGCTGATCCACGGGGCCATCGAGATGATTACCGAGACGCTCCTGCACGAGATGCTAATCGCCTCGATCGCCATCCTGTTGATCCTGATGCACTTCCGTAGTGCGCTGTTGATCTGCATGACCCTGCCTCTGGCCGTGCTGGTCTCGTTCATTCTGATGCGGCACTTCAACGTTTCCTCGAATGTCATGTCGCTGGCGGGGATTGCCATCTCCATTGGAATCTTGGTGGACCAGTCGATCGTGATTGTGGAAAACGCCACCCATCACCTGACCGCCCATTTTGGCCACGACAAGAAAATCACCGGCGATACGCGAGAGATTGTCATCTCGGCCTGCCGGATGGTGGGCCGGCCGATCTTCTTCTCGGTGCTGATTATCCTGTTGTCGTTCATTCCCGTGTTTGCTCTGACCGGGCGCGATGCCAAGACCTTCCATCCGCTGGCCTTTACCAAGAGCTTCGCCATGCTCGGCGTGGCGATCTTTTCGATCACGCTCGTGCCGGCCCTGATCCCGAGCTTCATCAAAGGCCGCTTGCGAAGCGAGGAGGACAGCTGGCTGGTGCGGAATATGATCAGCATCTACAAGCCCTGGCTCACGTGGCTGATGCCGCGGTGGAACCTGGCGATGTGGGCGTTTTCGGCACTCTTGGTCCTCGGTGCCGGCCTGTTCCCGACCAACGCCATCGTGCCCATCCCGTGGCACTGGTGTTTCCTGACCGTGGTCGCCATCACGATGGCGATTACCGTCATCTTTACTAGGGGCGGGCAGTGGCATGTCGTATCCTTTGTCACGCTGGCGGCCCTGTCTCTGTGGGCCTACCACTTCCCCAAGATCGGCATTGACTACATGCCTCCGCTGGACGAGGGGAGCATTCTCGACATGCCGGTGACGGTGCCGCGGGCCTCGGTAACGCAGGTAACCGACGATCTGAAGGCCCGCGATGCGCTGCTGCGGCGGTTCCCCGAAATGGAATTGATCGTCGGCAAAGCGGGGCGGGCCGACACCCCGACCGACCCTTCCCCGTTGGACATGGTGGAGAGCATCATCACGCTGCGTCCCAAAGAGCACTGGCCCAAACGGAAGCTCGCCTACAAGGACGCCCAAAAGCAGACGGCCGTGGTGCTGGCTGCCCTGCAACAGCGCGGTTTGATCGATCCAATCGAGGAACAGGCAGAACGCCACGCGCTACTCGACCCCGCCACGATGAATGCGGCCCTGCGTATGGACGAGACCATGCGAGAATTTGTGCTGCAACGCTTTACCGACTTCGAAGCCGAGCTGGGGCCGCAACTGCTACGTGAGTTCATCGTCGAGTTAGTCGGCCGCTGGCAGCGGGCCGATCGCCTACTTGCGCCCGTAGCTGAGGCGGACATCGACCGCTGGGCCGCCCAACTCGTAACCCCGTTCGCGCCGATCCTTTCCGCCGGCCCGGGTCAAGAAGACGTGAACCGGCTTGTCCAGCAGATTGCCGAAAGGCTGGCAGCGGAAGAAAAGGCGGAACTCAATCCCGAATTGATTACCGCCAAGTTCCATCCGCTGTACGTGGGCTACCTGGCAGTCACCAACGTGCTCGGTGCCGAGCAGCCGACGCTATTCACGCAGATGTTCCAGTTCCTGACGCACCAACGGGACACGCATTGGCGCAAACAGGTCCGCCAACTCGACCATGACCTCTTTGATCGTGCGGTGGCGGCCTATGACCGGTATGCCATTGAGGAACTCCACAAACTGGCCGACGAGCAGGGCCTGTGGGCGGAGCAGACCGACGACGCAACGGAACAGGAGCAACTGAAGACGCTCCGCGAGGAGCTGGATGTCGCTTGGTCTTTGCCGCACTTGTGGCCCTCGGACAACTTGTTCCTCTGGAGGAAATCTAAGGACGATCTGCTCAAAGAAGTGGACAGCGTGGTGCGGATGCCCGGCTGGGCCAACATCTGGACCCAGCCGATCATCAACCGCATCGACATGCTGGCCACGGGTGTGCGAACCATGATCGGCGTGAAGGTCTTTGGCAACGACCTGGACAAGATCCAGGAGGTCTCGGAACAGGTCGCCGAGGTGCTCAAGCAAATTCCCGGCGCGGTCGACGTGTTTCCCGACCAAAGCCGAGGCAAAGGCTACCTGGAAATCAAGATCGACCGTGACCGAGCCGCTCGTTATGGCGTGAAAGTCAGTGACATTCAGGACGTGATCGAGACGGCGCTGGGTGGCAAGGCGATCACGATGACGGTGGAAGGGCGTGAGCGATTTCCGGTACGGGTCCGCTACAACCGGGAATCACGCGGGGACGAGCAGGACGTGAAGAACCTGCTGATCAGTGCGACGACCTCGATGGGAAAGGACGCGGGCGGGAACGGCGGCGGGATGGGGGGCGGCAACGCCTCACTAGCCGTCGCCAAGCCGGGACCGCTGCAAGTTCCGCTGTCGCTGGTCGCCGACGTGAACATCGTCGAAGGCCCGGCCATGATCAAGAGCGAAAACGGCATGTTGCGCAACTACGTGCAACTGAACGTCCGCGACCGCGACATCGTGGGATTCGTGGAAGAAGCCCAGCGGGTCGTCGCGCAGAAGATCAAGTTACCCCAGGGGATGTATCTCGGCTGGAGCGGCCAGTTCGAGAACCAGGTCCGCGCCGGAAAAACGATGCTCGTGGTGTTCCCCGCCGTGATCCTGGTGATCTTCGTCATCCTGTACCTCACCTACAACGACCTGGTTGATGCCCTGCTGATGATGAAGGCAGTACCCGAGGCGATGGTCGGCGGCATCTTTCTCCTCTGGCTGTTCGACTACCGTTTCAGCGTGGCCGTGCAGGTGGGCTTCATCGCCTGCTTCGGCATGGCCACGGAAACAGGGATCATCATGCTCGTCTACCTGCGCGAAGCGGTAGACAAGCGTGGCGGGCTGGAAAAGATTCGATCGGTGCGCGAACTCCGCGAGGCCGTGATCGAAGGCGCCGTGCATCGCTTGCGTCCGAAACTGCTCACCGAAGGGGTGGCCATCATCGCCCTGGCGCCCATGCTGTGGGCCACGGGCGTGGGCCACGAGGTCATCTCGGCCATGGCCGCACCCGTGTTGGGCGGCCTGTTGATCGCCGATGAAGTGGTCGATATCTTCATCCCGGTGCGGTTCTACTGGGTGCGGCGCGGACGCTGGCTGAAGCTGCACGGGATCGCGGAGGAGGACGCCGACCAGGTGATTCTGCCGGCGATCCCCGCGACCCACAACGACGCTCGGTTGGTCGCCACGGCAGTCGCCGGTGACGGCGTCGCCTGTTGAGCGGACGGACCGAGATAGGCCCTGCCAGGCCAAGACTACTCCCTCGCCCCGGTGAGGCTGCTGAATTAGTCGTGGGGTAAGCTTCCAGCTTGCCAAATGCGTAGCCGAGGAAGACGAGGAAACGGAGAATACGGAAGATTGGCAAGCTGGAAGCTTGCCCCACGTTGCTTTCCGCTACTTTTTCAGCAGCCTCCCGGTACTCCAGGGAGATGGCTGGGGTGAGGGGCAACGCCGTTAAGGACTTTGGTAGCCGGATTCGTGAGAATTCGGGGCTGCCGTGGTAGCATCCGAAGTCTCACGACTTCGGCTACGGTGATTCACTCCGGGTTTTCCCGCACCAATCGAGAGGCTGTGTCTACCCGTGGTCCGCGCCTAAGCCGTGCGATTACGTGCGACCGTCCGGGCCGCCACGCCCAACACAACAACGCGGCGATGATCAACCAGCGTTTCTTCAGGCCCTTTACACCACCCAGTCGCTCGACTGAAATGCCAAGCTGTTTGGCCTTGATCGTAACGTTGCATATCGTAACCCGACGCGTCAGCGAGGAAGAGCGGCGTTTTCCTCGCTGACGCGTCGGGTTACCATGCTCCGCTGCGAGCGTTTTGCGCAACCTTACGATCAAGGCCCAGGCTTACCGCGGCTTGCCACGCCACACGGCAGCCACGTCCTTGGCGATCGTGCTCAGGATGTCTTCCAAGTCCTCTTCCTGCCGGTTCGCCAGTTCCAGTATGGCGACGCTAACGACCGTGCGGCTTGGCGCCGATAGTGTGGAAATTGTGGCCAACGGCGCGCTGCTCGCTGGGAGTGACTCGACGGGGCGGTCGAGCGGCGTTTCACCCTCGACCAGTCCAGCAGACGGAAGAATGGCCGATAGATCAACGTGATTGGCCGACAGCGAAGCATCCCTGGGCGACGACGTTTCGAGATTCGCTCCTTCGCCCTCTCCCGATGAGACCATGACGTGCTGCTCCAGGTAGTTGACCACCTGCAACACATCGAGAGCCGACAGCGTGCCATCGCCCGTGACGTCGTAGTACAGCGGAGCGACGCCCGGCGCGACGGCCGTCAGCGCCGAGCCGCTCAGGTTGATCTGATTGATCAGCTGCAATGCGTCCAACGCCGTAATGTGGCCGTCCCCGTTCACATCGTACGGCTGGACCGGATTGTGACTGGTCAGCAGCGGACCCGTCGGCAGACGCCGGGCTTGCTCCGGCATCAACTGCAGCGACATCAGGGCCTCCGGGTGCTGGCTGCCGTCGACATCCGCGAAGCCCAAGGTGTGGCCCATTTCGTGCATCACCACGGTCAACAGGTCCACGCCGGGCGGCGGCTGGCCGAGTACATACTCGGAGTCCTCCCAGGGCGTGGGATCGAGGAACCACCCGTGGCCGTGAAGGTGAGGTTCAGAATGCCGTCGTTGTTAGCGTCCACAACGCCCAACAAGGTAATCGGCTGGAACACGTTGAGCCACGGCTTGGTGAAACGGTACGGCTCCCCATTCTCGGTGGTGATCGCGATTGTCGTGAGACTGATCGGCGGATGCGCCGCATCACCGCTCATGCCTTCGAGGATGCAAGGCCCGCTGCCGCCCAGTTGGTGGTCCGTGTCCAGAACATCGCCGATCGGCTCGCCAAACAACGCCCGCAGGCTGTACGACTTGCCGGGTGTGACTTGGATCTGGAATGTGCCGATCTGAGCCACGTGGAAATCGCGGCGCAGAAGGTCCGTGGACTGCACGGCATCCACCCCACGCACTGGCGTTGCCGCGGACCAGCCGTAGCCGATTTGGGACACGTCCAACGCCAGCACCACGTCCGGCAGGACTCCGAGATAATCGAGCGCCGTCGGCGAATTCGAGTTATTGAAGTCGAAGTATCGCTCGGCCGCCACGGTGTAGGTCTGCATCGCCGTGCCGTAGGACTGGCCGCCGACATCCCAGGCCGTGATCGTCGCGCTCCCCCCGCCCGTCCCCGACGGCCGGGCAATGCGGAACGTGAAAGTGCCACTGTCGTTGGAAAGCACCTGCACACCTTGCAGGTACGGGTCCAGGTCGGAACTGTCGGCCGGTGGGAGCACCGTCCCGTGGGTCGTGGTCACGGTCAGCAGCGCATTGGGCACCGCATGCGTGCCGGTGTAGGTGTCCGTGGTCAAGCCATCGGCTTCTACCGAGCCCGGCATCGTGAACGCGATGAGTCGCACGGTGTTCGTTGCCGCGGTCGTGTCCCGGACCTCCATCCCGTTGATGACCGCGTTCCAGCCGGTCTTCAGGCCCGCGTAGGTCATACGCACCTCCAACCGCCCGTCCACACCGGCCGTGACCGGCGGAAAGACCAGTTGCTTAAATTGGCCCTGCAGCGTGGAAGCCGTGTCGGTCTGGAAAGTCGCGAAGCTATCGCCGGAGACTTCAAACTGCGATTGATCGTGTTCCGAGCCGTAGTCGCCCGAAGTGATCACCAGTTGATACGAGTGGCCAGACGTGGCTTCGACCGAAAACGTCGCCGAGGTGTTCCCCGTGGAATGGAAGTCACGGCGGACGTCGTTGCTACCCCGGCCGAGATCGTTTGCCACGACGGGCGAGGCCCAGCCGAAGCCGGTCTGGGGCGTATACGCCGCGGCCGGCAAGACGCCCAGGTAGCCGATCGCCGTGGGCGAACTCGATGTATTGAAGTCGAAGCTGCGCGCCGGGGCCACCGTGTAGGTCTGAGTCGCCGTGCCGTACGACCGGCCCCCAATCTCCCAGGCGGTGATCGTGGCCACCCCCTGGCCGTCAGGATACACCCCCGTCCCGTCACCCTCGGCATCGCCGGTTCCCGACGGCCGCCGAACGTGGAACGTGGAACGTGGAACGTGAAATTGCCTTCCGCGTCCGTGCGGACTTGGACGCCCTGCAGATAGCGGTCCAAGTCCTCGTCCATCACGGTCCCGTTGCTGGTGGTCACGGTAATCAGGGCGTTGGGCGTGGCTTCGATGCCCTGGTAGGTGTCCGTGCTTGAACCGTCCGCCTCCTTGGGGCCGAGTCCGAGGATGATGAGCTGTCCCACGGAAGCCATTGGCCGGATATCCGCGCCATTGATGACTGCAGTCCAGCCGGTCTTGTCCCCGGCGTACCGCATCCGCACTTGCAGCAGACCGAGCCCATCGCCCAAATTCTCGACGGTCACACCGCGGAAGACCAACTGCGCGAATTCCGCCAGCCCCGTCGCCGCCGTCGCGGTCTGACCGGTGACGAACGCATCGCCCGAGACGGTGAATTCGGAAGCGTCGTGTACAGATCCGAAGTCTCCGGACGTGACCGCGACTTGATACGTCAGAGGCTTGCTTTCCAGCAGGTTGCTTTCCATCAGGTCCTGGACCAGCGTGTCGACTTGGAACGTCGCCGAGGTACCCGTGAAGGCACCTTGCCTCAGGAGCGACAGCGGCATGTAGAGATCGGGGGGGAAGTCCGCTCCGCGGTCGAACACCCGCACCGGCGAGTCCCAGCCGGACTCGTTGGTACTCGTCTTCTGCCACGCGTAACCCGTGGAGGGATCGCTGTTGATCGAGTCGTTGATGATCAGGTCGCTGCCATTGCCGCCGTCCGCGAACAGCCTGACGTTGCCGCTGCCCGCCGCCGATACACCCTGCTGCCCCGCCACGATGGTGAGGGTGCCGGCCACGGTGACCAGTTCGATGCGGCCGCTGCCGCCGACGCGCGATTGGCTCAGCCGATAAACGTCCAGAGCACCGCACTGCTCGGTGATCAGAGTCGCGCCGTTGAGTCCGTCGTTGTCGGCATCCAGCGTGGCCAGACAGGTTCCGATGTCGTCCGTCGCCCCGATGCCGGTAGCAGCCCGGAAGGTCCCCAGGTGGCCGATGATATTGGGGGCTTCCGTGGCCAGATTGTCCGTGATGGTGCCAGTGCCATCCTGCAGGTTGAAGTCGTCGTCGTCAGCGCTGACGCTCACATCGCCGCCGCTGGTCGTCAGGATACTGAGGGCGATACTCCCCGTAGCCTCGACCGAGATGTTCCCGCTACCGGAGGCGATGATTTGGCCGTTGGCCATGCTCACGTTCCCGCTGGCATTCCCACCCTGTTGGCTCCCGCCGTGGTAGTCTTCGCCCGCGCTCAGGCTCACGTTACCGGCGTTGGCTGCGGAGATCAGGCCCAGATTGTGGAAGAGGTCGTGGCCGGCGACCAGGAGGATGTTCCCGTAGCTGCTCCCGCTGCCGTTGCTGGCCGTGATGGCCGCGTTGATCGTCAGATTGTCCGTCGCGGCGAGGCCCTCCGCCGCCTGCGTGATGTGGCCGCCCGCGAAGTCATTCACGGGGATGTCGATCGTCAAAGGACTGGCCGTTCGGATCGTCAGGTCGTCGACGCCCAGGTTCCCGTTCACGCTGCCGGTAATCTGAACCACGCTGAGACCGTCGAAGCTGGCCAGCGTCAACGCGCCCACATTGTACAGGTTGATGTCGCCGGTAGTGGTGATGGCCGCCAGGACGCGGACCACGGTGTTCAAGTCGGCCGCGTCGCCACCCGCGCCGTCGCCGATGCCAGTGGCAGCGCGCAGCGCGCAGCGCGAGCTCGTCACCGGTGATGTTCGCGGTCTCAATTGCCGTGTTATCCGTGATGGCGCCCACGTTGTCCGCCAGACCGCCATCCACGCCCGCCCAGTCGGCCGTCACCCGCACGTCGCCCGCCAGGCTATCGCCGTCGCTGTTCGCGTTGACCGCACCCAGCCGCACGTTTCCCGGCGCCCGCAGCGTCAGATCACCGTCGGCCGACTGAATCACGGCACCGTCCTGCATCACCAGGTCGCCGGTCTTCAGACCATTGCGGGGCGTCCCGTCTTGGAAGTCCGTGCCGGCGCTGACCAGTACGCAGCCCGTGTCTGCGGCGCTGACCGCCCCAGCCTGACCGAAGTTAATCGAATCCCCGGCATCCAGGGTGATCGTAGCACGGCCGCCCGCAGCCGTCACGCCCGCGTTCACGTTCAGATTCCGGCCGACCGTCTGGCCCTCGGCCGCCAGCGTGATCCGGCCGCCGTCCTGGTTCTGCACGGCTTGGTTGACCGTCAGCGAACCGGTGGCTCGAATCGCGATTTCATCCGCCGCGCTGTTGTTGTCCTGCACGTCGGCGATGGTCAGGCCGGCCAACCCGGCGACGGTCCCGACGGTCAGCGGTCCCGTGTGGTCGAGGTTGATGTCGCCCGAATCGGTCCAGGCGGCCAGGGTGGTGAATTGGGTGTTGAGGTCGC
>JAPLNJ010000303.1 GCA_026692885.1 Planctomycetota bacterium | reverse complement strand
CTGGCACGACGACTTGGGACACAGCAGATAACGGAAGTTCCGCAAGGGGTCCTTTCCCGGCTCGCACAGTTCCGCCAGGTAAATCTTCGCGCCCTCGTTCAGCGGGCCCGAGTCGCTGATCAGACGCTTCCCGGCGATGTCGGTGGCGAAGTGATAGAAGTGCGGATTGGGAAACTCGCGGCTGATGTCGTTGCGGACGCCTGCAGGGGTCTTGATTCCGACATGGCCGGCATGCAGGGCGGCTCGGCCCTCGATCAATTGGGCTTCGGAGGGCTTCCGTGAGCCGGTGCTGGTGATGGCCCAGTTGGTCCGTCCGCGCCAGCACTGGTGTCCTTGACAAGCCTCGTTGCCGTCGCGTCCCCAGGGCAGATTGCGCAAGTCGGTGCCGTCGTCGCGGATCACGTGGATATCAGCCCCATCGCCGCCCACCAGGCGTGTGATGGAGCCGCTCGCCGTGGCTGTGTTGCCATGGTTTTCCTGGATGAGGAGATCGTGGGCGGCCTCCGGGTCGGTCGTGCGGCAGTACTGGGCGTGCATGTTACACCAAGTGGGGCCGTGGTAGACCAACTGCACCGAACCGCGTTCTACGTCGAAAACCATCAGCCCAAACGGGGCCCCTTCTGTCTGGCCGTCACCCAGAAACGCCGAGAGGGCGAGCCGTTTGCCGTCAGACGAAATCGTCGACAGCGGGTAGATGTGGCTGGGGCGAAAGGCCGTGTCGGGCAAGGGCGTATCGAGCACCAGGATCGTCTCGCGCCCAGTGCCGTCCAGGTGTACGCGTTTCAGGGTCAACCGGCCCCCGCCCACGGTCGTCTGATCCACGAAGTAGTACAGACTCTTTCCGTCGGGGCTGACCGAAGGAGCCGTCGCCCCGGTTTCCTCGGTGAGCGGATGGAGGGTGCCACCGTCCTCGATGTCGCACAGCAGGTACTGGTGATTCGGGTCGCTCTTGCTGCCGCCGTGGGCGGTGGCCGAACGGTGCAGCACGAACCGCTTCGAGTCCATCGTGAACACCTGGGCTTCCATGTACAAGTGCGAACTCGGGACATCCGGTTCCGTCGTGAGCTGGAGCACCTCCAGTCCCTGGGGGGATTCCGGACCCAAGAGGTCGGGACGCAACTTGCTGGCCTTCCTGAGCGGACCGCGCACCAGGCTGGGTGCTGCCAGCCACGCAGCCTGGCCAATCCGTCCGACGAGTGCAGCGCCCGCGACGGCACTCGCAGCGTCGCGTAGGAATCGCCGTCTCGTTTTCCTCCCCACCGCTTCGTCTGGCCGTCGTGTCATGGCATGCCCCTCCAGGAAACAGAACTAACGCCACCTCGCGTGTTGTGGACGGAATCAGATTCTTTCACGGTTCGAAGTCCACATCAAGAGGTCCTTGCTGTGAGTTCCCCGTCCTGTTCCCGAACAATATCGCCCCCGCGTGACTCACACGGTCCAGGGGCTCCGGTAGTCGCGGGTGAGCCATGCCGGATCGCCCGTGCCGGCGACGAAGGTGAACTTCACCGGGTCCCACTTGAGCTTCTGGCCGTGGAAGTAGGCCTGATTCATCAGGTGGCAACAGATGGCCGAGCGAGCGCCAACCTGTTCGCTGGTGATCGGCTTCTGGCGTGTCTTCACGCACTCCAGAAAATCGCTCAGGTGGTTCTTACTCTCGTAGAGCCGGATCTTCGGATCTTTGAGGACCGCCCGCTCCGCCTTCTGCACCTCCGCCCCGCACGATGTCTGCCGGTCGTCGTAGCGGGCATGAGAGGCGATCAACTCCGTGCCGCGTTTGAACGTGAACAGGCCGCGATTGACCTGGAGTTCGCCTTCCGTGCCGAAGAAATGCACTCCAAAGCCGCCCTTATGTTCGAGGACGACGCCGTTGGCGTAGATGAACTTGACTCCTTGCGTGGCCTTCGGGTTCTCCGGCGGTAAGATCTCGACGGGTCCGCTGGCGTCCATTCCCAGGCCCCACTGAGCGATGTCCAGGTGGTGGGCGCCCCAATCGCCCACGCCGCCGCTGCCGAACTCCTGATAACCGCGCCAGTTGGGATAGCTATTGTGGACGCCGCGTGGGCAGACCGCGGTGTTGTAGGGCTTCATCGGGGCCGGCCCCACCCAGAGGTTCCAATCGAGACCCGGCTCCAGCGGCTCCTCGGGCAGATTGTACGGGACCGGCGGCCCGCCAAAGCTGCACTCCACGCGTTGGACCTGGCCGATAGCGCCGTTGAGCACCAACTCGCAAGCGATGCGGAATTCCTTCGACGAGCGCTGCATGGAGCCCGTTTGCAACACGCGTCGGTTGGCGTCGACCTCCCGCAACAGCACGATGGACTCGTGGATGTTGTGCGTCAGCGGCTTTTCGCAATAGACGTCCTTCCCGCTGCGCAGGGCCGCGACGGCAATAATGGTGTGCCAGTGGTCGGGCGTGGCGATGGAAATGGCGTCGATGTCCTTGCGGTCCATCAACTCACGGAAGTCGTTATACGCCGCGCACTGGCCGCTGCGTCCCGGCTGCTTGGCGTAGAACTCCTCGACCTGCCGCTTGGCGTCGTTGCGGCGAGTCGTGTCCACGTCGCAGACCGCCAGGACCTCCGTATCCTGCCCCAGAAACCCGCTAAGGAGTCCTCGATTCTGCATCCCCATGCCCACAAACCCCATCGTGAGCCGCGAGTTGGGCTTGGTCTCGGCCGTCCAGACGTGTGACGGCAAGAGAAAAGGTGTCGCTATCGCCGAGGTGGCGGCCTGCTTGAGGAACGAACGTCGGGAAACGAACATGGTCTCATCCTTTCTCGTTAAGCTCAGTGGCGATTTCTCGATCCAACAGCCGCGGGAGAGGTTGTCCCAGCGGCAGGAACGCGAATCCAGCGCCAGTCCCTTGCAAACCTCGTCCTCCGGCCGGCGTTCGCGCCAATCTAGGCGGTTGCCGGCCCAGCGTCAACAGACGGTTGAGTTCTCTGTCCACGGCTGGATGTCCCAAGCAACGTCGTCCGTTCTCGCGAGACGCGAGTCCCGCGCCGCGAGCTCGCCAACCGTCGATACCAGAATCGGTCGTTTTTCGGTGGGTTTCACTTCGCCCATACGTTTGATGGCACTCCCCCACCAGGTCCCGCACTACTGGTGCCCCACCTCGCGTGTTCTTTCCACAAGCCGTTCCACAGCTGTTGTCGCATCAGGGTCCTCAACTGGATGCACCTCGATGTCGATTGCCCCACTGTTGTTCCAATACATGAACCACACGTCGTTCGCGAAACAATAAAGAGTCCCGGTAGCAGTAGCAACGTAGACGGTGTCCGCCTCGATGAGACGCCCAATGTCGAATTGCGTACCACGCTTCTTTTCGATTCGTCCAATTACCGAGAACCACTTTGCACTCCGTTCTCTCTTCAACCATTCCCAGTGCCTAAGACTCTCCGAAGTGTAGCCAGTCGCCGCGCACACATGTTTCTTCGTGTCTTCCCACGTCCCTTGTGACACGAACCGATAGCCGTCACGCTGCCGTAAGACGATCGCACCAGCATATTCTGACGCGTCAGCTTCTCGACGATCTTGCCGGTGGCCGCCTGGGTGAGTCCCTTTCCCTGGCGGTCCTTCCATCCGGATTGGGTCGATATCGCCGCATCACGGACTGGTCGGCATCACAGGAAGCCGGTCATGCGACGGTTCATGTCTTCCGCAAGACATCGCTGCAATACGCCCGTGACGGCGAAGACTTGAACCGGGAGGTGGCGAGCGACGCCCGGCTCAGCGAGTCGGTGATGATGACGAATTATGTTCGTGAAACGGACAAGCAGATGCGTCAGCGGAGCAACCGCACGTATCATCGGATCGAAGCCAGTCTGTCGCTCGCCCTGCGCCGCCGCTACGGCTACGTCCCCTCGCCCGCCGAGGAACTTGAAGAGCAACTTCAAGTCGCCCAGGCGGCCAAGACTTGGCGGCTCGTCGCCGAGCTTGCGGCGAAGCTCGAATCGCATCGCAACGGCGGCTGATTGCGTGCGATTTCTGTGAAATCCCGTGAAATGCCAATCCCCGCCCCGAAAGTCCATTTCACAGAAATACCGCAAGTCCTTTTGTGGGAATGACTTGGAAGTAGGCCCGGCAGGATTCGAACCTGCGACCAAGGGATTATGAGTCCCCTGCTCTCACCGCTGAGCTACGGGCCCAAGTGCTTGTTCTTGCGGGGTACGTGCCTTTCCTAGGGAACCGGGTATCCTAGGACGATACCCGATACGATACCATGCAGCGTTGGCGGGTACGGTTTCCAGCCGTTGCGAGCGGCTGAAGACCGGACGATACCCGACGATACCCGTTTTCCCTGGAGAGGTTGCTGTCATGGTTTCCAAGTCTACCCGAAAGAAGCCAGCAAAGCCAAGCCGTGGATTTCCGTTGACGGTTGACGGACAATTTGACACGCGGTTGGGGTTCGCGACCCAAACAGCGGCATTCCATCGCCGGCCCGGTTTTCACTCCTGGGAATCGGCAATAGGGAGGCCGTGTCAGGTCTATGAGCCAAGCCGCTAAGAAGTAGGTTCCTACTTCGATGCGCACTTCGATTTGGAACATTCTTACCCGTAGAAACACGGTTTCTTCGTTTCTTGGCGTCTTCCTACTAGAGAGACTAGGGACAGGAAAATGGGGAAGTCCCCCACGCTTCGAGGGAACCTTTTCCTGTCCCACATTTTCCTGTCATCCTGCGGCGGAAAGCAGCATTTCTGTCGGTCCAGACCTTGGCCATACTCAAAACAGTCGAATATCGAAAGCTCGCCCGACCCAACCATGTTAGTCGTTGGTCTCCTGCTCACCTTCATCACGGTAGGAACGAAGCATCAAACCCACGCCTGCCGCAAACAACGCTATCATTCCCAGCAGGTGCGTCGTCTTCATCTGGAACAAGAACTGAATGCGACTGAGGATCTCGATCGCCACGACGCCAATTCCCAGATAGGTCACGGCCCAACCCCACCACAATCGAGCATCGTAGAATAGAATCACTACCCCTAGAAATAATGGCACGAACAAGATGCCGGTGGATGTGGTTTCCCAACCGCCGCCCTGCCCGTAGCCGCAGAGGCCCGAGAGCAGACCATGCCCAGCCGTGGAGACCTTCACCGAATCAAAGAAGAGATAAGTGGCCAGGGCCGACAAACACAACCCGCTGGCAAACTTACCCAAGCCGCCTTCCGTTCCGCCAGAACCGCGCATGCTGTTTCTCCTTTCAAGTACAGGGCGGTTTCTCCGTCGCGGACTACCGTCCCCTCTGTTCGAGATCCATCTATCCGTGCAGACCGCTGTCCAGGCCCTCGACCGAATTCTCGTCGGTCACCGTCGACGCCTGCTTCTGGTCCAACCCGTTGTGAAGCGTGTCGTTGCGTCCCAGGACGTACGCCTCGCGCGAGATATCCACAACAGCAGACTCATGGCCGTACTCCTAGCAGCGTTTGAAGACACGCAGATGCTAGCGCCCCGCCAAGATTGTCGGATACTAGGCCACCTTTCGCAAGTTGGCCAAAGTGATCACGCAGGCTCCGCCGTGACGACATGTCATCACGGCGTTATGGCCACTTTGAAGACCCGACCGTTATTGATGCGCCGGTCCTTTGTCTCGACGGCGGGAATTCTTTCCCTATCCGCCCAGGACCCAATCTTCTGCAGTTTGTCCGTCCTGAGCGGCCTGAACATCACCGGCAATGTCGGTCAGCACATCGTCCAAGCCAGATTCGGCTGAACGGCCATCGTCCGCTCCGAGGAGGTCGAAAAGCGAGTCCGCCGATCTCGCCGTGGCCGACCGCGGTGGCACCGCATTGGCCAGTTGTGCCTGCGGATTATCGAGTCGACCTGCATAGGCCGTCGCGGTTGGTGGTAACCGGTCGATCAGCGCGGACGGGCTCTCCGGGAAAGCGACTCGCCAGGAGATGTTCGGCAGCCCGGGCAGCAAGACCAGCGTCTCAGTTGCGGGGGCGGCCGACGCGGTCGCCACTGGGGCATCCGGCGTAGCCGCGGCCACGTACTCACCTTCGCCAGCCGGGATGCTCTGCGAATCGAGCAGATTGATGATTTGCAAGACGTCGCTGGCGGTGACCACGTTGTTGCCATCGACGTCCCAGTAGTACTGTGGCTGCGTCGGCGGCACGGGGGCGGGTGGCAGGGGTTGACCGAGATTGACGAAGTTGATCACGATCAAGGCATCGATCGGCGATGCAATCCCGTCGTTGTTAACGTCCGCGCTGAGGGTCGGATTCTGGTAGTTCGCCAGAGGCAAAACCACCGATGGCGACGTGATCGTAGCGACGAAATAGCCGCCCGGGAAACCCGTCAGCGGAGGATTCTGGACGACGGTGAAGGGTGAGAGGCTGGTAACACGGAAAGTATGCAACTCATTCGTAGTACCGCTTGACCCCTGGACGGCCACAATCGTCTCGGCGATCCCGTCGCCGCTCATATCCATCGCCGCCACCCGCACCGGCGCCGGACTGCTGGGGCCAGAAAACGCCGCGAATTGTCCGCGGAGGGAGAGGGTTCCGGAGCCGGTGGCCCAAGTCCAGACGCCCACGCGAGACTGCCCAATGGTGCCTGCGCCCACGACAATGTCAGGGATCAGGTCGCTGTCCATCCTCGCCACGCTCAACGAGACGCCACCGATGAACGATTGACCATTGACCACGATATCGGCGAAGGGGGCAAAGGTTTGCACCGGGGTGTAAGGATCTGCTCCACTGACGTCAAACACCCTCACGGTCGCCGCGGTTCCAGGTCCTGTCCCGACGACGATTTCGGCCTTCCCGTCAAGGACGTTCGTGAAGCTTCCCGGCGCCCCGTGCCCCATGTCGGCGGCGGCGACTACCCCGCCGGCAACAATCGATGACGGGAAGGCTAGGAAGTCCCAGTGGGGCGTCTTCTGTATCGGGACCGGATTGGGCCACTGGTTGAGGAACACCTTCACCTCGATCGGGCCGCGGGTAGGGACCGTAATAAGGTCGTTCTTCCCGTCGCCATCGACATCCGCCACCGCCACCTGAACGCCGCTCCTGAAGGCCGCATCATAGGCCATGGTTCGAAACGTCGTCAGTTCGATACCTTGCTGGGTAAAGACCCTAACTTCAGGTGATCCACTAGGACCAGGCGCCGTCACGATTTCGTCGATTCCGTCGCCGTTGAGGTCCCCCGTGGCCACGCGGATTCCGCCCTCGAAGGTTTCTCCGTAAGGTGCGAAATTCGCGACCGTCAACTGCGTCGACGGATCGACAACCAAGACTCGTTCGGACAGCCCACAGCAATTGTCGCTACCGAGGACGATCAGCGGAGCCAGCCGAGTATTGATATCGGTGGCTGTGTTGTTGCTCCAATCGGGGTCCACGACGCCGTTGGGCGGGTCGACCTTCGCCGTGTTGACCAGGTTGCCGGTAGCCGAGGAGGAAATTTGCGCTACTGCCGTGAAGGTTACCGTAGCGTCAGGCAGCAGGTTGACCGTGCTGTTGATATTGCCCGCGCCCGCGGCCGGCGTGACGCTGGCTCCCGACGTGACCACCGTGGTCCAACTGGTGCTGATGATCAACGCCGAGAACAGATCCGTCACCGGCGCACCCACCACCGCGCTGGGACCCAGATTACTGACCACGATCGTGTAAATCGTCCTCCCACCAGGAGTGTACGTCGTCTTGCCGTCCGTTTTGAAAATCTTCAGATCCGCCAGAGGCGTCAGGTTGTCCTTGTCGGTGGCTGTGTCGTTGGCCGAGTTGGGATCGTTGACCGCCTTGACGGTGACCATATTGACCAACTGGGCCGTGGCCGACGAGGCGACCGTGGCCATCACCTCGTAG
>JAPLNJ010000302.1 GCA_026692885.1 Planctomycetota bacterium | reverse complement strand
CAAAACCAGTGCCCGCAGCAGCGAGCCGCTGGAAGTCTTTCACGAGCTGCAACTGACCAGCTACAGCTATCTGTTCCGGCAACTATCTGCCCAGACGGAGGCCGGGCTGGAGATTCGCAGTCTGATCAAGACCAAGACGCCGAAGATCGAGTTCCACGGCTATCCGCCCCGCACGGACGTTCACTTTCGCCGGCTTTTCGCGGTGATTCGTGAGTACCTCGATGCCCTGGACGCCGGCCGGTTCAACTACCGGCCGGGCTTTCACTGTGGGATGTGCGATTTCGCCACGAGCCAGTGCCGTGACTGGAACGGCTGATTGGCGGGGCCATGTCGCACCCGATTCGCTGCCCTGTCGCCTCAAGCAAAAGGCATCGCATGTCCGCACGGCACAAACTGAACCGCATCACTGTCCAGGGTATTCTTGTCCTGTCGGGGATCGTTGGGGCCGTGGCCCAGTCGTGGGCCGTCTTCTGGTTTCTCGTCTTGGTCCTGCTCGTCGCCGCGTGGCACAGCGGCGAAATCCGCCTTGACCGGCGTTGATTCGTCGACGGTCACTACGACGGAGTGCAACTCACCATCGCCGAATTGCCGATGCCTCGCCAACAGTCCACACACGTGTGTTGCCAAGTCCCCCTCGTCCACATCCGTTCCCTGCCGTGTTCGTCTCGCCAAGAGCCGGACTCGGTGGGGACGGGTGTGGGATCACCGAATGCACAAGCGGTGACAGGTGTGCCTTTTTCTTAGCTCCTGGCTGGACGGATCAGCTGTTCAGCCGAACGCGGCTCTAATGCGGCTTCAACTTCTCCAAAATCTCAGCTGCAAGTTCACGCATCTTTGGGTGGCTGTCACGGAGTCGTTCCCGAATAGCCGGTATGGCGTCCTCTGCATCCGCCCCCACGTTTTCGAGGGCAATCAGGGCGAAGCTGCGGACTTGTGGGCTGTCATGTCCCAGGGCCACAATCAGGTCGGGAACCGCTGGCCGACCAATCATCCCTAAGGCAACTGAGGCTGAGGAAACCGCCGCGTGATTGTAACTGTCCAGCATTTCGATGAGCGAAGCTATGGCCGGTCTTCCGGCCTGTGCCAAGCCTATCACAAGATTCGAATTGGACGCGGTGTCGCCGATCCGCAGTGCTCTGATGAGCGGCGGTACACCTGCTTCGCCGATTTTGCCGAGTGACAATGCCGCCGTCCCGCGAACACTCTCGTCTGGGTCTTCTAGGGCCGCGGCAAGAGCCGCGACAACCTTGGCGTTCGGCTCCGCCGTTCCCAAGACGAGGGCAGCCTCGTGGCGTTCACTGGCGTTTCCCTCCTTGACCGCCTTGATCCAAGCCTCGACTGGCCGGCCGTTGCAGATTGGGCCTGTTGCAGGGGCAGGAGCCTCTGATCTGTTTCGTGAATTCGCGGGAGATTCGCCCTCCGCCGTGTGCGAAGTCCGTTGCACCTTAGCACGAGGGGCGTCCGCTACTACCTCGACACGAGGTCTGTGACCGCGAGCAAGCAAACCCATTGCGACGAGTAGGGTCAAGCATACAGTGAACCCCACGGCTAAACGTCGAACCTCAATGCGGTCGTGTGGCTTCAGTGCGGCACGGGTTGTTGTCGCTTGCTGACGTTGTTGCTCCAGTTCCCGTTGGCACGACAACGCCGCGTCTCGTTCCGGCCCCTGAACACTGTCATCGCCAAGTGCGGCTTCGCCGAGCCGGTTAATCAGCGTGCGTCGTTCAGCAACGAGCTTCGAAGCCGACTGCTTGGCGACCTTGGCCTGCTCGATTCGGGTGTCCAACTCCCGAGTGGATTCCCGCGTGGACTGGTCTCCCACACCGTCACGGTACATCTTTTCGCCGACATCGGTCTGGGCTCGACGCAGGGTTCTGGCCAGCAGGGGCATACGGGCCACGGCAATGCCATGCTGGACTAGACGCCACGCCATCGACACCGTTGCCGCTGCCGTGGCACAGAGTTCGCTCCAAAGGCGGCGACCGATGACGCCTGCCTGGGTCGTAAGCTTACGGAGTGCCTCCCGCGACTTGGCAGCACGATCATTCGTAGCGATCGTGGGCGACGTGGTATTGCGGGAATTGGGATCGGGCTTTCCAGGGATCACCGTGTCCCGCTACGGTTCAGTTTGACCTCGATTGTCGGCGTCACCGGACATGGCGATCAATCCTTTCTGAAGAAGCGGAACAACCCAAACCGCGAGTCCATTAGTTCAGGTGGAGCATGGAGGCTTTCTCAACATTCGGATCGAGCTCCTTGGCCTTGGCAAAGTCACGGTCCGCTGCATCCCGGTTGCCCAGCTTCGCTTGCACAAGTCCACGATAGTGGTAGGTCTTCGCATGCTTGGAATCCAACTGAATGGCCTGATCAAAATCGGAGATCGCTGTTTGATACTTGCCCTTCTCCGCAATAATGCAGGCCCGGTTGAAATAGGCCGAGGCCATCTTGCAGCCGCAGCGAATCGCCATTTCGCAGTCAGTCAGAGCCGCGTCCTTGTCGCCCTTTCTCAGGTGGCCGCCAGCTCGAATAGCGTACAAATTGCCCACCACCGGCCCCAGACCTTCAGGGGCTACCTGGATCGCCTCCGTCATGGTCGCGATGGCCGCGTCGAATTCCTCCTTCTGCAATTCTTCTCCCACTCTCGCCAGGAGCGTTTGTATCCGGTCCGGCACCTGCATGCCTTGAAACGGATCGGAGCGGGGCACGCCCAAGCCGAGCGGTGGTTTGCCCTGTGCGTCCGATGCGGAGGGCGGTGACTGGCCATTCGCCACCAGCGTTCTCCCCTTCAGAGCGACTTCACGGCCCGATCGAAGATTGCCGAAATCGAACAGTCCGGGCAGGTCACTGTCGATCGCCTTGCTCAACTTGATCGCCTCGTCGAAGTCCGTCAGGGCGTCCTCAAATTGATTCAGTGCAAGGCGACTATTGGCTCGCCCTTGGTATGCCCGAAATACGAGGAGGCGACCATCGCGATCACTTGAGTCGCCCAACCTGAGTGCCTCGCTGAATTTTGTGTCAGCAAGCTGGTAGTCGGCCTTGTTGAAGGCTTGTTGGGCTTCGTCAAGCAAGCTTTTCGGTCCGGGCTTTCCTCCGCAGCCGACGACACAGGCAATGAGCCACCAGGAGACGGCGATCAGAATTACGTTACGCGAAGATGGACGCATGGTGATTCTCCTTTGGCGGTAGAGCCGGGTCGTATCAACGAAGAACTGGCGGGAACTCGATGTCGTATCGCGATGAAAGGCGAGCACGTGTCGCGGCAAACTGGTCCCCAACGGCGGCGTGCTGTTGCTCAAGTGCGGCACTATTCTGGGCATACTCGACAATGGGACCAAGAACGTCCCCCTGGAAGCCCCTGGCAAATGTCTGAATGGCGAACTGTGGGGAGTTGGCACGTGCTTTGTCGTCTGCCACTGCTCGCAGCCAATTCCGGAGGGCGAGACCGCATTGGATCGCATCGGCATCCACCACCGATGTAGGCAGCCGATCAATCCTCGCTGCAATCGAGTTGAGCAAGATGACTTCTTCTTGCATATTGCGAGGTTGGTTTTGGCCGACGCTTTGAAGGGCAGAAGGAAGACCGTTCCAGTAGGCCAATGTCTGCTGTCCCTTCAGTTGATTGGGCGTCAGGGAATTCGATTGGCTCCCTGCGGGAATGAACACCCACGCAAGAAATGAGATAGCGGCACATCCCCCTGCCGCGATCCAAAGGCCATTTCTCTCGTTTTCTTCGGACTTTCCGAATGCGGCACAGGCGAATCCAATCGCGGCCAACGCGGCGATTCCAACCAGGAGCCAAAGGACAATGGTGATGAAGGTCGTCCACCCCAACCAGAGAAGAAGTAGACCGAAGCCTCCGAGGCCCCCTACTACCATGACGCCGACGCCCGACGTTGAACTTGGCCCCGTGGGCGTTGGGGTAGACGCACCAAGACCCGGACGGGCCTGGGATTCAGGTAGTTTCTCCCTGTGCGTGGGGTCGGGGCATGAAACGCCGGCCTGATGAGCCGTGCCGGCGTAAACTTGCGGCTGCCTGGGCGTTTCCCCGGAGACTTGCTCCAAGAACGTGCCATACCCAACTTCACCCATGCACGTTGGCGATGTTTGCAGTCCTTGTTCTGGCCCGCCGCAAGCAGAGACGAAAGGGAGCCAGTGCTCTAGTCGTTGCCAGTCACTTGTCGGCAGCCGAGTACCGCGGGCGGCCAGGGTATCGGGTGTGAGCAAGCCTGACCTGAGCTTGTTCAGAATTTCCGCTTCGCTATGCGGGCCAGTCTTGCGACCGTCTTGCGAGAGCCACCAGTGCATCTCATCACGCGTGTCCGCCTCGGCCTCCTCACCGCCTGTGACGCTTGGCGTAGGCGGACATTGTTGTGTCGCGGCGGATTGTTCGTTGGATATCACAACCGAGGCAACTATACGTTCGGCAGACGCACGATTGCCGCTCTGGTCGAGTAGGGTCGTGCCCGGCATGATAACGCCCGCCCGAATGAGTTGTGGCACATCCTGGGTCCGAAAAGGTCCCACCCGCTGCCCTTCCTTTTCGAAGTACCAAGCCGATTGCGAAGCCTGGGGGGCAACTTCATTGTCCGACGTCATCGCAGTTCCTCCACGGTGTTGCATCGTCCTTCCTGAAGCCGCAGCCGTTCGATATCACGGGGGCATGCGGTTCCTATCGTCATGTTCTTGTTTCCCTGAAGTTTCACGCGGCGGCCAGAGCCGTGAACGCAACGCCAATCCAACGGAGGTCACGTTATCCAGTACAGGGACCTGCTCATCCCGTTCAGCGTTGGTCGTGTAGCTCATGGGGCGAGCCGCAATGGCTACCGGCGTCTGACGGTCCACGATTGCCAGGAGCGGCCTCGGAGCCGCGTCTTCGAGAAGAGAGGTTTTCTTGTGCCGGTCGAAGTAGGGGATGACAGCTGGAGTGGGGGGGAAGCGAGGAATCTTCGTGTCCTTCGAAATGCAGCCGGCCCATCTGAGTACCCACAACAGGGCACACACCCCGATGAACCATGCGTACAGCGGAATTCCCCCGAACTCGGGCGGACGGCTCGAACTGTCCGGGCTGGAACAAGATCCAAATCCAGCGTCTTTGCCAGTCACAGCCTTAGACGGCGGGCTGGAACAAGATCCAAATCCAGCGTCTTTATCAGTCACAGCCTTAGACGGACTACTCGTCGTGCCCTGGTTGTCCCAAGCTCCAAATCTATCGTATTCATCAGTCGCAGCCTTAGACGGATTACCTGAGGTGCCCTGGTGACTGACCGTCGCCTCCGGGATGCTGGGACCACGCATCGCGTACGGTGCAGGGGGCCGGCTCGTGCTCGCATCCGGATTCACCGTTGCGACGGTGTTTGGATGAGCGGGCGATGGCGGGAGAGGTGGTGGCAATTGGGGATCGTCCACAATCGGTTGTGTACCCGCTGTGCACCCACTTGCGAACAGAGCCTTGGGTGGTACTACGGCACCAAACGTGAGCAAGTTCTTGGCCGGAATGCTACCGCCGGATGCAAGTAACAATGGTGTGTCCGGTTGAATCAGACCCACCTGAGCCAACTGCTGCAAATCCTGGAGACTTAATGGACCGACCGGCTGCCTGTCACGCACATAATGCCAATGCTGATCGCTCATACGGACGCCTTGGGTATCTGGGTGGAACGCTTATCGTACTCGAATATCCTAGTTTGGGATATTCCCACATGGTCTGTAAAGTCGCCCGCCAGGAGTTGTGGGCGAGATGGACAAAAAGCTCTACAGTCGGAACCAGTTGGCTCTCCAGCGGCTGCTGCGTGAGGTGCGGCTGGAGCAGGACGTGCGTCAACAGGACCTTGCAGAGCGGATCGGCGAACCACAGTCCTTCGTGAGCAAGTACGAACACGGTGAACGTCGGCTCGACATCCTGGAACTCCGGGACATCTGTCAATCCTTGGGGATCTCGCTGGCCGAATTCGTCGACCGGCTCGAAAAGCAGCTGTTGAAATAGCGGCTGGCACGTCGCGATCCTTTCATCGCATCCCTTGCGGAATGCGGCCATCTTGTGGCTTGGATTCCGGGTCGTCCTCCACACTTGTCTCGCCCGCCTGTTCCATCGCGACCCGTAACTCCAGGCCGTACAAGTACTGGTGTGGCTGGTTGGAGTGGCTGCGGTGGGCTGAGCGACAGCAGTTCGAGTGCCCCATTCGCCACGAAAGAATCCGCGGCGTTGCCCGGACGTCGTGCCGGGCGGATCAAGAACGAAAAAGGGCGTCGAACCGATGCCACTCCGAGAACCCCCGCCAAGGGGCACAGTAGAACAGCATGGCCGACGCCCCATGCGGGGCGACGGACCAGCTGCTTCTACTGTTCAAGGACCTTTCGGCCCAGGTTGGCGGTGTTCTCGGAAGCAGACGGACGCAATCGCGTCGATCAAATTGTCGTTGTGGCCGCTCCAGCGGCCGAATCATATTCCTTTCACGTTGATCGGGAACCTGCTCCCGCGAAACTGCGAGGGCAGGACTTCGACACTCAGTCTATTCGTCGCCAATGCTGTCAACCAGCCCCCAGCCCGGGCCGGTGGATTTCGGTGTGCAGCGACTCCCTTCGCCGGGCCGCGATGGTCCAGCCTGTTCAATCGGCCGACACCAGCAGACTCCGATACGCGGCCATCTCTCGGATCATCAGTTGCACGTCGGCCACTTTCGCCCGCAGTTGGCGGGTGGATTGCTCGGATTTCTGCCGCGTCCGGCCGTTATTCGCCGACCGAGCCTTGCCCTCGGCGGTCCGCGGTCCCGTCGACTTCGTCCACGGCTGGGTCCGCAACGCAGCTTGCCGCAGCCGCTCGCGTCCTTCCGGCGTCAGGGGACCGCGTTTCAGCCGGTTCTTCCGACCGGCCGCCATACGCCGGGGATTCGGGGATAACCGAGGAACCTGGGGCATGACCGAGCCTCCTACTTGCCTGTTCGCCGCCGCTGGAATTAAAAGGAATCTGATTCTTAGGAATGCCGGGGGCAAGATAGGCAACCTGTTGATCACCGGCAGCAACGTTCTGTTGCTTAATGAATGCCACTGATCGCTTGGGCAGGAGCGGCTGCCGGTACTGCCTCAAGGCCAGAGCCAATCGCCGAAACTCGCCTGTCAACCGCACGGCGGCCGTGGAGTAGACCTTCGCCTCCTCGGCAGTCCGCGACTGCTCGACCTGGACATGCAGCTCGGCAATCCGAAAATGGGCCAGGGCAATCTGCTCGATCATCATCAGCTCAATCGGATCGGTCGGCCTGCCAGCGTCCACCAGCAACTTATCCAGATACAGTCGGAAGCCTGACGCACCGATGTCCTTTGTGACTGGGACCGAGGCCGCCATCAGCGACGGAAAAAACGCTTTCTCGACGACGGTGGCTTGCTGCTGGGCCTTCGCCAACGCAGCCTGTCGCTCGGCCGTCTGCCGTGACCGCGGAGCGAGTGCTCCTTCCGGTACCTTCCCTTGGGCCGCCTTCGTTGTCAGGGACAACTGCTTGGCCGAGTCTTGCCGTTCGAGGTCGCTCATCTGAACTGCCTCCCGGCCACGGAATGCCGCGAACGCACTCGCGATGGCGAGCGTGGAACTGCGGACCGAAAGTCCGCGGCGGGCTTGCGTCGTCCGGCCAGGGACGCCGCCTTCGCGGAGGTCGGCTTGGGAGTCGCCCGCTTGGCCTGGGACTTGAGCTTCGCCAAGACAGCGGCCGGGCCATGCCGCCACATCTCGACCATCAGGTCCTTCACTTCGTCCCGCAGCCTGGCCGCCCGCCCTTCTGGCTTCGCCGATTCTGCCTCCCGGAGTCGGACGTGCAGAACTTGGAAGACGGCGTCTGTCTCCGCATTACGCGGAATCGAGTTCACCGCGATGTTCGCCAGCAGACTTACCGATGCCGGCGAGTCATCTCGGAAGTACACGGAGATCGTGGCGGGCTCTGCCGGGTTCCAAGCAGCATGGAATGCCTCAACCAATGCGTCCAAGACCACGACGCCACCCGCGTAGGCATACTTCCGCCACAGCCGATTCAGTTCCTGGTCACCCAACCCGACGAGATGTCCAAAGCCGATGGCATGAACCAGGATGTAGTTCCGGGCATCCAGCGATTCGCGGACGTTGAAGAACAGCCGCTCAAACTGCTGCACGACATCGGTGGGCAAGCCGCAACGCCGGCCAATTTCATCGTCGCTCTGACCGGCCAACAACCTCGCCTCGACTTCCCATCGCAGGGGATCGTTTCGCTGGGCGAACTCGTGGGCGGCGGCAATCGCAGCCCACCGCTCCTGATCGCCAGAACGACGCCGCTTGGCTTTGGTCGCGTCGAGTGATCGCAAGTACCCTGTGTATTCGGCCACGCCCGGCTCCTTCTTGCAAGACCACCGTGGCCGCTCCCCGGCGACAAGGCATCTCGCATCTTCCGCTCGCCACGCCAGCGGGAGAAACGGGTCAACTCGCCACAACTTCGCCGCCAGCCTATCTGCATCCGTGATTCGTTTTTTCATTGGAAAACCTCCCTTTCCTTCAAATCAGCGTATCACCGAGGCCCACGGCAAGAAAAGACCAATCGCAGTTGGGAGCAGCTCGATGACAGGTTCCACACCCTCGACAGCCCTGGATTCCCATTGCGGGTGCTAGTCTGCGGACGTACATTTCAAATCCAGATTTGCGGGTCAAGCCATGCTTGGAGCAGGCACTTGTGCGGCCGTTGGAACACGAATTCCAACCGATCGTCCGGCCACTTCCGGCAGAGGACTCACCCCTCGCCACCGCGGCAATGCCCGGTGACTTCTTTCTCGACGGCGATGTAGACTCCCCCTACGGCATGGGAGTCGAGTCTCTTGCACTATCCAAACGCGGAGCAAGAAATGTCAGCAGAAGCGATCGCTCGCCGCCGCGAGCTGTACGAACGCCGGCACGCCGCCAATGAACTGCGGGCGGTGTACCAGCAGGGATTGGAGATCGCGAAACATTGCCCACGGTACGCAAATCAACGCCATGACAAGCAGACGCTCAAGCGGGAAGCCGACGCTCGGAATCTAAACGCCGACACCTTGCAAAAACTGCGGCAGCTGGTCGATCCCGAACGTGGTGGCTTTACGCCGAAAGAGTTGTCAGCCCTCTGCACGCTGAGTGTCCGCCACCGCAATGTCCTCGGCCGCAGCACGCTGTTTCAGTTTATGCGAGTCGAGGACCGCGAGCAGCGGATGAAGTTCGCCGAAGAGGCCATCGTGAACGGCTGGAAACGCGAACGCGTTATGGCGGAGATCACGAAGCGGTTCGGCTCCCGCAGGTTGGGCGGCCGGAAACGCAAACTGCCGGTGGGCGTGTCGGACGCGATGGTGACACTGAATGGGATGTGTAACGACTGGGCTCGCTGGTGCTCGCAAATGGCGGACACGGAGAGCGAGCAGTCACATATCGCCCTCGACGACTTGCCTGCCGATGTCCGCAGACAGTTGCAGATCACGCAGAACAACATCGAGAAACTCCAGGCTGCCCTGTCTGCGGAGTTAGCGAAGTCAAACGCCGGCCCAGCGAAGAGGCCGGCTCGCAGTGGGAAGCATCGGGAATCGCGGACCGGCCGGCGTTAGTTCCACGCGGGGCGGGGACGTTGGGCACTTCGGTAACTTCTCGCCCACCTGAATCAAGTGGTGTGGAAGAACCTCACGGCTGTCACAGTTCTGGCAGCAAATGACTCAGCGAGACACAACAAAGCAGCGGTGCGTTTCAAATCCAGATTTTAACACTATGCGTCGGGCTTTGCCCCAGTCGCCAGGATGCGTTTTAAGCCCCTCGCGTCTCCAAGGTAGAGAAAGCCGTGTCGCCAATCCAAGCGATTCCTGGTGCACGCCAGGGGCCTTCTCGTGGTAGTCATAGCCAGACCCGACTCGCGAAGCCAAATGAAGACTGGTTTTGATCTCGCGTGGAGGCTTGTACTGGCACAGAAGGACCGGTAACGTCAACTGATCCCCGAAAACGCAGACTTGAAAAGGCTGTGGTGAGGTTTGTTCTCGCCAAGGCCACAACCGGTGACTCACCGCAGGCAACACTGAGATTCGGTGGACTGGTGTTGCGGATTCGTGTCAGTAAACACCTACTTGGTGTTAATCGCGACACTGTCACGGATCGGTCTCGCCGAGTTCACTTTCATAAAACTTACCGAACGAGCGGACCTCCTGGGGCCGCTCCGTGAGGTAGGTACCTCCGTAGGAGTATTAGCGATAAGTTATCGCTATAATAGCGTTAATTTAACGCTAGTAATAGCGTTAGTTTCAAAAGGGGGGATTGACGTTGTGAACGTTCGTGCTGAGGTCACGATTACGCGTTACGCTTTTCTCTTTGCCAACGATAATGTGTATACCAAGCTTGCGTGACAGACACGACTGAGACGACGGCGATGAAGCCCCATCCGACCTGAACGGGATAGGGCACACGGAGGACTGTCGCGAACGCTCCAAAAACGTGGACTGCGAGCAGAACAGGCAACCCGATGACGCCGAGCCAAATCGTCCGAATGAATTTTCGACGGTAGGATAGTTTCCAGTACGAGAAACACCACCCCTGATCAACGCCACCTTTCATACGATCAGCCGTCCCTCGCTCAATCCATCAACTGAGCCAACGCGTCAATCGCCTGCTTGGCTTCGTTAATGCTGCCGAACTGTGCGGCCAGCTTCTTCGCCTTCTGTAGCAAGCCCAGCGACACTGCGTCTTTGGGCACGGCGGGCCCCGTTGCTTCAGTGATCGGTGCCGCGGCGACTTTCGCCGGCTTCTTGCCCTTCTTCGCGTTCATCTGGAACTTGATGCCGCTGACATAGGCCGAGGTCAGTTCCAGGCCCTGGGCCTGCAACAACGCAGTGATTTCCTTCGGCTCCATGCGGGGATGTGCCCGCCACGCTTGCCGGACTTGTTCGCTCTTACGGACTTGGGGTTGTTCGGCGGTGGCGGATTTTGCTTTGCGGGGCATGGTGGAGTCTCCTTGGATTTGGCTTTTTGGAACCTAACAGCGTGAGTATAGAAGCCGAATTGCGGGGTGTCGATTGGCCGGTCGAGCCCGGATGGAGCTGACGCCTGCGGGTTACGGCCAATGCCAACCCATATTTCCGACCGTCAGCGGCAGCACGATGCAGTGATGCACCGCGTCACTGATCACGAACCCAAGAGCTATGCCCAGCAGGACGCCGCTGAACCGCGGTCTTCGCCAGACAAACGGAAGCACGAGCAGCAGCGGAACGCTCCAGAACATGTGGTGGACCTGGAGCAGCAGCGGTGCCGTTTTGTTGAACTCGGTGGCGGTCTCTCCCCGGCCGAATCGCAGGTACAACGTCACCACCTCGACAACCAGGGTGATGGCGATGGTCCAGATGATGACGATCTTGAATCGAGCTGACATGGTTGGCTGCCTATCTGGTGCTCAAGACAAGTTCCAGCACGACGGTCAGCACGAGCAGTCCACAAGTAACGTACGCAGCACGATGATCAACCTCGCCACCGTTGTCTCCAAGTCCGAAGTGCGGGCCGAGCCTGTGCCACAGGAACAGCCCGGCCG
>JAPLNJ010000301.1 GCA_026692885.1 Planctomycetota bacterium | reverse complement strand
TGCTGACCATTCCGTTGACGACGCCACGTTCACAGTACTGGATGTATTCCGAGCAGATCCTGGCCACCACCCACGTAACCTGCTGGCCATCGGAACGTTGACGGTGGCTGCGGGATGCGAGATACTAAGGACCGGCGAAGCAATAAGTGTCTCGTTTAACCCGGAGCCAACGGCGACGGCGCGGGCCGAACCGCCGTCGCCGTTGGCTCCGGGTTAAACGAGGCCGCACGCGATGTCCTGACAGTTATTGATTCGCCGCTCCTAAGGCGACTTTGTTTTCGCTCCTCGTTCAGCCGCTGAATCGTCGTCCAATCGGTGTAAACAGCTGGGCCTGGGCAGGGAAGTGATGGTCCATCCCTATCGGTATCGAGACACTGCCATGATCTCTCGTGCAGCTTTAGTTGGGTACGAGTCGAGTCGCAAGTTACCCCATCAAGGGCGACCTACAATCACTGCACTAGGGCTGGCCAGTGCCGCAGCTGTTCTGTCGATCTGCCCATCGATTAACCGCGTTTGTGCAGATGCTCCGCGTGGGCCAAACATCGTACTAATACTTGCCGATGATAAGTAATATAGCAGGATGCCATTCAAGCCGGCGGCCCCAAGGAAATAGGGCAAAACGGCCACAATTCACGGTTTTCCTGAGGCGATCTGGGTTGCGGAGAATTGGCTGGGATTCAGTGGAATTCCGGGCAATTAACTACATGTAGCTACACGAAGCTTGCATGTCCCGCCGCAAGGCAAGGCCACTCCTCCGCGGAAATGTAAGAAGTCTGCAGGGACCGAAAGACTTGCTGTGGTCGAAGCTCCTGACAATATCGCGAAGGTGAGTCGTCGGCATCGAACTCGTTGTGCCTCATCCTTCGTATAACCGGTAGCGATCGCCGTGCGGCTGGCGATAGCGTACGCCAACCGGTGTGGGGGAACATTCGGCGTTCTTCTTTGCCCACGTCTTCGGCGACAAGGAACTGTTCCATTTGTGCTGGCGGAAATTCGGTCAGGCGTACGCCATGCCGTCATGTGGCATCCACACGCTTCCGGGCACAATGTCCCAGCACGACTTCGAAGGCCAGCGGCTGTTCCAGCACGGCAACGGGCGAAAGTGGTCCATGTAAGCGAGTCAGTAGACGCCAGGTGGGACCTGTTTGAAGCCGAATGCCTGCGGTTCATCGACGAGCTGAAGTGTGGATGGTCGCCAGCGGCTCAGACGCTGCCCACGGACGCGGACCGTACGGTGATCGCCACGATGGATAGTCGGCGTTTCGAGTGCGAAAACTGAAAACACCCTGCCAGATTACGCCATCCGTCAACAGTGCTTGTGCCGGACGCTTACGATTATTTGCCAATGCCCCAGGCAGTCATCTGCGTGGGCAGGTTGGGAAAGCTGCCCCACATCACGACTGCGTAGCACAGGCAGCCACCTGTGTAAAACGGAAATACCGCGTGGACGCTCAGTCCCACAATACGCCGCCGAAGACCGCATCGACATCCTCGGCCAGCGAAGTCCGACGAGTTGCCGCTGCCAGCACATCGATCAACTCGTCTTCCTCGGACGAATCGCCGACAAGGCCGCTGCCATGTAGGCCGGTTTTTACTCCCTCGATTTTGCTCGTCGAACAGTTTCGAGGCGCGGCTTGGGTCGGCAAGACGCCGACGGGTGAAGCGGCAACGGCCGACAACTTCCCACCCGCGTCGAACGCGAGCGGTATCGCGACGTTCGGGATGCGAGCGGACGCAGCGAACAGAGTGGACGGAAGAGGCGCCCCAACCGGGAAACGCTCGCCGCTGACGTCCCCAATCGCCGTGGTGATCTGGGCGTTGGAGGCGTTGGAGATCGCGACAGCAATACCCTCGTCCGGTTCCAGCGTCATATCGCCGACAACGCCGACCGTGATCGTCCTTGTCATCTCGCCCGCGGCGAACGTCAGGGTCCCGCGGGGCAATGTGCTGCCGGAAAAGTCTGCTGCGTTGGCCGGACTGGTCCCACTGCCGGTCACTGCCCAATCGACCGAAGTCATGCCCGTCGTCAGGCCCGTACGGGTGACCGCGAAGATGAATGCAGTAGAACCACTGCTCCCTTCGGACTTCACGGCATCCGTGGCCGCGATCGCGAGCGTCGGCAGGCCGATGCTAAGCCCGTCGTCCACAATGGTAATCGTACTAAGGCCATCGACAATGAGACCGTTTTCGGCAGAGCTCAACGACAAGTGCAATACTTCCGAAGGTTCAGTGAGCCCATCGGCGCGGATCGGCACGTGCACCGTCTTTCGTATTTCGCCTGGTTTGAACAGAAGCGTTCCGGTTATGGGCTCGAAATCGCTCGACGCGACAGCAGAATCAGCAACCGTGTGATAGTTCACCCTTACTTCGTCTTGCGACGGCCGTCCGAGTGATACTAGCACCTCCGCCTGATCACCTTCGACAACAGCGGCAGTTTTGGCAATCGAGATGCGCACCGGTTCCCGGCGATTGCCGAAATCGGCGCCCTCGACCGTCTGCCTTGGCGACAGGAGGATGACATGGCTCCCCAGCGGAAGATCGAATGCCTCCGAAACAGTTTGTGAATTCGCCTGGCCGCCGTCCGACGCACTTGCGCCCATGCCGCGTCTGGCGAAAGCCGTCCAAATTGCGAGCTGGTTCGCCCCTCCATTGGAAACCTGATCGGCCAGCAGAATCGCGTCACGGGCATCCAAGAATGACGGGTTCGCAGGTTGCAGTTTCATTGCGTCCATAACGAGCTGCATCGCCACGTTGTTTCCGCCGTCTCCTCGGTAAACGTCGGTATCAAATCCCTTTGCTGGAATGTTCCCGCCATCTCCGTTAACCAGCAACCACGTCAGGTCCCACAACGCAGACGCCCAGATCGTGCCCACAAAATGGACTTGACTATTCATGTTGAAACGGCCCAGCGTCAGTGGATCTATACTCATGTCAAAACTATAAGGGTACGCTCGGATGCCTCTGCCCGTCTCCGAGTCCTGCCCTAGCAAATACGCGCCGATCGGGAATTGATTAGCGGGGTTAGAGAAATCCTCGGGCTTAGCCGTTAGAACAAGGGCCCACCAGTCGCTCCACCCCTCCCCCATACCTCCGCTTTGAAGCGCGCTGAGCGCACCAGAATTTGACGGCCCACCGGTCAAGCGGTTGGATACCCCGTGGCCGTATTCATGAATGATGACTTGGTTGTCGAAGTCGCTATCACGCTCCGGTGTGGTGTTCGTCCAGCGATACATCTGCATTCGTGGTGGGGAGCCGTCTGGCGGTACGAAGATGTTCGCATTGTTCGTTCCCGATCCGTCCTGCGCATCCGCCATCACGGGATCGCCGCCCGCCCCGGCTCCGCTGTAATTCGTCTGCTGGAAGTTGCCCGCCGCCTCGTCAAATCCATACTGGTAGTGAATGTCGTGCAACACGTTGTTCCAGTAGAATAAATTGGTGATGGCCGCGGGCAGATAGGAAGCCGGCGGCCCGTTCAAATCCAACGGAAAGCTGAAAGTCAGACTGCCGCCTCCGTCAGGACGAAACCCTTCTCGATTATTTGCGTCAGCATCTTCCTGGGCGAAGACATTGTTACCCCGAGTGTCCGTAAATTCCGGTCCCACGACACCGTTCGTGTCATGCCAGCCAAGCGGTGAAGCATCAGGATCATGGGGACTGGCCTGCAGGACCCGTCCGCCATCTTCGGGGTGTTCCACAGGAAGCGGGAATACGTTGTACTCGGCGAACGACAACACCCAGTCGGTCCAATACAGAACTTCGCTGTCGATGGCGCTGACGCTCGAATCATACCAATGAGCAATGTCCCTAGATTGCGAGTTGAGACGCCACGCGAGTTCGAGCCCATTGGGCGTTGGTACATAATGCAACTCTGGAGGGAACGCCTCCGACATCGCGTCAAGCGATTCGCCAAAATACGATTCCAATTCCGGCATACCGGATTCAGCGTCGATCAACGGCACGAGCGGCACAAGGTCGTTCTTCACCGAACTCAGGGGAAGGAATGTGCTGCCGACACTGAGCACTTCTCCCTGCGGCGATACGTTAACGTTGATATCCGCGTTGAGGATTTCCAATCCGTTATGCATTTGACGCAGATAGAGATGGGTAACGCCCGTCTGTCCGCTCACGTACCGGTCCTTGACGACAAATGACTCAAAGTCACTCTCGCTCAAGCCGAGGTCCGTAGCTCGGCCGCGAAGGAACTCCAGTGCTACATCCAGGGCATCCATCTTGGAGGGGACGCTAAGTGGTTTCAGACCGCCGACGAGGCGCCGCTGGGGGGGCAGATAGAGGCCGCCGATTTGTGCCGTACCATCTCCCAGGCCGATCGCGTTAGTATTCGCGCTCGAACGGCGGTTGGGGCCCAGCGGGAAGGTCTGCCGCCACCCTGGCTGCTGTACTTCGACCAATTGATAGGATCCTGCCGGCAGGTCGCGAAAGACGTATTCTCCGTTGACATCGGTGATCGTACATGCTTCAGCTGCATTGGCGTCACAGACCGCGGTAGATATATCGAGCGACCAGCTATTAAGGGATCCCTCATCCCTCAGTTCGTTGTCAGATATCTCCAGCGTCCAAATGCCGTTGGGATCTTCTCCGACCAGGTTGGCAAGAGAAACTGTCGGCCGAAACCGCCCTGCGAAAGGTGAAATACCCTCGCCAATGCCAAACTCAGCTTCGTCGTCCAATATGGTATTTGTAAAGTTAGCGCCCAGACCTCCAACGCGGCTAAACAGCATAACCCGCGTGCCAAGTGGACTGATCAGCGTAGCCGTCAAATCGGCCACATACGTATGCGTGATATCAAGCTTAAGATCGACGTCGCCAACCGGCCCGACAAGTCCCGTAACGATCAATTGGGATCGGGACGTCGTGCGATCGCGAATGGGTACGGGGATGTTGGTCGATTCAACGGGCACCTGGACGTGCGAGTTCAATACACCGTCCCCATTTGCGTCCACAAAAATCGTCCAGTTCGGCAGACCGGTTTCGTTCTGATCACGCATACCGTTGCCGTTAGAGTCCTCGAATTTCGTGCCTGAGATCGAGCCCATCACGTCATCGTCCTTGATGATTCCCCGTCGTTGGTCGGCTCCCATTCGTACATCCCGCGAATGGACATGCAAATCGGCAAGATTCATGAAAAAAAACTCGTCCCCCTCAGGGACAACGTCGCCGATAACATCCACAGATATCGTTCGAGTGCCTGATTCTCCGCGGGAGAATGAGATCACGTCATTTACCCGTCGAAAATCATCGCCTTCCGTCGCCTTGCCCTCCGCCGCAGCGCCCCCCGTCGTGGTGAACCGGACGTCGATTGGTGCATCGACCGGATTGCTTAGCCGGACGCCGAAAGTAAACGCAGTTGTGCCCGAATCACCTTCCACTCGTTGCACATCGCTGATGATCTCGATGATGGCGAAATCGTCGTTCACAATGACACCCTGCCCCCCTGCACCAAGGTTGACCGCCCGCTCGCTGGACTGTATGCCCGAGATGTTTACAAAGAAAGTCTCATCGAGCTCGACTTGGGCGTCGTCATTGATGGTCACCGGCACCGTGCGCTCGGTGACGCCGGCTGGAAACGTCACCTCCTGTGCGAGCGGCTGATAGTCGCGATCGGCTGTTGAAGCGGAACCGTCTGCAGTGGATACCACCACTCGCGTCTCGACGTCAACCGGGTTGGACAGTGTGACTATAAATGGCATCTGTCCGAGAGATTCACGAGCGGACGCGTTAGACACTTGCACTTGGAAGTGGGCGCTGTCGTCGTTGAGAATCGTGCCAGTACCCACCACATTGCCCGGACGCACATCTCGGCCCAACGCCTGAATGCTGCTGAGTTCGACGGAGAAGGTTTCGTCCAACTCGACCATCAGGTCACCCGTGACACTGACTGACGACGATGTGGACAGTTGGCCCGCTGGAATGACAATCGTCTTGTCGACTGGCACATAGTCGCTGTCGCCGCGCGCTGTGCCATCACGCGTTCGTAGGCGTGCTTCAATGGGTGTATCGATGGGTTTTGTGGAGCTAATCAGGAAGCGGAACTCCGTGCTTCCACTCGCCCCTTCATTTCGCACGACGTCCGAGATGCTGAGCAGTGCGCCATCGTTGTCGCGGATCGATCCGATGCCGATATTGTCCGGCAAACGAGCGCCCACCGGATTGCTGAGCCTCAGATGAAAGCTCTCCGCTCCCTCGACCAGGTCGTCCCCTTTTACTGGTACATTGATCGTCTTGGACGTTTCCCCGATGTTTCCCGATGTTGGCGGAAGAAATGTCAGACGTCCGCTCACCGGGTTGTAGTCACTGCCCTGGCTGGCCGTGTAGTCCGAGGTGGTGAAATCGACGGTTACCGGCACTTGGCTTGCGTGGGACAAACTGACAGTGAAGACAAGATTGCCGGTTCCGCTGTCTCCCTCGGTAACACTGACGTCATCAATCAATATATCGGGTTGGTCCAGTTGTCCCGTAAAGTATTGATCGTCGGGCAGACCGTAACGGAATTGACCTTCCGCGTGAGGGTCACGATTTAGGTGCAGCAACCACAGGGAAATGTTGTTAGGAAACGGCTGACCGGGATACTCTTCAACGACCCCGACGTTATCGCGACCATCGCCGTCCCAGTCACCGACCACGGGTTTCGCGGGTGGAATGCCGAATGGGAAGGAAACACCGTCCAGATACCACTGCATGAGGGTCTGATTACCGAGGACAGTCGTATTCTGCGACACAAGCCCCGGCTCACTTTTCCCATCGCCATTCCAGTCACCGACCAGCAACGTATCCCCGTCGTAGCCGTACTCGAAGACATAGTCGACGGACAAGAGACCACCATCGGCCCCGCTCTCCTTGGCACGGAAGGGGTCGTAAGCCACATACCACTGATATACGCGCAGCCCTACGGCGGCGTCAAATCGCCCAGGACGAGCAACAGCTACGTCATCCGTCAAGTTCCCGTTGAAGTCACGGATTAACACTAAATCGGGGCTCAGTCCAAATTGGAAACGGTACTCGACATCGGTGTCGTCGTCGTCTTGGACGAACCACTCGAGACCAACACCGGATTTTTGGACGGCGACCGGTCGATCGACACCACGTCCCGACATATCGCCGTAGAGTATCCGGTGGGCCTCGTTTGTGTAGGGTGACGATTCGGCGAAACCGAAGCGGGAGCTGAATTCCTCGCCGGGGTCATTATCGCTGTTTCCCAGGTGCAAGAACAGTCCGGCGCCGTCGTCTCGCACGACGACGAAGTTACTCGTTGCTGCTACCGGTGCTCCCTCCAGAAGCAAGCGGGTTTCGAGGGACTCGACTTGTAGAGCACGGCGCGCGGACAGCTTCTTTCGGCGACCACGCTTGGCTTTTGGAGATGTGGCCCGTACGATAGGTGGGCAATGAGGTCCTTTGAACGGCATCATAGCTTGAATCCTTTGAAGAAGTCAGAAAAACACGACCGACTTTGGCTCCAACAGCAGTCCAATATGTCCAACACTTACACCGCAACCGACCTTCTCAACTGACGGCGGAAGAAGGTCCCGTCATGGCTTTGGTGCTGCCGGCACGCGACTCTAACGCGGAGATTTTAGTGTGGCCAGCTGCAGGGATCTCAACCTGCGGCAGCCAGAATGCCGAACCCGGCTGGAATGGTCATGCACCTTGAACCGACGCTGAGTGGGGGAATTCATCGCGTTGCCCTCCCGATCGGAAATGTTCGGCATACTCGCGGAGGTCCGACGTTCCCCCACGAGTCAGCAGCCTTCCACGGCTGCCCCCGGTTCTTGCCCTTTACAAGACTTAAGGCGCCGGAAAGCATCCAGTTGGCTTGCTTGATCGAAAAAGAACCGGTCGCGGACACGGGGACCGGCGAAACAGGACGCGGGATCACCGTCTCCGGACGGGCGAGGGGGGGGCTGCGTCAGGCACCGCACGCCGCTGCTGCGAGGTCGCGCAGCAAGACAGTCAGCCAGCCGGCGATCCCCACCCGCAAAACGTCAACGCGGAGGGCGTCGGACGGCGGGCGCGTTTGGTTGTTGGCAGCGGTCAGCCGACCGGCCTGCCCCCGAAGCCAAGACGGATTCTTGTTTATGCGATCGTCATGGCGAGGGCACTGCCCCTTCAGTACTTCGCATTTGGCTGGCTGACTGTCTACGCAGCTCCCGCTCCAATTCTTCCAGGTTCGCCGCCGCCAGACGCGACAGGATCCGATCCCAACGATAAGCAAGGCTACCGGGATGGTCACGGTGCCGGTGGGCAAACAGGGTATCGAAGGCCCGCTTCTGCTCGCGGTATTTCTGTTGGATCTCGCCCAGTTTCGTGACGAGGGCGTTGACGTAAGCCCCACTGAAGACTGCTGGGTTTGGCATGTGTTCCATACGAGTATTGACGGGACACAGATAAGTGGCCACAAGGTCAGTGAAATTCCGCTCGTAGTCCGCAAAGGCGCCGGTGTAATCCGCAACCACCAATTCGACGGGCAGGCCGTGTTCGTCCTCCACTAAGATCTCGTCTCCATCGTCGAACAGCATGTGGCCATGGGGACAGCAGCGTCCGACAACCATGTTGGCAGCTGCTGCTGCGCGGCCCAGGAGTTCGGCGAATCGTACAGCGTAGAGGGGATTCTGGAAACGGCTGACCGGGAGTTTGTCGGTGGCGGTTCCGGAGACATAGTCGCGCTCGAAGTATGGCCGATCGATGCGCATTCCACGGTACAGAGCCTGTCGCCCCTCGTAGATCTCGGCGTTTTTGCCGCACCGCAGGGTGGACGCGAGGTTCATGCCCAGACGGCGGCAGCCCAAACGACGATCGAGGGTGTACTGGATGTACTCATCCGACTCGATCATCGCCTGCAGCAGCGGTTCTCCCTCGTCCAATCGCTCTGCAATGCCCCGCGTGCACAACCCCGGGCGCAGATCTTGAGCGAAGATGAGCTGGGGTATCAGCAGGGCCGCCAAACCGAGGGCGATAGGGACGAGACGCGAGCGTGGGGAACACGAACTGGCGCCCCACGCCGTCGCCGGCCCCGCAGTGCGGGCCAGCTGCTTGTCGACCCGTGTACCCATGAGCGACGGGTTCCAGTTGACTTGGGAACTGTCATCCCTGACGCGCGACACTTCGCTACGGCAAATAGTGGATACGAACATGACTCCCCCCTGTGAAACAAATCGCCTGCTGTGGCTGCTCAGGGACGGCTTTCCGCGCTCCGCGGACGTTCCATAAAGGCCGTCCTTCGCCTATAGAGAGGCGCCGGAATGCCAGCGGAAGCATCTCAGCGGCGAATGGGTACGAGGCCGATAGGTCCCATGCGCCTGCCGCACCGGCAGCGACTGTGGCTCGCCAGAACTCGGCCTATCGGAAGAAGCCAGTTCGGGCCGGCAGCTCGCATCAAGCCGCTACGGGATCCGTCTGGCGCACGCTTGGCGCGCGTCCGAGGAGGGAAGGGTCAACGACTCTTGTCACGGTCCCTGGCCACGCGAAATCCAGCAAAGTTATTGAAGATCGACGGAGGCATGCTGAGACGGGTCGCGGCGCGACAGCCCACCGCCCGGACGCCCAGCCGCGGTGGACGAATCTTGCGGCGGGACTTCGCCAGAGCCATCCGCAGTTCCGAACCTATTTCGATTGGATCGATGCCGGCTTGACCGACGGACGCCTACGGGGACTACAACGACGAAGTCACGACCGCCTCTGGCTTTCTGGGGGCATGCCCCTGGCCGCCCTCACCGGTCGCGCCTGCGATCGGTTGGTCGCACTTCTCGGCAAAGTCGCCTCTCGTCCGCGGGAATGCGTCCACGTGGGCGGACGCGATTGGGACACCGGTGAGCGGGAGAGAACGCAGGCGGCCGGCATCCGTGTGCTGCGCTCGCCCCCCCGGCGAATCCCGCGGGCTTCCCACGTGCACATTGACGTGGATTGCCTCCACCGCCTGGCGGATGTTCCGAATGTGACCCATCCGTCCAGGGGCGGCATCCCGGCACGGGATCTGGAAGGGTTCCTCCTGAGCAACGCCATGCGGATCACCAGCCTCAGTTTATCCGCGTGGCGGGTGGAGACGGAACCACCGCGCGCGGTCATCTGATTGCTCAAACAGTTTCTGGCCCAACGCCTGGCACTCTGAGTCGTCCGGCGCAGCCGCAGAAGATTTCGGACGGCGGTCCGTTTCCGGCGCCTCTCTTCTTGCGGAAGGCACGAGAGGAATGGATCCCAGGGAAGGGAGGCAAGCACGAGCGGTTTCTTTGTTGAGGAGATAGTCATGCACGCGTTCGTATTGGATCTCGCTCCGCGAGAATGGGCAGCTGTTTTGGGGATCATCGTCCTGGCCTGCGTCGCCGGCGGCTTTCTGGCTGCGGCAGTCAGCTTGCCTCGAGCGTGGTGCTGGCTGGCCAAGCACGCCGCGCGCGCCACGGGGCACGTCTGCACCTGTCTGGTGATGCTGTTGGCGGCCCAGGGACGCATCACGACCGCCATGGTCCAGGAGTCGGGAGAGCAGTTGGCCCGTGATGTGAGTAGCTTCATCGACGGCTGGACTTCGTTCGTCGGGCACCAAGACGAAGGCGAGGCGCCGACGGACGAAGCCACTTCCCGGTCCTGACGCGTGACGAATTATCGGAGAACCGCTGGCAACGTCCTTCGCGTGTTCGTTCCGGGGATTCGCCTGGGAAGGCACGGCCGCCCGGATGCGAGGCCGTGCCGCGCGGGAAGGCAGTTACGGAGTAGAGGACCTTAACACGGCTCTTGCGTCTCGACAAGGCGCATAACAGACGAGGTGTGGACAGCGTGTGATTTGCGGAGCGTGCCACCGCTGGGAATGGTCTGGACGATTCACCGACCCGGACTCAACGTGATTCCCAACAGTGTCAGGCCACTCGAAACGTAGCACTGCTCAAAACGTTGGCGAGTAGCGGCCGTGGTTGGTCGCGGCCGTTTCGAGCAGCGACACACCGCGTGGAATCCGGGAACTTATTTTGGCTAGCGTTTTTTTGCACTTTGGACCGCTGTCGATTGAATCGACAGGCCGCAAACCCAGGCCGTCGGGATCCTGAATCCATGCACCGTAATCAGTGCCCCGGGAGTCTTTCGCAATCTCGCTACGTTCGCGAAGAAGGAAATAAGGGAAAGGGGTGTTCAGTTAGGATCCTGGCCACACGAAAACCGAATCTGCTGCAACGATAGTCGGGACGCCCATCGTCGCGAGCCGCGGATCGCACATACCCCGCGGTGTCGTCCCACGACCCGCCACGCAACACACGGGTCGATCCGCGGACGCTCCAACGTGTGTCGCACCATTCCCGCACGTTGCCGTGCACATCGTAAAGGCCCCATTCGTTGGCTTTGAGTTCTCCAACCGGGTGTGTCACTCTGTCGGAATTCGCGGAATACCAGGCGTATTCGCGCAGCCTCTCCTTGTCGTCGCCGAAAAACCAGCGGGTTTTGCTCCTCGCTCGGCAGGCGAATTCCCATTCCTCTTCGCTCGGCAAACGATAGCCTTCCCCCAACCATAGGCAGTAGGTCCAGGCATCGTAAAACGATACCCACACGACGGGGCACCGGTCCGATGTGTCTTCGCGTGGCGCTATGTCCAAGCCCTCATCCCACGCCGCTCGCTGCCGATGCGAAGGATCAAAAAGTTCGTACTGTTCGTTCGTCGTCGGGGAGCACGCCACAAGAAAGGCTTCTAAGATGACCACTTGATGCGGACCTTCACTGTCTCGTTCCATCGATCCCATGACAAATCGCAGCGAATGGCTGTCATCCGGCGGGATGCGCCGAAAGCCAATAGGTTGCTTCTTCGGCCCTTCGCGTACGGTCAGGAACTCGCGCATAATAGAACTTGGCTGGCATTGTTCATGCAGCCCTGCACGATCCCGCAGGCCACTCAGGATCTGCTGCGGCAATTCCGCCTGAAACGGCGCCACGCAGCGAGCCTGGAACTCGGCTTGAAATCTAAGGGCCAATTGCGGTCGTTGGCGTTCGCTCGCCACGTACCTGTCAACTGTTTGGTAACAGCGGTAGATCATTTCGGTCGACCGCGGTGTGCCTGCCAGTGTGCCGTCGCCTTCCGCCAGAACACCTGCTTCATTCCCCGCCCGTCCAGGAATCCGTGATCCAGGAACTCGATCGTCTTGCCCAGCATCTCCAGTAGCGATTGGAACTTCTCCGGCGAGCTACAGAGCCGCGGGTGCTCGCCTGCCTGACGAAGCCAGACCCGGTCACAGAAGCTCCCGAACTCACCTTCCGTAACGCCCTCAAAATTGCCGTCCACGACCATCTGAAAGGCCAACGCCCCTAGCAGCCACTGGAGAGTCTCGTCCCGAAATCCCTGCCCGATCAATTCGGCAGTTGCCGCCTTGCTCAGCATTGTGTCCACGCAGTTCCAGTAGACGTCGCTGGCGGTCCGGAGGTCGTCGAGTTGCTGTGGCCGCAGGAGCCGAATCGCTTCCAGTGCGCGCGGCACGGAAATGATCTTGATCTCGGTTGCCAGTACGCGACTGTATCTATCCCAGCCGAGATACTGTTGCTGCTCCTGCGGGGCAAAATGATCAATCTGGGCAAACCGCCAGTCTCCTCGTGCAAACAGGGCTTCCCAGTACCGGTCGATCGCAAACGGCCGGCCGGCAATTACCACGCGGCAGCCGCGGCCCGCGGTCTGCAGGAAATCCTGCAGGGCCTGCACGCGTTTCGGCACCGCCTCCTCGTCACCGGCCTGGCGGCTGATTTCGTCCAGGGCGTCCACCAACAGCACCAGTCGCCTCTGGGCGGCCAACCGGCGTAACAACTGGGCGATGCGCGACGAGTCAGTGGCGCGCAGTCCGTCAACCTGCCGCGAGGTTTTCGCGTTGGCGGAATGTGCCGGTTCATCGAGCCGGGCATTGTGTCCGTCCCGAAGCATGGCCATCACGAGCGGCCCGATGGCCTGGGCCTTCGGATCCATATCGATTGTCCCCAGATACTTGTCCGCCGAATCCGGAAGGTCCCGCAGTGGGATATAGATGGCCAACGTACGCGGGTCGTGGGCCATAATGGCATGGGCGGCCCATTTCAGCATGGTCGACTTGCCCACACCGGCATCGGTTGTGACACACAGTCGACGGATACAGGGGTCGCAGAACAGGTTGCGGCGATCGATGGGCTGCCAGTACTTCGCGTCTGGATCGTCACCTGCTCGGCCTTCGTCGCCGACACCCGACAATCGCGCTGCGCGGAACTTCTCCGGCGAGAGAAACTCCCGTGGGTCAGGCACGTTGGGGTCGAGCAGCAGAAGCCGCTGCGAAGCGATGAACGGCGGTTTTTCAGGCATGGTCTGGGGGTTCGTGATTGGCCACCGGTCGGGCACGGACAGCCGAGAGGGCAACTGGCTGTCCGGGCCATTATCGCGATTGTTCCCGTCTCCCAACAGCACGGTATCACCACGTCTGATCAATCCAAGTCAAATCGAACCCGCGGAGTGGACACGGCGAGTTGTGGCTGCTCCGGTAGGCGACGTTCCGGCTGCGGTTTGACCCACTTCCGCGCTTCCTCGGCCAATTCCTCCGACATACCGCCCCCCCTCGGCTCGCGGTTCTCCAACACGGGAAAGGGCCTAGGGACGACGATGGGCGGCATCAATTCCAGGGACATGGGGCTTCTCCTGTTTCATCGATTTGGTTGCAGATCCACGACAGCCGGTCTACGCCGCGCTGCCTCTACGAGACTCAAGGCGCCGCAGCAGCGAAAAAACGCCAAGCAAATCCCCGTTTCTGGCGCCTTTAGACTTCTGTCCCTGCGTCTGCTCTCGACCGCCGTCTGTCGACGACGGCCGTGGCAGACGGTATATTGCCGTTCGCCAGGCTTTGTTCCTCCCCACGAGACGTTCTTCGATGCACCCACCCTTTATAGCCGCGCAACGATTGTGGCGGCTCGTGTGCCCGCCGAATTTCCAGTGGGACTGCTTGGCGGCCGTTCCCTTGGGGGTGCTGCCCGATGCAGGGGATTCGACCGGCGTGCAGCCGATCCCAGTCCACGGACTACCGAGCGGCGAGTGCCGTTGGGAGCTGATCAATCCCGCGTCTCCAGCGGGCCCGAACCGGCCCGCTTACCCAGCTCGCCGCCGCCGTGAGTTCTTGGGCGATATGTCCGTCACCCGGCTGTGCGTGACGATCGACGCCGGTGTGGGCAAGACCACGGCCTTGAAACAAATGCAGTGTCTCCGGCAAACGGGCGTGAACGGCAACTGCCTGGCGATGCTGCTCCAGTTCGCGGGGCTGCCCACGGAAGCGGATGGAATCCCCAAGCTGTTGATGGAACAACTGCGGAACACTCCGCGAACGCGAACGCTGGCTGCGGGTGAACTTTGGAACCTGATCGAACGGCTCATCCGGCGGCAGGGTTTCACCCTG
>JAPLNJ010000300.1 GCA_026692885.1 Planctomycetota bacterium | reverse complement strand
GCTCCCTCACTCCAGCCGGACCACCATCCGCCCTTCGAACGACTCACCGGGCTGCAACACGCGCCAGCCCGAGTCCACGCCAGCCGCCTGCAACTCGCTGGCATTGGGCACGCAGGTGTACGGTTCGATACACACAGCTTCGCGATGCGGCGGATTGTAGACCACGCATTCCCGAAACGCCCGGTCGAACTGGACCTGGAGCCGCAGGCCGCTGTGCGGGTCGACGATGCGGCACGTGCACAGGTCTTCGTCGAACTCCAGGCCCGCGAACACGTCGTCAAACGCCATATCCTCGAACGGCAGGCCGGCCCAAAAGCGTTCCGCGTTTTCCACGGGCAGGGTCGTGCCCGTGGGCAGCATGTCGACCAACTCCCAGCGTTTGGTCACTGGCAGCTGCACGCGGCAGTCGTTGGCCGCCTTGCCTCCCAAGGGCACACAGAAATACGGATGAAGCCCCAAACCGCAGGGCAACGGTCGCTGATCCGGGTTATCGACCCGATAGACGGTTCGCAGTTCGCCCTCGGACAACTCGTACGTCGCCGTGATGCGAAAATCCGCCGGCCAACGGTCCAGCAGTTGCGGGTCATCCACCGCGGCCTGGAACTGCCCGACCACGCGGTCCGCGGCCCGTTCGATCACCCGCCAAGGTCGCGTCAAGACAAAACCGTGAAGGGCGTTCCCGCGGCTGTCATCACCTTCCAACGGATACTCCCGTCCCTGCCAATTCAGCATCTGGCCCCGGATGCGGCCCGGGTAAGGAAACAGGATCGGGTTGCCGCTGCCCGACGCGCGGTGTAGTCCGGTCTCGAAGCCTGCCTCGGACCAGATCACCGGAATCGGTTGTCCGTCGTAAACCAGGTCCAATGCAAAGCAGTTGAAGCCCAAACCCGCGAGGACGTGCGCCGTGGCCCCGCTCGTGGAATCCGTCAACGTAATCGTCTCAACGCCCATTGCCTCACCTCAAGCGTTCGCCTGTCAGAAGAAAATCACCGGGCCGAGTTCCGAAATCTCCGAGACTTGGGAAATCTCCAGCCGCCCGTCTCATGTGGTTAATGTATCAGGCGGACGGCGATACCGGGAGGGCAAGCTCCCAGGAAGACGCAGCCCGTGGCTGCCCATCTCGGGTTGACACCACGCTTCTCGGCAACATACGATTGGCACCTGGTCGGCAACGCAGCGGACGGTTTGCGGCCCGTGGTCTGCGGCTGAGGCAAGACGGCTCCCTCGCCCCGGTACTCCGAGGAGAGGGTTGGGGTGAGGGGCCGCGCGGCAGCTGCCGAAGTTTTTTCTCGGCCGTTCCCCAGGCTGGCGAAGACCGCGTTGTGTGGGTTCTGGGCGATTAGCTCAGTTGGTTAGAGCGCCGCCCTTACAAGGCGGATGTCGAAGGTTCGAGTCCTTTATCGCCCACTCAGAAGTACGGGCGCCAATTCCTGGCGCCCGTTCGCTTTTCTTGGGAAAGTACGGCGTTTCCGGCTGCAAGACGCGCCCCTCAGGGGGCGTTTCCGAGAAGTACGGCGGTGGCACGACTAACTCAGCCGATGGGTGCGTTGCGAAATCCTCCAGATCAAATTCAATCGCCTGCTTGAATCGGAGCAGGTCTGATTACGAGCACAATCCAATCTCCGCGAACGCGATCCTAAACCTCGTATACCTTCAACACCTCGTCGCCATAGTGGTTGATGACTTTGACGGCGATCTTGCCGGATTCGGGCGGGTCAAAGGGGCGGCTGGTGGTTGAGTACAGCGTTGACCAGGCCCCTTCGTCGATTTCCGCCCGCAAGGCCCGCTTCAAATTGTCGTAGGGTTCACCGGCACCCGTGAAATAGGCGTGGCGGACAAAAAAGCTCTCGCCGTTGTAGTTGGTGTCGATGAACCAGCAGGCGATGTCGTCCGTGCTGCTGGACCGGATTTCGCCCGTCGTGGGATCGAAAATGTCCAGGCCCCGGATTTCGACCACAACGCGCCCGTCCTTCTGCCGGGTCACGTCCAGGTCTGGCTCGCCAAAGACCATGAACAGATTGCCCGATCCGGTCTTCTTCAGCAACTCGCCCATCGTCAGATCCGGGTTCATGCGGGTGGGCAACACCGCCAAATTGCCGTAACGCTTGGCCTCTTCCGAGACGTGGGGGTCAAAGGCGAATCCGCAGACAATCAGCAAGTCGAAGCCAACGCCCCGGACGGCCTCCTTCGCGGCCTCCTTGACCAACTGCGGGCCAACCGTGCCGTGTTCCGGCCCGATGCACACGGCCACACGCTTCGATGTACCGTCGCTGTCCGTGTAGGAACCCTCGCCGTGAATCCACTCGCCGGGGTAGGGCTGTAGGGAGTCGAACCGCAGCCGTTCATTTTTGAATGTGTTCTGGACGCCAGCGGTGCGCAGATTGTCCAGGATCATGTTGCCAAACCGGTCGGGACCGTAGGTGGCAATCTTCAGTCCCAACTTCGGGTCGCCCGCTTCGGCTCGCCGCTTCTTCTCCTCGACGCTGATCGTCCGATGCGGCGAGAGGCTTTCCACGGTGAACGGTCCCGTGACGCGAACCCGCTTGTTCTCCTCGTAGGGCTGGTCGCAGAGCATCTCGGTGTCCGCTCGGCGGGCAATCGAAGCGTCGATTTCCCGCTGCCGTTGCTGGCGAGCGTTCCACCATTCGGAATGCAGAGTCGCTGCGATCACCGGCCAAGGATCAACGGGACGCTCTGGTAGCGTCTCGACCGTGTACTTCCGTTTCAATTGCTTGTTGATTCCGCGCAGGTGGTCGGCAACCTTGCTCGGTCTCGCGTCTTCGCCACGGGATAGCTCGGTGCGCAGTTCGAAAAAGAGCGACCTCGCTTCTGAGGGCCACGAATCTTCCGCCGCGCGCGGGACTTCCCATTCCTGCCAGGTCTTCCTCAGGGCAGCGTTGAGCTTCGCCCGCAGCGATTCCAACGACTCTTGCCACTTGGCGTGGATGGCGTTGACATCCTCGTTGTTGGCGATAGCCTTCAGCGTGATGTGGGGCACCCGTTTGTAGACGAATCCCTTGCGAATGTCGCCGTCCGTTTCCGGCAGTGGACTGAGCGGCAACTGCCCCGTCAGGTCGGATTCCTTCTCGATGCCTTCCGGCGTGTCGGACAACAGGTAGTAGGGAAAGCGGGCCGCCATCAGACGAGTCCGGGCCAGGGTCAGTGATACACGGCTGGTGTCGATGGTGATCCAGCGTCTGCCCCACTGCTCGGCCACATAGGCTGTCGTGCCGCTGCCACAGGTTGGGTCCAGCACCAAGTCGCCGGGGTCGGTGGTCATCAACATGCAGCGCTCAATGGCTGTCGTTGCCGTCTGAACGACGTAGACTTTGGGATCAGCCCGACTCTGAATGCCACCGATGTCCAGCCATGCGTTAGTGTGGGGGTAAACCGTGAAATCGTCAAAGAAACGGACGTATCTCAGCCTGTTTCCGCTCAACACCACGCGGTTCGCTTTGAGTAGTCGATCCATTCCGATTTCCCCCGTCTTCCAGTACCCAGTACCAGGGCCGAATCGTCTGCCCTCGAACTCAACAGGAAAATCACCGGGGGGTCGTTGACTCGTCAATCCGCCCGTGGTGAATACACGAGAATGTGCCGGCAACAACGAGATATCCTGAGATTCCTCGCCTTTCATCGGGCGACAGGTTCCGTCTGGGAGTTGAACTGATGTGTACTTCGTGGCACCGGTTTCGCCGACCTCTTTCTGGTGATAAAGCTGCCGGTACTTCACATCCTGAACCTTCTTGGCATACCACAAAATGTAGTCGGTAGTGCCAGAAAGCAGTTCACTCGTTGCTGACGTGGTCTTCGAGTATGTTACGAGTGAGCAGAAGTTCTCGCTGCCAAAAACCTCGTCCAACACACACCGCACCAGATGGACGTTTTCGTCACCGATTTGCACGAAGATGGAACCAGACTCAGTCAGCAGTTCGCGGGCGACGGCCAATCTGTCCCGGAGATACGGCAGGTAGGAATGGATGCCCAACTTCCAAGTATCGCGGAAGGCTTGGACCTGTTCCGGCTGCCGCACAAAATCCTCGGTCTTGCCGTCCTTCACATCTCGCTTTCGCGTGGAAACCTGCCAGTTGGAGCCAAACTTGATGCCGTAGGGTGGGTCGATGTAGATCATCTGCACCTTGCCCTTTAACGACTCCTTCTCCGCCAGCGAAGTCATCACCAACAGCGAGTTGCCCAGAATCAGGCGGTTGGACCAATTGCCTTCGTGGTGGTAGAAATCCACCCGCTTGTCAAAGTCATCGGGCAGTCCGTTGAAGTCGGAAAACAAGCTCAGTTGCACATCGCCGCGTTCCTTCCCGGCCGCGGCTGTCGTGGCGAGGAAGTCCTCGATGATGGCTTGGGGGTGAACCTTTTCCTGGATGTAGATCGGCACCGCCGGGACTTCCAGCGGTTGGCGGTCCTGTTCGTCTTTGCCCTGCCAGACCAACTGCGGGTCCAAGTCGGGGTTGCGGGGGTAGCGGACGGTGTACGGCTGTTGCTCTTCCTTGGCCACGAAATCCCGCAGTTCCTCCGTGGGGATGTTCTTCCGCTTGTCCTTGTGGCGGACGGTGTCGATAGGCGTCTCCGAAGTCGTTTTTTTCTTCTTGGCCATTGCGGTTCCGTGGCTAGATTTTCTGTAAGGCGTACTGGGTGAGCCAGGCGAAGGCGAGTCCCCAGGCGAAACTCAACATGGTCCCGATGATGATGTATTCCGCTTCCATGCGGTCCTCGTGGTCCTTCAAATCGCCGAAGCGGAAGACAGACTTGGCGGTCACCAGGAATCCGACACCCGCCGGTTGGCCGGACAGGATGAACAGCAGGATCAGCGTACGTTCCAATTGGCCGATGTATCGGCCGCCCTTAGCCAACCCGCGCCGCTTGCTCGGTAGTTCGTTTTCCGCTGTCTGGCATTGGCGAATCTCCTGCACGATCGGTTCGGTCACAATGGCGATAACGACGCCACCCACAAATATGGTGAAAACAGAAGCCGAGATGAAGACAAGTGTTGGGACGAATATCGGTCGGTAGTGCTGGCCGAGAAGTCCGCTCCAGCAACTCTCGGCAGGCAGGAGACTCGCGGCGGCCAGCACGTAAACAGCCACAAGCAGTACGCCCAGGTGGAGAACTTGGTCGCCCGCCAGTCCGACTGTCAGTTTCCAGCGAACCAGAATCCGATCATTTTCGTCGCGGGTTGGCAAGCATTTCAGCACGGCTTCCTTGGCGATATCGATCGCGGCGTGCGAGAATGCCACGATGACGGGCAACGGCCAATCGTTCAGCCAAAACCCCAAGAGCACCCAGGCGACAAGTCCATGAATCAGGCCGTGCAGTGCGTGGTATCTTAGCGCGATCCTCAAGTTTCCGCGTTTCGCCCGGACGAGATCATCCGACTGGAGCACGAAATCCCCGATCAGATGAGAGGTCACGACTGCCAGGAAGATAATTTGGATTTGCGGATCGAGAAGCAAGTTCATTGAATACTACATCTTATAGGGCAGTAAGCCCAGGAGGTTGATTTTAATGAAATCAACCTCTGGAGGTTAACGCTCCCGCGACCAATCCGTACTTTCAAATTGAGAAATGGTCTGTGAGATGGCGTGCCAGCAGGCCTTCCGCAGGTGCGCGAAGACTGCCGACGGGCTGATTGGCTTAGGCCACAGAGTAGCGGTCTGTGACCGGGACCAGTCTCGCGACACTCCCGAAACGGCCCGCGCCTGCATCGCTGTCCAGCAATGGGTAATGATGCCGTCGATCAACGCGAAGACGGCATCCCACACGGGGCTGTTCGGGACCCCTGCGATGACGAATCGCATCCGCTGCGTGGGAGCGATCTCCTGGAGCGTTCTCCCGGAAAGGCGAAATGCCTCACCGTCCCCTTCCGAGACGCGGTTCGCGGGCACGAAGTCAATGCTGCCGAGCGCTACGACGACGCGACTGTCGAGTTCGCAGCCCAGTTCCTCGGCCCGGTCCCGGAGGAAGGCCCGCATGAAGACAGCCGCCCGCAGAGCCAAGCCCGGATCGGTCAGCAGCAACTGCCACGAATCACCCGCGTAGATATCGATGTCCAGCGGAATCGCCGCAGTCCGGAAATCCCGGAGTTCGCCGGCGGCTCTTCTCAGGAGATCTGGCAGCGCCTTCCGCTCAGCCGGCCCCAACTGGGACGATCCCACGATATCGCCCGTCAGCACTGCGTAAGTCTTCTGTGGATCGAACTGCACAACTTCCTCGCTTCCTCTCACGGACGGATCAACTTCTGGCGGATCGCAGCCTGCGCATCCCACGGATCTCGGATCTCGATGAAGTCCCACCGGCCCCAGGTGCCGGCGTTATTGACGGCAGGAACCCACAGCGTCTTGGCCGTGGAAACCTTGGCTTCCTTCTCCTTGTCCTTGGCTCCGGTCACTTCGACAATCAGGTTCAGCGGGTTGTCCCGGCCGTGCCCGTCGTCAATCCGGGCGATGAAATCGGGGGTGTAGTTGCGAGAAGTCCCGCCGATCGTGTACGGGATGAGGAACCCCAAGCCGTGGTTCTTGACGTAGCAAAGCACCTCGTCCATATCCTCCAACGTCTGGGCCATCTTCTGTTCCCAAGACTTCGTGTCACCCACCACATGGGATACGTGGCACCTGTCGGCTTTCGTCTTGTAGGTGTCCCGAACCGTGTCGAAGTCGACGCCTACGGTCGAGCCAACCGTGTCGTAGGGCTTGGGAATCGGCAGTAACCGCTTGTCGCCATCCGTCGACGCCACGATCGCCTTGTAGATGCGGTCGGCCGCCGTATAGGCGTTCTCCACCAGCAACAGCAGTTGGGGGAACGTGTTGTCTTTGCAGATCACGCATTTGTCCAGCCAGGAGCGGCTGATGGTCAGCAGGTCGGGGAACAGCCAGGGCTTGACGTTCTGCTGGTCATCGCGGAAGTAATGTTCCAGCAGGCGCTTGGCAAGCAGGAACGCGACTTCCTGGGGGCGTTTGGCTCGCAGTTCGTCCAGATTGTGGATTACCGTCTCGCCGACGATCGGGGCGTTCTCCACCTTAGTGGGGACGCTGGCGGTGGTCAGCACCAGCTGGGTTTGGTCGGTGAACTTGGCCTTCAGACGCTCCGCGGGCAGTTCGTACCGGTAGCCGTCGATGCGGGGAAAGGTGATTTCGCAGGCGCTGCGCCGATTTTCGAGCGCCCGGACACGGGTGGGAAGCGGGCCAGGTTTCGGGTCGGACGATGACCCCGCGGATGGGATGAACGAAAACGGGACGCCATAGACTTCGGCATATTCCACGGGGAACGCTTCGAAAGTGGCGGTTTCGCCTCCCGACAACTGCACCGTGGACGGCTCCGCTTGGTAGCTCATTCGCCGCAAGCCCCGTCCAACAACCTGTTCACACAGCAGTTGCGTGCCAAACGCCCGGACCCCCAGGATATGCGTCACCGTGTTGGCGTCCCAGCCTTCGGTGAGCATCGAGACAGAGACGACACACTTGACGTTTTCGCCAAGTTTGCCCGGCTTGCCCACCGTGTTCAACACCTCGCGAAGCAAGTCCTCGTCGGTGAGCTTCTCCGGATCGCTGCCGGGGAAGCGGCTGCGGTATTCGGCCTTGAACTCGTCGATTTCCCGCGCGGCGATCTTCTTGAAGTCATCGCTCATCGACTCGCCCGACTCCAACTGCTCGGAATCCACCAAGATCGTGTTGGGGCGGTCGGTGAACTGTCCGCCAGCCACGTTGCTGAAAATCCCCAGCTTCCCCGGCACGGCAATCGTCGAACCATCGGGCAGGGGCTTCTCCCAGCCGGCGATGTAGTCGAAAACCATCTTGGAGACGTTGGTGTTGTTGCAGACCACGATGAACGCGGGCGGCGTCAGGCCGTTGGCGCGGGCTTCGTCGTTCTTCTGCCAACGCTCGTGGCACTTAGCGTAGTTGGCGTACAGGCTTTGCAGTGCGCCTTCCAGCGCGGCGGGCAGTCGCGGTTCGCCCACGATGGCGTCGGTCTTGCGGCCCTTCTTCGGCAGGTCGTCACGAATGCGCAGCCAGAGATCACGGTACGTGGGCTGGTCGCCGGTCATGGCATCGTCCGCCACAGGCACGCGAGGCACTTTCACGATGCCGGACTCGATAGCGTCAATCAGCGAGAAATCGGAAACCACCCAGGGAAACAACTTGGCTTCGCCATACCCGGACCCGCGCAGAAAAAAAGGCGTGGCAGAAAGGTCGTAGACTGTCTTGATGCCGATCTTCCGCTGAATGGCTTCGAGACCGCCGATCCAGACGCGGGCGGCCTGTTCCCGTTGCTCGGCTTCCTTCCGGTCATCGCCCGTGAGCTGCTCTTCCTCGTCGCTGACGCGGCAGCGGTAGCAGTGGTGGGCTTCGTCGTTGATGACGATGATGCTGCGTTTGTTCCCCAGCCCGCGGCAGACACGGCGAACCATCTCGCCTTCGGATTCCGTGAACGGCGAGTCTTCGTCTTGGTGGAGGATCTTCTTTGTAAGTGAAGCGGCCTTGACCTTCTCGCGCCGCAAGAAAGCATGGTAGTTGGTGACGACAATCTTGGCCTGCCCAAGTTTGTCCATCAGGTCGGGCGGGACGATATCCAAGGCCCGGTAGTAGTTGCCAGGGTCGCTGGGCAATAGCACCCGCAGCCGGTCCCGAATCGTGATGCCCGGCGTGACGAGCAGGAATGTGTCGGTGTACCTGGCGTCCTTGGGGTTGGCCAGCTTGTTGAGCGTCTGCCAAGCGATCAGCATGGCCATGACGACGGTCTTGCCACTTCCCGTGGCCATTTTCGAGGCAATTCGCAGCAAGCCCGCATTGGCCGCCTCGTTGGATCGTCGCAGGTCGTTTTCAATCCAGGTGTGACCGTATTTCCTCGCCACCTCCGTGATGTAGATCAGGGTTTCCAGGGCCTCGATTTGGCAGAAGAACAACCGGCGCGCCCGGTCGCTGCGAGACCAGTATTCCAAAAGACGAGCAGTCTGTCGGGTCACGTCCCCCGTGTAACGGCCTTCCCGCCAGATCTTCACCAAGCGCCGGATCTCGTTGACCGTCTTGTTTTCTTCGATCCGGTCTTTGGTCCAGTCGCCCAGGGTCAGTTGCTTGTCCTTGGTCTTCTTTCGAGGTTGCGCGATCGGGATGAAGTATTGGCTGATCCGTCTGGCGGTGACAATCTCGTTCGTGATTCCCTGTTCGTCGAAGCGAAAATGACGCTGCGGCTCGCTAAAAGGCGAATTGATGATCGGGTTCTCGATGACAACTTGCCGCATAATGGCTGCATCCTTCGGGTTCAACGCGATAACCGCCTACCTTACAACCATCCTCCGACCGCCAGGATCAGGGCCAGCTCCAGCCCTTTCCGCAAGGCAGGCAGCCCAGTGACGCAGGCAATCCGCGTCAGACCAAGCCACTGACAAAAATCCCTGCCCCGCGCAGACCGGCCCGCGGGGTTCCGGCGGACAGTCAGGTCGGACACGGACGCCCCACAGCCCGGTCTTAGCCCAGTACGCGGCCGAGTACTGGACAACCAGGGCATCAATGTAGCCGTGTTGGGGGCCAATCTCAATGGCGCACGACAGCGCAGTCGCAGGGCCAATCATTTCAGGACCAGCATACGCCTTAAGCCGCCCAGCGATTTCTGGCGGCGCGTTCGCGCGAGACGCACAGCACGGATCTCGGCGGCAGTCGGCTTCCCGGTGGTTCTGGCGTTTGGCTCGACGGCGGTCCTGGCGGTCAGCGTCCCGGCGTCCGTCCTGGCGAGTCCCCTGGGTGCCACCCCGGCGGCATCCGGCGTCGGCGAGGTGCCCGTCGAGGCCCACCCGAATCACCACCGGGGCCGGCTCGGTATGTAGGCCACGATCGGCAGCAGGTCCACGCGGGGCACCAGGGTGACGACCGGGAAGTCATGGGGCCGGCAGAGCACGCTGGACAGCATCGCCACGCCTTGCTCCGTGAAGGCGAAGGGCGCGTGTCGGCGACCGCCACGGCCCTTTGAGATGCCAATTTGGCATCTCAAAAGCTCGAACTCGTCCGCGTCCAACTGAAACATGAAATCGTCCGGAAACCGTTCGACGTTCCGCCGGACCTGCCGTTTCAGATAGCTCGTGGTCACGCCGTAGATGGCTGGAATAAAGAGCACCCTAATCTTTCACCTAATCTCCTGCCGGCCTGGCATGCGTAATCGGGAAGAGAGATTAGGTGAGAGATTAGGGTCTCAGGTTCCGGCGCAGCCGGCTAAGTTCAACGATTCGCCGAGGGACGGATAGGCGATCCGGCCGGATCGCCTATCCGTCCTACAAGGACCGTACTTTACGCCGCCTTGGCTGGCAGCTACGTTAACGACGGCGTCACCTTACCGGTCCACGGAGCAGGAGCCGCCCTACGATCTTTGAAGTTACGCAGGTCGACGGGGAGTAGCCGAAATCGCCAGATTTCTGGCGGAAGCGGGGCAACGGCCGCACTGCGCAACGGTCAGAATTCTGGTGAATTCTGCGACGTGCAACTTCAAAGGCGTGAGCGGCACCTGGGAGATTCGCTGTGAACTGCTGGCAACGACTACTGTTTCCCGACCCGCCGCGCGCCCTGTCGGGTTCACGCGTCTGGAACGTCGCCTTCCGCACGGCCCATATCGGTGTGATCGGCGTGCTGTTTGGCGGGCATGTCTTCGAAATCCCCAAACCTCAGTTGCTGGCGTGGCTCTGGCTGAGCATCGCGACCGGCGCCGCATTGATCGCCATTGAGGCCTTCCCGCACGTTCGCTGGTGCTACCAAGGACGGGGGGTGCTGACGCTGGCCAAGCTGCTGCTGCTGTGTCTCGTGCCGTGGCTGTGGGGCTACCGTGTGGCGATCCTGACCGTGGTGATCGTGCTCGGCTCCATCGGCTCCCACATGCCGCGCCGGTTCCGCTACTACTCGTTCGTCGACCGGCGGGTTATCGAGGATGTGAAGTCCGGCGGCCCTCGACCAGCCTGACCGTCTGCGGCAGCAGCACGCCGCAAATATCCTTGCCTTGGGCGAGCGGAAGGAAATAACTTACCCAACCCGATGTAGGATGGTCTTCCCGTAAGACGGCCCTCCGAGGCCGTCCACTGCGTCCCGCAGGTTGGTTTACCAGACGGCCTCGGAGGGCCGTCCTACGGGTAAGTTATTTCC
>JAPLNJ010000299.1 GCA_026692885.1 Planctomycetota bacterium | reverse complement strand
ATGTGGATACGCTCACGTCGCGGATTCTGGCGGCGTACCCCAGAGCACCAGCAGACCCGGTCCCTTGAATCACGGGACTGGACCGCTTCGTCTAACCCGGAGCCATCGGCGACGGCGAAGCCGAATCAGCGAATCGTAAGCCGAGTTGGTCGTGTTGAGGAGCGAGTTGGCGATGAAGACGTTAGCTGCGGTCTTGGTGGAATTGGGAAAACCGCTGGTGTTGGCGGAACTGGAGCTCCCCGCGTTGAAGCCCGGCCAGGTGCTGGTGGCCGTCGCGTACTCGGGCGTCTGCCACACGCAGTTGCTCGAATGCCGGGGCTACCGGGGTGCGGATCCCTATCTGCCACATTGCTTGGGGCACGAAGCCAGCGGTCTCGTACAGGAGATCGGGGCTGGCGTGACCAAGTGCCGGCCTGGCGACCGGGTTGTGCTGTCCTGGCTCAAAGGGTCCGGTGCCGATGTGTCCGGCACGAGCTATTCCTGGAACGGTCGAGTGGTGCACGCGGGCGGCATCACCACGTTCGCACGGCAGACGGTGGTCAGTGAGAACCGGCTGACCGTGATTCCCGCGGAGTTTGATCTGCGCGAGGCGGCCTTCCTGGGCTGTGCCGTGGCCACCGGTGTCGGTGCGGTCAGGAATACGGCCGGAGCCCGCCGCGGGCAGAGCCTGGCCGTGTTCGGGGCTGGTGGGATCGGACTGTGTGCGATCGCCGGAGCGGTGGTGGTCGGCGTCGCGCCGATCATCGCGGTGGATCTCAGCGCGGAACGCCTGCAGACCGCCGTGCAAGTGGGCGCTACGCACACCGTCCAGGCCGGCGCGGTCGATCCGCTGGCGGAGATTCAACGCATCTGTCCCGGTGGGGTCGACTTGGCGGTGGAAGCCAGCGGCCGCCCGGACGTGATGCTGCAAGCGTTGCGAGCCGTGCGCCGCCAGGGTGGCGCCGCGGTGATCGTGGGCAATTCGCATCACGGCGAAACCATCGCCCTGGACCCGCGAGAATTGAATCAAGGCAAGCGGTTGCTGGGCACCTGGGGCGGCGACAGCGTGCCGGACCGGGATTTCCCCGAGTACTGCCGTTGGATCCTGGCCGGGCAATTGAACCTGGCCCCGCTGCATTCCGAGCCGTTCGCCTTGCGCGACATCAACGCCGCGTTGGCAGCTCTGGAGCAGTGTCAAGTGGCCCGGCCGTTGATCGATATGAGACGCGACTAAGACTCCCATGCTGATCGGCGTTGACTTCGACAATACGCTCGTCTGTTACGACCGGCTGTTCCACCAGTTGGCGCTGGAACTCGCGTTGATTCCCGCGACGCTCCCGGCCGACAAGGAATCCGTTCGCGACTATCTGCGCGCGGCGGGCCACGAGGACCAGTGGACGGAACTGCAGGGTTTGGCGTATGGTCTGCGCATCGGCGAAGCGGTTCAGTTTCCCGGCGCGGGGGAGTTCTTCCGAGGCTGTCATGAACAGGGAATTCCGGTGTGCGTCGTCAGCCACAAGACGCGTCTGCCGGTCCGCGGCCCCCAGGTCGATTTGCAACAGGCCGCGCGCGGCTGGCTCGCAGGTCAAGGGTTTCACGATCCGGAAGGGATCGGCTTGCCGATCGAGCAGGTCTTCTTTGCAGAGACGAAGGTGGGGAAGCTCCGGCGGATCGCAGCTCAGCGGTGCACACACTTCATCGATGACTTGCCCGAATTCTTGCGGGAGCCGGATTTCCCCCAGGGTGTCGAACGCCTGCTCTTCGACCCCCAGGCGCGGCATGCCGGGAAAGTGCCGTTTTTGTGTCTGTCGAGTTGGGACCTGCTCCACGAACGCTTGCTGTTTAGGTGAAGGGGTCGGGAGTGGCGTGTTCAGTTTGTCTGATTTTGCCATGAACTGGTGTTTTCCCGAATACCTGATTCTGTTCTGGTTTGCTTCGCGGAGTGATTACGAAATCAAGGATGACCGAGTGGCCCCTGGGGCACCCCTGATCGTGATCCACAGGTTTTCGCCCCAAAGGGGCAGCCACAAATCAGCCCAGGGCAGAGCGGAGCGGCGTTAGCCGCGTAGCGCCGCCCTGGGTTAGGAGAGAGTGGAGCACACTAGCCCTGAAGGGGCGAAACAAACCTTGGGCGACCGACAGGAAATAACTTACTCAACCCGATGTAGGATGATCTTCCCGTAAGACGGCCCTCCGAGGCCGTCCACTGCGTCCCGCAGGTTGGTTTACCAGACGGCCTCGGAGGGCCGTCCTACGGGTAAGTTATTTCCTGCCGCTCGCCTTGCGCGTCCTCGTTCCCGCCTGCATAATCCGGATTCATTTATTTTTCACGCCGCCGGGCTGTTGATTGACATTTCTAGAGAGTTTGCTATACAGACCTTGTCATTCTTTCAGCGGCCTCAGACTGTGGTGCACCGGCACGCCGCCGGCGACGCGGGACATCAGCGGAATCAGCACGGGCCTCGGTGCAGCAGTCGCAATCCCAGATTGGGCGCCCACCATGAAGCTGTCGCAGACTGTCTATTATGCCGTGCGGGCCACCTTGTACTTAGCTCAGTACAAATCGTCGGTTCCGATTCCCTGCCGCAGACTCGCCGCGGAAGGCGAGATGCCAGAGCGGTTCTTGTTGCAGATTCTGCGGGTGTTGGTCACTCGCGGAATCCTGAAATCCACACGCGGCGTGGACGGCGGTTACACGCTGAGCAAACCCGTGGAGCAAATCTCCTTGTTGGATGTTATCGAGGCCATTGATGGGCCGCTCGGCGGGAAGAACGAGTCCATTATGGGCGTGGCTCCCGACGCGGTGCAGGACAAATTGCAGACGGCGGTGAGACAGGTGACAAAGACTGCCCGCAAGCAACTTGCCGCCATCAAGCTGTCTCAGTTGCTCCAACCGCCGACTATCGAAAAGGACCGGCCGCGGCAGGTGGCAAGAGTCTAAGGCGAGCGGCAGGAAATAGCTTACCCAACTCCATGGTGGATGATCTTCCCAGACCGTCCCGATTGGCCCCGGAAGGCCGACCTGCAGGTAGCTGATTTCCTGCCGCTCGTCTAACCCGAATCTGAGGCAACATGATGGACCCTGACGCCGACATCCAAGGCCGACTGGAACTGGCGATTTCCCTGGCACGCCGGGCAGGCCAGCTGACGCTGGAGTACTTTCAGCAAGACACTTTGTCCGTGGAACGTAAGGCGGACAATTCTCCCGTGACGATTGCCGATCGTCGCGCAGAGCAGCTGTTGCGTGAGGAGATTCGGCGACAGTTTCGCGACGACGCGATTGTCGGCGAGGAGTTCGGCGAGCAGCCGGGCACGTCTGGCTACCGCTGGATTCTGGACCCGATCGACGGTACGAAGTCGTTCATCTCCGGTGTTCCGTTGTATGGCACCTTGATCGGAATCGAGCATCGGCAAGAGGCGGTGGCTGGGGTGATCGAGATGCCGGCGCTGCAGGAATGTGTCTATGCGGCTCGTGGCGGAGGCGCTTGGTACATCCAGGGTGCACAGCCCCCGCGTCCGACTCGCGTCTCGGCGCGGGCGAAACTTGCGGACGGCTTGTTCGTGACTTCGCAAGTCGATTCGTTCTGGGCTCGCGGTGCTGCTGAAGTCTACTTGGCTCTGGAAAAACAAGCCTACATTACGCGCACTTGGGGCGACTGCTACGGCTACTTGTTGGTGGCCACCGGGCGGGCCGAGGTCATGGTCGATCCGATCCTGAATATCTGGGATGCGGCCGCCATGCAGCCGATCATCGAAGAGGCCGGCGGAGCGTTTACCGATTGGCAGGGCCAACCGACCATCTACAGCGGCGAGGCCATCGGCTGCAATCGTCTCGTGCTGGATGCCGTGTTGGCGATCACCCGGCAGCGGCCTTGATCGCAACGTTGCGCACGACGCTGGCAGCGAAGCATCGTAGGCACGCTGCGTCTATCAGGGGACGCCGCTCTTCCTCGCTGACGTTTCGCGTCTACAACTCGCAACGTTCCGCTCAAGGCCCCTGCCGGCATTCACCCCGTTGATGAAAACTGCCTTTCGCATATAATTCGCCTTTTCACGTGCCAAGCAACTACGTGTTGCGGAACTACGTCGACTCAATCTAGAACATGCAGGAGAGCACAGACATGGCGATTCGTGTGGGTATCAATGGTTTTGGACGCATCGGCCGGTTGGTCCTTCGATCCGCGATGGCCGACCAGGAGATCGAGTTCGTCGGGGTCAACGACATTGTTCCACCGGACAATCTCGCCTATCTGCTCAAGTACGACTCGATCCACGGCCGGGCACAGAGCGACGTTCGCTGCGACGAACAGGGGTTGATCGTCAACGGCAAACACATCCGCTGCACGGCCATCTTAGATCCCGCGCAATTGCCCTGGAAGGAACTGAAGGTGGATTACGTCATCGAGTCCACCGGCCGCTTCACCGATCGGGCGGGGGCCAGCAAGCATCTGGCCGCGGGGGCCAAACGGGTGGTCATCTCCGCGCCGGCCAAAGACAAGGATATTCCCACTTTTGTGCTGGGCGTCAATCAAGAAAAGTATGATGCCGCCAAGGACACCATCGTTTCCAACGCCAGTTGCACGACGAACTGTTTGGCGCCGGTGGTGAAAGTCGTCCTGGACAACTTCGGCTTGGTGGAAGGCTTGATGACTACGGTTCACTCGTTGACTTCCACTCAGCCCACGGTGGACGGCCCGAGCAAGAAGGACTGGCGCGGCGGGCGCGGCGCAAGCTTCAACATTATTCCGTCCTCGACGGGCGCGGCCAAAGCTGTGGGTCTGTGCATTCCCCAGGTCGCCGGCAAGCTGACGGGCATGGCCTTCCGCATCCCCACGGCAGACGTGTCGGTCG
>JAPLNJ010000298.1 GCA_026692885.1 Planctomycetota bacterium | reverse complement strand
CTTGACGAAATGGTCGCACAGGCTCTGGGTCAGTTTGTGGGTCAACGACCGGACCTCACAACCGATCTTGCAGATTGGAAGGTTTGACGGGTCAATCTGCCTAGTAAATGAGGGACTGAAGGCACTTGAGGAATTGGACTTCGTCACGGACATCCGGGAGCGATTTCTACGTTCCATCACAGCTATCGACCCCCAGATGATACCGCAGAGAAAACCCGATGGTAGCTTCATAGGCAAAAAGGCAGGCCCCAGAAACCTGGCCACGGTCGTGCCACGGTTTCCACAGTTGGCGGACGCGATCTCGGAACTGGCCGCCGCGTTGAAGGCAAAGTCACCTCAGCCATCGTGAGTTGCTGAGGTGGCGTCACTGTAACAATCCAATGCAGATTCTGGAGCGACTGCCAGGACTCGTGCAGTTCACGCCGTAGCTGGCTGATCCGCCCGGGCGACACGTTGAATCGTCGGGCCAGTATCCCGACTTGGCGGTCAACATGGACGGCCTCGGGAGTCTGCTGGAGGTGAAAGTCGGTCCCCTTTGCCAGCGGCAACTGGTGGCCAGATCCACATCGCACTTTGGTTTGGGTGCCTACTCGCACGCCGATGTGGCACGGATTGTCTGGACGAACGGCACGCCCTGCAACACGATCAACCTGGAATCTAACCAGCGAGTGTCCAGGGACCCACGCCTTGACGTCGCTGGCGGGCAGCACTGCCGCCGGACAGAGCCAAGGCGAAAAGAGCACGGGGCGAACCGTCGCCAACAGTGCCGTGTTGACGGCCAAGGTGCCGGCGGAAGCGCGCGTCTATGTCAACGGCGTCTTGACCGCGACCAGGGGGACGGACCGCCGGTACTTTTCCGAAGGACTGCTTCCCGGCCATCGCTACGACTTTCGCTTCGAGGTGGTGTTGGAACGCAACGGCCAGCGTTTGAGCGACACGCAGGTGGTCCACGTGCATGCCGGCGACTCCCTCGCACTGGATTTCCACCTCGCCGACCAACGCATCGCACAGAAGTAGCCACGGTTACCGTGGGGAGGCTTCTTGAGAACACCCTCAAGACCTCGCCGGTATCCTCATCGGCGAGGTCCTTCCGTCGGGCAGCAGCGATCACCTCGCCCGGACAAGATCATCAGGCCCCGCGGCTCGGGCGCTCCGGTAACTGTGGCAGCGACTCCAGACGGCGCTGGGCACCGTGACGCCCTCCAGCGCCGGCGGTCTGCAGCAATTGTGATAGCACCATCCTAGGATTTGAAGGCTCAGGCATGAACGACAACGTCATCAAGGTCGGCATCATCCTTTGTGATCGCTACCGGACTTGTGCCGGAGGAAAGTGCCTGCGAGCGTTGACCAATCGGGAGGGCGCATTCGCCAGCTACCGAGAAAAGGCTGTCGAATTGGTCGGCTATGCCACGTGCGGCGGTTGCCCCGGCGGCAACGTGGAGGACGCGCCGGCAGAGATGAAAAGGAACGGCGCCAGTGTCATCCACTTGGCCACCGGTTTGATCGTGGGCTATCCACCTTGTCACCACCTCGATCATTTCCGCCGTATGATCCCGGTGAAGTACCAACTGCAGGTCGTTGTCGGAACGCACCCGATTCCGCAGAAGTATTTCTTAATAC
>JAPLNJ010000297.1 GCA_026692885.1 Planctomycetota bacterium | reverse complement strand
GGCTCAAAGAAGGGCCGTTTCCGTTCACCCACTGGATGAACCTCCATGCTCGAAGTGGGACAGTCAGAAAACCCAGTGAACAGCGGCCAAATTAGCAGAATTCCTCCAATGCGCAAGGGGGTAGCGTGAATAATGCGGGGTCAAATCTTCATCAATTCGCAAAACCGCATACCAACGATAGGCAACTTGCTCAGCGTTTTTGATTAACCTTTGAGATATTTTGTACGCTGGCGAGCTGGACGGGGTCGTTTTCGAAACTAAGACAGCCGGACTAGGAATCGGATTAAGAAGCGGAGATGCCTACTTGTTGACGGCTGTCTCCTGTTCTCTACTCTCCTCTGCGGGCGGGGGACCAGTCAGCAACGCGATGGACGGGAGTTAGCGAGCACCGTGAATTCGGCTCATTGTAAATGGTCTGATAAATAGTTCTACTGACGGCAATCTCCGCTCGTGCAATCCGTGAGCCAGAGCGTCGCAGCCGTTTGCTGGCAAGCTTACACGGCCCGGCGGGCCATCCGCGGCCTTCGCCGATCGCCCGAAGACGTGCTGCTGGACGAGGGTTTGCACGGGCGTTGGAACTTCCCAATTCAGGAGCAATCACATGACGAGTAACTGGTGGCGGAAGACGCCGGAAGTGGAAACCAAGACGCGACGGCGGAAGATTACGCGGAAGGGTCCTCGCCGGTTTCGACCCCTGTTGGCGGAAATCCTCGAAGACCGTCGGTTGCTCGTCACCGTGACCGGAACGACGCCGTCGTTCGCCACCAGCGGAACGCTGGAAGCCGGAACGACATCGCTGACGATCGAGTTCAGCGAAGCGGTGCTCGGCGGCGGCATGGCCAGCAACTACCAATTGCAGAGCCTCGGCGCCGATGCCCTGTTGGGCACAGCCGACGACACGATCGTGCCGCTATCCGTGAGCTACGCGGGCACCGCAGCCGCGCTGACCTTCTCCGCTCTGCCGGAAAGCACCTATCGGGTGACCGTGCAAGACGCGATCACCGACGCCGCGGGCCACGCCTTGGACGGGGACGGAAACGGTGCGGTGGGCGGCGTTTGGGTGCAAGACCTCGTGGTGGTCCCACGGGCCTCCTCAACCGGCGAGTTTGCGCCCGTCGTCACCTACCCCTCCGGCGGCTCATTTGCCATGGCGAGCGCCGTGGGCGATTTCAACGGCGACGGAAAGAGCGATCTCGCCGTCATCAACAATTGGAACGGGAAGATTGGCGTCCTGCTGGGAAATGGCGTCGGCGGATTTGCCCCCGCCGTATCCTACGCCGCCGGCGGTACTCCTTATTCCCTGGCCGTGGGTGATTTCAACGGCGATGGACACAGCGACCTCGCCGTCACCATCTATCGCACCAGCGTCAGCATCCTGCTGGGAAATGGTGCGGGGGGATTTGGCGCCGCCACCATATACTCTTCCGGCGGCTCATATTCAAGAGCCGTCACCGTGGGCGATTTCAACGGCGATGGACACAGTGACCTGGCCGTCGCCAACCAATGGAGTTACAACGTCGGCATCCTGCTCGGAAATGGCGCGGGCGGATTTGCTGCCCCCGTCACCTACAACACCGGCGACGACGATGTCGTAGCGGTCACCACAGGCGACTTCAACGGCGACGGAAAGAAGGACCTCGCCGTCGTCAACCATTACAGTAGCCGCGTTGGCGTCCTGCTGGGAAATGGCGCCGGCGGATTTGCCGCCGTCGTCACCTACGACACCGGCGGTGCCAATCCCAACTCGATCACCGTGGGCGATTTCAACGCCGACGGCAGGAGCGACCTCGCGGTCGCTAACGTGAGCAGCAACAACGTCGCCGTCCTGCTGGGAAATGGCGTGGGCGGATTTGCCGCTGCCGTCCCCTTCGCCTGCGGCGGCTTGTATCCCGGCTCGGTCACCGTGGGCGATTTCAACGCCGACGGCAACAGCGACCTTGCCGTTGCCAACCGTGACACCGCCAACGCCATCGTCCTGCTGGGAAATGGCGCCGGCGGATTTGCCGTCGTCGGCTCCTACGCTTCCATCTATCCATCCTCGGTCACGGTGGGCGATTTCAACGCCGACGGCAAGAGCGATCTGGCCGTCGCCAACTCGGAGGTCAACAACGTCGGCATCCTGTTGAGCTCGCTGCAGTCCAGGCCTGGAGTCCGCGAGTTGGATTCGCCGCACGCGGTCCGGTTCGGCGTGCAAGCGGGCGGTTTCGGGGGCGGGCAGTTGGTCGAAGCGACGGGCAAGGCCTTCGACGGCGCGGGGCGGCTGGAAGTGGCTGGCCAAACCTACGCACCGACAACGGCTGCTGACGTCCTGGCCGACGGTGATCGCACGGTGGTCACGCCGCTGGTCACGATTGCCGGACTGAACGTGTCTCGCGAAATCACCGTGCCCAACACAGGCAACGAGGATTTCGCTCGCACCGTCGACGTTTTCACTAACCCAACCACCTCGCCCATCACAACCACGGTGCGGATCGTGGGCAATCTAGGTTCCAACGCGGCGACGACCGTCTTTGCCACCTCGGACGGTGACACCGACCTGGAATCCACCGACCAGTGGATCGGCACGGACGACGCGGACGGCAGCGGCACGCCGGCCGTCATTCACTACCTCCACGGCCCGTCGGGCCTTCGCCCCTCGTCCGTGATTCGCACCGGGGATAACCTGGAGTGGACGTATGACTTGACCGTGCTCGCTGGCCAAACCGTGCGTCTGGCTGGCTTTACCATTTTGGCTACTAGCCGGACTGCGGCCATCGCCGCAGCCGGCGCGTTGATCGACGGCAGTGGTTTCCACGGCCATGCGGCCGATTTCTTGACATCTGTCGAGTTGGGTTCGATCGCCAACTTCGGTGTTGATGTCACTCCACCGGTCGTCTCCTCCATCCTGCGTCAAACGCCGGCAGCGACTCCGACCAACGCGGATACGCTGGTCTTTCGGATCACGTTCAGTGAGGCGGTGGCGAATGTGGACACGGGAGACTTCGCGGTTAACGGCACTACGACGGCGACCGTCACGAACGTGGCGGTGGTGAGCAGCTCGCAGTACGACGTGACCGTCTCGGGTGGGAATCTGGCGAGCTTCCATGGGACGGTCGGACTGAACCTGAAGGCCGGCCAGAACATCACGGACCTTACGGGCAACGCGCTGCCCACGATCGAGCCGACCACGGACGAGGTCTACACGGTGGACAACACCGGGCCCACCGCCTTTGCGGTGACGGCCATGCGGGCATCGAGCACGGGGTTCGAAATCGAGTTCGGCTCGTCCTTCGACGCGGCAGTGTTGAATGTCACCGATAATCAAGCCGGCGCGCTCGGCCTGCCGGATGTGACGCTCGTCGGGGCCGCGCAGGGCAGAATCGGCGGGTCCGTCGTGCTGGACGACTCTCTGCAGAAACTTACGTTCATCAAGACCGGCGGGCCGTTGGCCCCCGATAGCTATACCGTCAGATTACGCAGCGCGCTGGACGGGTTTGTGACGGCGTCCGGAGTGCTGCTGGACGGCGACAACGACGGAACCGCGGGGGGCGACTATGTAGCCACGCTGACGGTCGCAAATTCGCCCTCGAACCTACGCGTGCTGAGCATCAGTGACGTCGTCCGCGGGCCCGGCCAGCAGATAACGGACGGGATACCGCTCAAGATCAGCGACGGCACGGGCGTCCAGGCGATCGATCTGCGGCTGACCTACGACCCCGCCCTGCTGCAGATCTCCGGCGGCACTACCTCGGTTTCGGGCGGTTCCGTCCAAGTCAACGCGACCACTCCCGGGGTGGTGATCGTGGTGTTCTACGGCACCGCGCCGTTAGCGGCCGGTGAGGTCACGTTTGTGAATCTGCAGGCTGAAGTGCCGACGGCCAACGCCAATGCAATCTACGGGGCCAAACAGATTCTGGACCTGTCCAACCTGGTCGTCAGCGACGGCAGCGATCACGAGTTCCCGGTCCAGGACGATGATGGAATCCACATCGTGGCCTATCCGGCCGATGCCTCAGGAAACGGCCGCGTCAATGCCAGCGACGCCTCGCTGGTGGCCCGGGTCCCCGCCTTGCTGGACGATGGCTTTGCGCAGTTCCGCTTGGCCGATCCCCTGTTGATCGGCGATGTGTCCGGCAACCAACGGATCAACTCAAGCGATGCCTCGATGGTGGCTCGATTCGCTGCTTTGTTGGCCGTGCCCCAGATTCCCACGGTCCCCGTCGGCGTCGTGACTTCGCCCACCACCGAAGGTCCAGACCCGAAGTTGAGCATTCCCACGGACCTGACCGCTGCGGCGGGCGCGTCACTGACCGTTCCGCTGCAGATCGCCAGCCCGGAATCCCTGACGGCCCCGCATCGACTGGCGGGTGCCAATGTGGTGATCTTCTTCGACAAGAATGTGCTGACGGCGGATGCCGTGACCGCAGCCGGCTTGACATCGCGGGCGGGCTGGTCATTGGTGCCCAACATCGACAACACCTTGGGACGGATCGTGATTGTGGCTTATACGACCAGTCCGCTGGGCGGCACGTTTGCGGATTTGTTGGCCAACCTAACGTTCACGATCAACGCCGCCGCCTCGGGGGGTGCCACGCGGCTGAACATCGTTGCCTCGTCCGGCGGCGCCTTTACGGAATTGCTGGACGAATCCGATGGCAACCTGACCTTGATTCCCGCGCCCACCAACGCGGCCAATGATGCGGGGGTGGATGGTTTGCTGACGATCACCACCGGGGACTCCTCAGCGCCGAGTACGACATCGTTTGCGCGCCAGACGCCAACGGCGAGTGTGACCAACGCGGATACGCTGGTGTTCCGGGCCACGTTCAGCGAGGCGGTGGCGAATGTGGACACCGCCGACCTTGCGGTCAACGGCACCACGACGGCGACCGTCACGAACGTGGCGGTGGTGAGCAGCTCGCAGTACGACGTGACCGTGTCGGGCGGGAATCTGGCCAGCTTCAATGGGCCGGTCGGTCTGAACCTGAAAGCCGGCCAGAACATCACGGACTTGGCGGGCAACGCTCTGCCCACGACCGAGCCGACCACGGACGAGACCTATACGCTGGACAACACGGCCCCGACCAGCACGATCACGTTCCCGGTGGACGGATCCACTTATGACGCCACGACCTGGACGGACGTCATCACGGGCACGGCCGCGGATACCGGGGGCAGCGGTGTGGCAGCGGTGGGGGTGAGCATCAAGAACAACACAACGAGCAAGTACTGGGACGGCAGCGGCTTTAACGCGACCAGCGAAAGCTATGCGAATGCCACCTTGGCTGCCGGGAGTTGGTCCTATCCACTGCCGGACAGCACATTCACCAGCGGCGCGAACTACACGGTACACACGGCTGCCGTGGACACGGTCGCCAACCTCCAGTTAGCTCCGACGATAGCGAGTTTTACTTACAGCGCAGCGTCCTTCGGCGACGTGAAGGTGCTCATCCCACAAGACCTGGTCGGCCTGCCCGGGGGGACCCTGCCCGTGCCGATACGGCTGCAAGTTACGCAACCGAGCGGATTTTCCCTCGGCGGGTTCGTCATGGCGATCGGGTTTGATCAGACCAAGTTCTCGGTCAGCAGCGTGCAACTGGGACCTCTCCTCAGTGCCTGGAGTACGCCTCAGACCAACCTGACGTTTCCGGGCCAACTGCTCATCACCGCCTCCGATGGCCTGGGGACGGCGGTGTTGCCTTTGCATACGGATATGATCCTGTTCACGATCACGTTTGCGATCAATGCCGCGGCTCCCGACGGCTCCTCGCCGATCAACATCCAGGAGCAATACGCTAGTTCCAGGGTGAGCGTCACCGACAGTAATCTCAATGATTTGCTGTTGGAGCCACCTCCGACAAATGCGTCCAACGACAGCCTCGACGGGCTGGTCACGGTCGACGGCAGACCTCCGCAAGTCATCACACGGTCGCCTCCCGATCATGCGATCAACGTCGCCGTGGACACCAAGCTGTCGATCACCTTCGACGAACCGGTGCAACCAGGCAACGGGACCGTGGTCCTGAAAAAATCCAGTGACCATTCCCTGGTCGAGACGATCGGTGTCAGCAGTGCAGCCGTCACGATTGCGGGGGCCACGGTGACCATCGATCCGTCGGTCATGTTGGCGGAGCTGACGGATTACTACGTCGAGGTTCCGATGGGAGCCTTGCAAGACATGGTCGGCAACAACTTCGCGGGGATCCTTCTTCCCACGGACTGGAACTTCAAGACGGCCGGACTGTTGGTCAGCCAGATGACGCCCACGGCCACAGGATTTACGCTGAGCTTGAACCAGCCCTTGGCGACGGCCGAGTTGAATCTGTACGACGGCTATCCCGCGACGCTGGGACCCGCCGATGTCAGGCTGGTCGGCAGCAACACGGGCGTCGTGCGTGGTTCGCTGGTGTTGAGCGAGGGCGATCGGCGGATCACCTTCATCCGCACGGGCGGCCTGCGGGCGGCGGGCTTGGGCCTGACGGCGGCCGCCGCCGGTCTGCTGCCGGCCGACACCTACACCGTGACCCTCCGCAGTGCGGCCAACGGGTTCAAGGACCTAGCCGAAAATCTGCTGGATGGGAATGCGGATGGGATGCCGGGCGAGGACTATACAACGACGTTTACGGTCGGTGCAGTGCCCGCCAACGCCGTGACGGTGGGCTTGGTGGATGTGGTGCGCGGCTATGGCCAGCCGGTGAATTTCCCGGCCAACAATCTGACGGCCGGTCTGCCCTTGGCCGTCAGCGACGGCTCTCGAGTCTCGGCGCTAAGTCTGACCTTGCGTTACGATCCGGCCTTGTTGACCGTGCAGAACTTCCAGCTCGCGGCGGCCGTGGCCGCGCGGGGCGTTACGTCCGCGTTCAGCGTGTCATCTCCAGGCACCGCGGTGCTCACGATCACGGCCCCGGTAGGCGTGAGCTTGAGCGTCACGGCCGGAGCGCTGACCGTCGGCACCTTTACGGCCCAGGTGCCGGACACCGCGACGTACGCGGCCAAACACATCCTGGATATCACGGGACTGCAGGTCTACGACCTGTCCACGCCCACGCGAGTGGTCTTGCCGGCGCGGGACGACGATGCGATTCACGTAGCGGCCTTCTTTGGCGATGCCAACGGTGGGAAGTCGTACAACCCCGCCGATACTATTTTGGTGCAGCGCATCCTGGTGTCACTGGCCACGGGCCTCCCTGCCTACCAGTTGGCAGACCCGCTGCTGAGCGGGGATATTACGCTCAACAACGCGCTGGGACCAAACGATGGGACAGCCATTCAGCGGGTGATCATCCAGGTGCCCGTGGCAAATGTCCCGTCCTTGCCGACGGGTGTCACGCCGCCGTCCACTTTGGGTCTCGATCCGCGATTGTACATACCGCAGGATCTGAGCGGCGTGGCAGGCGGTACGGTCAGTGTTCCGGTGCGGGTGAACGTCACGGAATCCGCTGGTATCACCGTGGGCGGCTTCGTCGCCGCCATCGGCTTTGATGAGACCAAGTTCTCGGTCAGTAACGTGCAATTGGGACCGCGATTAGTGGTTGGGGCGCGCCCCAGACCAATCTGACGTTTCCTGGCAAGCTGCTGATCACCGCCTCCGATGCTCTGGGAACGGCGCTGTTGCCGTTGAATACGGATACCGTCCTGTTCACGGTCACCTTGGCGATCAATGCCAGTGCCAGCAACGATTCCTGGCCCATCAATCTCCTGCAGGGATACGCCAGCACCACGACCAGCCTCACCGCCAACGACCTCAATGACCTGGTCCTGAGTCCCGCTCCGACGAATGGCTCCAGCGACAGTATCGACGGCATCGTGACGGTGGGCGCGAGCATTTGGCAGAATCCCCAGCTCGCCTGCGATGTCAACGGCGATGGGCTCGTAACCGCCCTGGACGTGCTGATGCTCATCAACGCGTTCAACTTCCGCGGTTCTCACGACTTGGCGACAGCCCAGCCGCCCACGCCAGCAGGGCCGCCGTTCCTGGACCCCAACGGGGACATTTGGCTCACGCCCGCTGACGTGATCTTGGTGATCGACTACATCAACAGCGCGGAACCAGGGCCGATTGGTGGAAGCGATGGCGGCGAAGGCGAACAGGTCGGGCGGCTGGACGTGTCCGTGCCGGCGTCGACTGGCGAGGCAGTTGCCGCGGCGACGATTTTGTCAGTTTATACCCACTCCGTCGGACGTGAATCTTTGTCGGCTGTCAACAGCGTGGACCGCATTATCTCCGGCGAGTCGGGGAACGTCCGGGCGACAACTACGGCAATTGCGGGAGGCGGGCTGCCAGGCGACTCGTGGGATGTGGCCCACGCGAGGCCCGGAATTAGCCTGCGGTCAGGGCCTTCGGTCACGCTCCCGAACGCGGCACAGGAGTTCGACCTGGAGGCATTCGAATTGGAGGATGCGATTTCCACGATCGCGGGCGATATCGCACGAGCCTGGCATTTGTGAAAGCCGTTTACGGCCAGTGCAGTGAACATCTCGGAACATCTCGTTCCCGGGCTCCGCCTGGGAACGCACTGCCTTGCCGGCTCCGCCGGCCTGCTTCTCGTTCCGACGTTCTGCGACCTTGGGCAGACGACGCAGAGCGTCGAAACACTCGCGTTCCCACGCGGAAAGGCTGGTAGGGTGGGCTGTGCCCACCATAGCAACGCTCACGTAATAACTTCCTCATTCCAACGAGCCAGCCGTTGATCGCTGGCCGAAGGTTCCGGTTCTGCGAGTTGGATGCCACGGGCTCGCCCCGTGGAGGCTCACGTTTCTCGCTACACCAGGCGGCCCAACGCGCCCCTTCCTCCCCCGCCTCGCCTGCGGCGGCGAAGCCGCCGCGGGCGAGGCGGGAGTGGGATCCGCGTGTGGGTAGCAAGAAACGGAAGTATCCCCCGGGCAAGCCGGGGGCATTCACCAGTTGCAGCCGGTATTCGCGACACCCCCAGAACAAACAGGGAAGTTATTTCGTGGGCGTTGCTAACTGCACGTGCCTGGTGGGCACAGCCCACCCTACTCGTTTTCAATTGGCACCTAGCGGCAAACGGTTGCGAAGCCGGTTGACGTTCACTTGGAGACTTTATGATTTTCCGGGTCGCGGCAACGGCTGGGGTCTGTCCTTCAAATTTCATTTTTCGCGGCGACAATGCTGCCCGTACTGACGAGACGTCTCCGCCGCGAAAATGAAATTTGAACGACAGACCCTCGTCTCGCGACGCCACCCATGCCGAACCGCCAAATCCCATTCTTGACGACACCGCGTAGGACGGCTCTCCGAAGCCGTCCGAACTTGCGTCCTGCCGAACCGCCAAATCTCATTCTTGACGACACCAGCCCGAAAACCCGTTTGGTGTTATACCGCACGCGGTTGAGGATGGCACAATTTCCGACGTAGCTGAACTCGCAAGAGTTCAGCTACGTGTCACCGCCAACCGCGTGCGGTATAGTGCTTTGTCAAAGCTTGAGTCTAGGGTTGTGAGCGGCACAGTGCTAGCCGCCCGTTTCGAGCCACCGGCGGCTAGAGCCTTGCCGCTCAAAGTAAGCGGCATTGGGCTGACGCCTCCCGCTCGCCCAGACACGGAGTCGGCGTAAAAGACAAGAAGCCGCTTGCGGCATCTTGGGCGAGCCGGCGCCAGCGGCTACAATGGCGGCCGGTTGCAACGTAGGTTGCCGCGTAACGTTCTTTGATGCCCAGGCTTGAAACCCGTAACCAAGCAGGAGAAACCTTTATGAGCACACGCTTCTCTCGTCGCAAGTTTTTGACGGGGGCTGCTACCGTGGCTGGAGCAGTCGCCGGAACTCAGTTGTTCCACGTGCCGAACATCCTGGCTCAACGGTCGCCTAACTCCAAGCTCAACGTGGCGGTGATCGGTTCTGCCAACCAGGGCTTGATTAGCGTCAACGAAATCGCCCGGCTAGAAGAGAATTTCGTGGCCTTCTGCGATGTCGATGACAAGCAATTTGCCAAGACCCAGAAACTGCTCGCCGAGTCGTATCCGGAGATCAAGTTCAACGCGATCCAGCAGTTCTTCGATTACCGCAAGATGCTCGATAAGCTGGACAAACAGATCGATGCCGTGTTCGTGTGCATTCCGGATCACCACCACGCCGTGGCCGCGATGCTGGCCATGCAGATGGGCAAGTCGGTGTATTGCGAGAAGCCGCTGGCCCATTCGGTCGACGAGTGCCGCAGGCTGGCCGCCGCCGCCAAGAAGTACAAGGTCACCACGCAGTTGGGCAACCAGGGCCACAGCAAGGAAGGGATCCGCGTGCTCTGCGAGTACATCTGGGCGGGCGCGATCGGCAACGTGACCGAGGTGCACGCCTGGGCGCCCACGGGCCGTGGCGGCACAGGTGGGCGTCTGCCGAAGAAGCCCGTCCCTGCCAGCCTGCACTGGGACGAGTGGATCGGCCCGGCCGCCTTCCGCGACTATCACGACGAACTGCATCCGGCGTTGTGGCGAAGTTGGTGGGAGTTTGGCGACGGCTCGCTGGGCGACTGGGGCTGCCACAATGTGGACGGCCCGTTCTGGGCGCTCCACCTCGGCCAGCCGACCAGCGCGGAGGCTTTGGAACAGGTCGGCGGCAGCGCCGAGCGGTTCCCGCTGGTCAATGCCGTACGCTGGGACTTCGCGGCGCGTGACAAACTGCCGCCGGTCCAAGTCTTCTGGTACGACGGCTATCGCGCGGCCAAGACGTCCAACCCCAAAAAGGAACTGGGCGACGACATGGAGAAATCGCAGAACCGGCCACCGATCGTCCTCGAACTGGAAAAGAAGTACAATCGCGAGTTCGGCGACGGGGGGACGATCTACGTCGGCGACAAGGGGATCATGTTCAGCAGTAACTACTGTGACAGCCCGCGGATCATTCCCGAAGAGAAGCACCGGGAATTCCCGCGGCCCAACAAGACGCTCCCGCGTCTGAAGGGGACGCACCAGGCCGATTTCTTCCGCGCCATGCGGGAGGGTAAGCCGGCGGCGTCCGACTTCGAGTACGGCGCGCGCCTGACGGAAATGCTGCTGATCGGCTGCCTGGCCGAACGGGTCGGCGTGGGTAAGAAGGTCCTGTGGGATGGGGCCAACATGAAAGCCACCGGCATGCCCGAACTGGATCCATTGATCAAACGGGAATACCGCAAGGGCTGGACACTCGGGGGATGAAGGAGGGAGGAGGGAAGATTAGGAGGGAAGATTAGGGTGGAAGATTAGGGTGAAAGATTAGGGTGAAAGATTAGGGGACGAATGGGCGGGCGGGGGCTCCCGCGGTGACGAACCACCTCCCCTCGGCCCGGTACTCCTGGGTGAGGGGTCGGGGGTGGGCTGCGCAAAATTGTATCCCGGAGAGTCCTTGCCATGATGAGATCTGGTCCGGCTTTTGTTCCAGCTTGGCATGTCTGGTCCCCATCCGGGCTTGCCCCGGTGGAATTGGGTTTCGTACACTACGTTGGCAGACGCCAGCCGTGCTGTCTTCCGCCGCCTCCCGCCCGCCGCCTCCGGCGGCGGAAGAGGTGAGGCGGTTGCGGACCCGTGGCGTAGTCCAGAAACCTCGCTCCACCGGGGCAAGCCCGGATGGGGGCGGAACGAAAACAGGACCATCCGTTGGACGCCCCACTCCCCAATTTTGCGCGGCCCAGGTCGGGGTGAGGGGCCTTGGCTTTCGCGATGCCTTGGCATCTCTTCCTTCGTATTTTGTCCTGCTTACTGCCTGCTTACTGCTTATTGCTTACTTACTCACACACGGAGACCCACTATGAAGAAGCTGCTGTTGATCGCTGCCTTGTGCTGCCTGGCCGCCCCTTGTTTGGCGGCACCGCCGACCTTTAAGAAGCTCACGCTGGCCGATAAGTTCTACGCCGAAGGCGCTTACTACGGCGACTTCAACAAGGACGGCAAACTGGACGTGGTCATTGGACCGTACTGGTACGAAGGCCCCGACTTCCAGAAGAAGCACACGGTCCGGGACGACAAGACCTACGATCCCAAGGGGTACGCCCCGAACTTCCTGACGTTCACCGCCGATTTCAACGGCGATGGCTGGACCGACATCTTCTATATCGGCTTCCCCGGCGAGGCGGGCAATTGGTACGAGAACCCGGCCGGCAAGGACGTCCCGTGGAAGCAGCACTTGGCCTTCCAGGTGATCGACAACGAGTCGCCGATGTGGGGCGACATCAATGGCGACGGCCGACCGGAGTTGATCTGCAACACCGATGGACGCCTGGGCTACCTCACCTGGGATCCGGCCAAGCCAGCGGACGTCTGGGTGTTCCACGCGGTCACGCCGAAAGCCGGTTACCACAAATACACGCATGGGATCGGCTTTGGGGACATCAACGGCGATGGCCGTGCGGACCTGCTCGAAGGCGGTGGTTGGTGGGAGCAACCGGCCAACGCGAAGCCGAATGAGCCATGGATCAAGCACCCGTTCCAGTTCGCCCCCGAGGCGGCCCAGATGTTCGCGTACGACGTGGACGGTGACGGACTGAAAGACGTGATCACGACTTGGAACTGCCACCAGTACGGCCTAATGTGGTACAAGCAGGTCAAGGGTGCCAACGGCGAAATCACCTGGAAGCAAAACGTCATCCTGCCGGCGAAGCCGGACCTGAACGTGCCCGGACTGCGGGTCAGCCAATTGCATGCCATCGAACTGGTCGACATGAACGGAGATGGACTGCTGGACATTCTGACCGGCAAACGCTGGTGGGCGCACGGCCCCAAGGGTGATGCCGAGCCGGACGCACCGGCGGTGGTCTACTGGTTTGAGTTGCGTCGCGACGCGCAGAAGGGCGTCGAGTTCATTCCGCATAAGATCGACGATGACTCAGGCGTCGGGACCCAAGTCGCAGCCACCGACCTGAACGGCGACGGCGTGCCGGACGTGATCGTCGGCAACAAGAAAGGCAACTTCCTGTTCCTCAGTGAAAAAGCCAAGTAGCCAACGAAATGGGAGGAGGCTTCTGGCGAGCCGCCGTGTGCCGTCCCGGACGGCACACGGCTCCGCGGGAGCGTTGCTCTCCCGATCGCAGGATTTCCGCATCCGTCATTCTTTGGGGAGGCTTAATCGTGACCGAGCACGTGACCCGTCGTGAGTTCGTCAAGCAGTCTGCGTTGTTGACCGGCGCCATCGGAGCCTTCACGCTCGTGCCCCGCCACGTGCTGGGTGGGCCGCGGCAGATCCCGCCGAGCGAGAAGATGAACGTCGCCGGAATCGGCATCGGCGGCATGGGCGGCGGGAACTTGGCCGCACTGGAATCTGAGAATATCGTGGCGCTCTGCGACGTGGATCCGAACAACGCCGCGCACACGATCAAGAAGTACCCCCACGCCAAGGTCTATGTCGACTATCGCGAGATGCTCGACAAGCAGCAGGATATCGATGGCGTGGTGGTCGCCACGCCCGACCACACCCACGCGATTATCTCGGCGGCAGCTATGCGGGCCGGCAAGCATGTGTACTGCCAGAAACCGCTGACGCACGACGTGTACGAAGCGCGGATGTTGGCCAAATTGGCCAAGGAATTCAAGGTGGCAACCCAAATGGGCATTCAAGGCCACTCGATGGAAGGTATCCGGCTGATGTGCGAGTGGACGTGATCGGCGAGGTCCGCGAAGTTGATGCCTGGTGCAGCCTGACCTATTATCCCTGGGGCCATGCCGGTTGGAGTTCGTCGTGGTCGGACCGGCCCAAGGAAACGCCGCCCGTGCCGACGGGCTTGAACTGGGATCTCTGGATCGGCCCGGCGCCGATGCGGCCGTATCATCGGGCCTATCATCCGGCCACATGGCGTTGCTTTTGGGACTTTGGCTGCGGCATGATGGGCGACCGTGGCGCCCACACGCTGGACCCCGTGGTGGCGGCACTGAAGCTCGGCCCGCCGACCAGCATCGAAGCCACGTCGTGTGGCAACACGCCGGAAGTGCATCCGCTCTCGGCGATTGTCACCTTCCAATTCCCCGCACGGGCTGGTTTCCCACCGCTGAAGTTGAACTGGTACGAAGGCACTCGTCCGCCGCGTCCTGCGGACCTGGAGGATGGCCGGGGGGTGCCTGCCGAAGGCGGCGTGTTCATCAAGGGCAGCCAGGCCACCATCATGGCCGGCGTCTATGGCGACAGCCCGCGGATCATCCCGGAGGTCAAGATGAAGGAAGCCAAGCTGCCCGAGAAGACACTGCCGCGCG
>JAPLNJ010000296.1 GCA_026692885.1 Planctomycetota bacterium | reverse complement strand
CCTAAGCGAAGCCCCAGTCCACTGTTGCTGGGGCTTCGCCTAGGCTCAGCCACCAGCCACCCTGCTAGCGTTTTGCGCAACCTTATGATCAAGGCCCCGCCCACACACGTTCTACCAGCCGCAGTACCTCGTGCGTTTGTCGTTTAGTCTGGCACACGACGACAAACTCGTCGGCGCACCACACGGAGTGGTAGACTGCTCGGCTGCCTGTCAACATTGGCAAGTGTCCAGCGGTGCCAACTTGATGCCTTCCGCGCGAGGGTGGTAGACTATGCCTGGCTAGGGACAAGGTGCCCAACCGGAGAGTGAGCGTGGGCCGCGGCAGCGCGGGGCCTCCCACACTGACTTGGGGCGCTGGCCCAAAGCCACTTACTTTGCATTCGGACATGGTGAGCCGCAAGGCGCTAGCCGCGGATCTTGGGCGAGAAAACGCGGCCAGTCTTCACCGGCGGCTAGCGCCGTTCCGCTCAAAGTAAGCGGCATTGGCCGCTGGTGCCCGGTTTGTCCCTGCCGACGAAAATTGCGGTTTTTATTTGGGAGCTAAGCATCGCATGAGCAGCAGCGGAAGTCCCGATCCAATCTCGACGCGATCCGCGTCGCCCAACGACTTCGATCCCTACCAGAACTGGTTGGGCATTCCGGCGGCGGAGCAACCGCCGAACCATTATCGATTGTTAGGCCTGGAACTGTATGAGTCCGTCGTCAACGTCATCGAATCGGCATGTCGCGGACAGGCGGGAAGTCTGCGGCGTTTTGCTGGGGGGCGCCACAAGGACCTTGCACAGAAGCTGTTCAACGAGGTTGCGGCAGCGCGGAAGTGCTTGCTCGATCCGCAGTCCAAATCGGCGTATGACGCCAAACTGCGTCAGGAGTTGTCCGGGCCGGAGATACAGGCGCCGATCCGCGACACAAGCGGAAAGGGGTGGACGGACGGACAACTGCCCAAAAACCTCGACGAGTTCATCACGTGCGTGGCGGTCGGCGGCCTGTACACACGTAGCGAGATGCTCGATTTTATCGCCAGCCTGCCACCGGAACGCCGTCCGACCGACCACCTCGCCTTGGCCAAGGAGTTGGTCCGCTGCAAGAAGCTCACCAAACACCAGGCGTCTTTCCTGTATAACGGCCGTCCGTTCCACTTGCTGTTTGGTCAATACGAAGTGACCGAATGGATCGGGAAGGGTGGCATGGGGCTGGTTTACAAAGCCCGTCACCGCACGATGAATCGCCTGTCAGCAATCAAGGTGCTGTCGTCGACGTCGCTGCAATCGGAACGCGCGGTGGAACGTTTCCGCCGTGAAGTCAAGGTGGCCGCCAGTCTCTCCCATCCCAACATCGTGGCCACGCACGACGCCGACGAGAAGGATGGCGAACTGTACCTGGTGATGGAATTCATCGAGGGCCGCGACATGGCCGCCATACTCAAGCAGCAGGGTCCGTTTCCCGTCGACCAGCTCATTGACATCATTATTCAGGCGGCCCGAGGGCTCGGATATACGCACAGCCAGGGGATTATCCACCGCGACATCAAACCGGGCAATCTGATGCTGACCAGCGACGGGATCACCAAGATCGCAGACTTGGGGTTGGGATTCAGTGATGCTCCCTTGGCCGGGGGCGACGGTGAAGCAGCCGTCCGGCTCACCATGCCCGGACAAATCGTCGGGACGGTCGACTACATGAGTCCCGAACAGGCGGTCGATACCCATTCGGTGGACGCCCGGTCTGACATTTACAGCCTGGGCTGCACCATGTACCGCATGGCGACCGGCGCGATACCGTACCCAGCGGAAACGCCCCTCAAGAAGTTGATGGCCCACCAGTGCTCCCCCATCCCCATGATCTGTGCCAAACGGCCGGATGTGCCCGCGGCGCTTGACGACGTCTTCCGCAGGATGGTGGCCAAGGAGCCTGCCGACCGCTACCAATCGATGGCCGAGGTGGTCGCCGCGTTGGAGAACGTCAAACGCGGTGTTCCCCTCGAACCATTAGTTCGTTCTGAGCCGCAGCCGGGACCAATTTCGGGGTTGGGTCTGGCGCCAACGGCCTCGGTCCCGCCGCCGCTGCCGAGCCCTCCGCAAGTGCCGGCAGCCGCCGCGCACAGGGCCACCCCCTCGCAGTCCGATGCCGATCCCCTGCAGCCGTTTCCGACTGCGAGCAAAGGCCCGGTTGGCCAACAAGGCAGACCGGAGGCTGCTCCTCCCCGGCGAACTGCCGGGTGGATACCCAAGGTGGATGCTGGCGTCAGCGCCAGCCAACTGATCTTCCTGGCCACCGCGGTGTCCGTCGTGTTGATCATGGCGTTGGCCGTGGTGTTGGTATGGCTCCTCAAGCACTAGCCGCGAGGATGCGGGAAGGCGGCCCGTGCGAAAGAACCCACCCACACTCAACGCCGCTCGCGCCTTGGCTGCGGCGAAACGCATTAGGTTCCGAGTGATTGCTGTAGCGCCGCGATCACGTCGTCCATGGAGGGATATCGCTGGCCTCGCGATTTGGCCATCATGCGCTGGTAGACCGCCTCCAAGGCGTCCGGCACGTCGGGGCGTAGTTCCTGGAGCGTCGGGGCGGGTTGATGCCGTTGGGCCAGCAGCTTGCGTTTGAACCAATCCACGGGATAGACGACGCGGCGGGTCAGAATCGCGAATAGCGTGCAGCCCAGGCTATAGATGTCCGCCCGCGGGTCGACTTGGTCGCTGTCGACAGTCTGTTCCGGAGCCATGTAGTCGAGCGTCCCCACCAGCTCTCGGCACTCGTCTCTTGCCGCCAAGACCGTCTCGCCGCGCCGCAAAGCGAGGCTCCAACCCACGACCTTGATAGTGCCTCGCCGAGTAATCATTAGATGGCCAGGGTTCACATTGCGGTGCACGATCTTGTGCGCATGAGCGTGCCGCAGTCCGCGTGCGGCTTGGAGAATGACATCCACCGCGGCCGGGACCTCCAGGGTCTGTTCCTTGAGCCGCGACACCAGGTTGCGCCCGTCGACGAACTCCATGACCAGATAACGCATGCCGTGCAGTTCGCCGGCGTCATGCACGCAGATCACGTTGGGATGCTGGAGCCGAGCCAATACCTGCATCTTGTTGCGGAACCGCGCCAGTTCCTCTGCCGACGAGGCGGCCTCCCGAGACAGGAGCTTGATGGCCGCCGGCCATTTCAGATGGCGGTGCACCGCCTTGAGCAACTGGCCCGAGCCACCACGGCTGATTTGGTCGATCAAGTCGTAGTTCCCGAAGACACCCCCGTCGACTACGTGGGCCACGTGGGCGGCCGTCAAGGACGGCGACTCGGAGGGCAGCCCCAGTTGGCTCTCCAGGTCAAGGACGGGCTGTGCGAGGCCCCCTTCCTGGGTCGGGACGTGGTCGGCGTGTTCGACACGAAACAGTGTCCTGCCGATGCCGAAATCCTCGCCCGGAAAAACGGTGACTTGGCGCAGCTTCTTCCCGCGAAACAAGATGGAATTGCGAGCCGACTCCAGGCAACGCACACGCAGTTGGGCACCCTCCAGCACCAATTCGGCGTGTTGCCGTGAGATCCGCCGATCCCAGGGTATCTCCCACGCCCCCCCCTCTCCGTGCCGGCCGATCAGAATCGTGGTGTTTGGCGCGAGGGCCCGCCGCCATTGCTGACCAGTCTCCAGCCCAATCGCCACCAGCTCGAAAACGCTCACGTCTCGCCTCCCAGGCAGAAACCCCACTGGGACACAACAGCTACTTGCGAGCCAGACCCACCAGGCACATGTCGTCCGTCTGCGAGCCCGAACCGACGAACTGTTGCAGGTCGCTGATGACGGAGTCGCTCACCGTTCGCAACGTTCCGCGGTACTCGGCCACATGCCTGCGCAATCGATCGATCGTGTACTGCTCTCCGGCAGGATCCATAGCCTCGTTGATCCCGTCGGTATACATGAACAGGGCCTCTCCGACTTCCAAGGTGATGGTCTCCTGCCGATAGACACAGCCCGTCGTGATCCCGAGCGGCAGTCCCACCACGTCCATTCCGGGCTCGACGAGTTCGCCACTGGACCGTCGCCAAATCGGCAGATTATGGCCGGCGTTGACGAGCGTCACGCGGTGCGTGACAGGATCGAGCACGGCCACGAGGAAGGTGATGAACCGATCCGCACTCACGTTCCCCAGCCGATCGTTCAACTTTGAGAGAGCTTTCGCGGGATTCGCCTCCGACGCGAAGAAATACTTCGCCTCGGCCGCCAGGTTGGCCATGAGCATCGCGGCGGCGAACCCGTGACCCACGACGTCACCCACAACCACCGCCGTGCGGCCGTCCGGAAGCGCAATATAGTCGTAGTAGTCCCCGCCGACGTGGTTCGCCGGCTGGTAGAAATCGTGGAAATCGTAACCCGGTAACTGCGGATGATGCTGCGGAAGGAACGACTTCTGCACTTGGCACGCGAGATTCAAGTCGTGTTCGATCTCCTTCTGCCGCAGGGCATTCTCGTGTAGTTGGGCGTTGTGGATCGCGATTCCGGCCTGCACCGCGACGGAGGCCAGGACTTCCAAGTCCCTGGGTTGGAATTTATTCACCTTATCTTGCGTGTCCAGTTGAATGGCGCCCAAGGGGTTGCCCTCGGAGTCCAGCAGCGGGGCACACATCACCGAACGAAGTCGCAACGCCGAAATGCTCTGGCTCAACTGCAGGCGTTCGTCACAGGTGGCATCCGCCGAAAGGATGGCCTCCTTCGAATCCATCACGGTCTTGAGGATCGTCTGACTGATCCGAATCGGCTCTTCTTCATCGGCCACACCACGAACTCTTTTCCATCGCGGAACCAGATTCCCGTTCGGCGCCCGCAGTACGATAAAACCTCGATCCGCCTTATTGAAAACATTGAACAGGCCGTTCAATACTTGGGGCAGAACCTCGTCCAATGCCAACGCTTTTCCCAGACTCTGAGTGATCTCGATCAGAGCGTCGAGTAACGATTGCATGCTCGCGACCGTCCGTCGGCCGTTTTCCACCGTGCTCCGAATCCCGACCTTAGAGGTCGCGATCGCAGGCTTCACAAGTTCGGAGTCGTCCGCGACCAGAATCATCCCCAGGCCGGAGCTGTCGACCATCTGCTCGTTGGGGTCGACGATCGATTTCGCCGACGGATCTCTGGGTGGCGGATCCTGGCCCGGCACTTCCATTTTGAATACGAGCACCATATCGCTGAGGGTCAGACGATCATCGTCTTGCAACTGGCAATGCTCCACCCGGATGTCGTTGACAAAGGTCCCGTTGCGACTCCCCAGATCGACCACGAAGTAGCTGTCCCCTTCGCGCACGATTCGCGCGTGATGCCGGCTGACGCGTTCCGCAGCCGTCAAGGCAACCTCGCAATCGGATTGACGACCGATTGTCGCCGCGTCGCGCGTCAGCTCGAGGCGGTTTCCAACTCCAGGACCGTTGAGTACAAGGAGGTATGCCATGAGGATGGGTCTGACTGGTCAGGGGATTGAAATCGCCGTGTGGGACGGCCATGCAGGGCCCGCACGCCAGGATTCTATCCCCTCCCTAGCGCAATCGTCAATCTAACTGGATTACAAATCGCAGAAGGAAGTGGTTCGAGAAGTCTGCTCCCACACGCGGAAAGACCGTTTGTCCGCCACCTGGTTGAGTCGGGAGCGCAGAGAGCTGAGGCGGCAACCCAGAGAGATCCGCGCAGGCCAGACATGGGTATTCCCGTTCAGGGGGCGTGATGTGTATCCTATTGGGCGTCGCGCGACTCGGCGCCCTGCAGCCACCGCTCTGCCGTTTTCCACGGGGCGTCACTGAGTCTCCATCCCGCCTTGCGCGCGACCGGAGGCCGCGCCGCGGATGTCTCGCCCTGTGGCGTCGCGGCCGCAGCAGCAGCGACCGGAGTGGACTCCCCCGCGGCCCCGTTGACGAGCGTGGCAAAGGCCGAAGTGGCAAGCGGTGGCCCCCCCTGACCAGTCTGGACGTTGCGGTCCGACGGCACCTCCTGCGGTCGAACCGTAGGCGAAAGGGCTTTGGGCGACTGCGCTCCGAACGGTGCCGTGGTCGAGTCCTGGCGTGACGGTGCGACGAGATCGGCTTGCGGCGTTCGGATCACAGGGGGGGACGGGGATGCCCGCCCTATGCCACCCAGGGAGTCACTGAGAAACGGAAAAGCCGCAGTGGCAATCGGCGACTCTGTGGGACTGGCTTGGCCGCCGGTGTCCGACGGAGCTTTCTGCGGTCGAGTCGTTCCCGACTGGTCGTCGGGGGACTGATCCCCCCGCGGCGCGGGGACCGGTTCCGGGAGCGGATTCGGAACCGGATCCGGGAGTGTTGGAAGGGCTGCAGGAAGGGCTGGCGGAGACGCGGAGTCGGCCGGTTCGCTGGCGGCACCCTGAGCCGATTCGGGCTGTTCTTGGTCGAGTCCGGAACGGACGGGCAACGGTCGGCTGAGGGTATAATCCAACAACAACTCCGCACGCGTCCGCATATCAGTTCGGCAGGCGCCGAGCAGGCTGGACACGGCGGTGTCTTGGGATTCGGCCAGCTCCACGCGAGAGTACTCCAACAAGGTGCCTTTTTCAAACTGCACGTTCTTGAGCGCGATCATGTACTCCGCGAGTGTTCGGTAATACAGGGATTCGGTCTCGCCAAAACGTCGTTCTGCATCGATCACCTGGTCCCAATTGATGGGTTCGTTTCCTCCTTTGATCTTGCCGCGGAGAATGTCGACCTGCGTCTTAGCCGCCAGTCGACCGTTGTAGTTCGTCTGCACAATTTCATAGGCACGTTGCACGTCCGCGTAGGCGTTGCTCAAATCGTGAATGATCTGTCGCTCCTGTTCCTGGAGCACGGCATGCTCGCGAGCCAGTTGCAGTTGAGCATTCCGGACGGCGGAATGAGCCCGGCGGAATCCGACGGGATAAAAGAACTCCCCACCCACCATGTATTCCTGAAAGGTCCCGCCAAACAGATTTTCGAGCGAGCTGTCTTTCAGGAACTCCGGTTCGCCGGCATTTATCTTGGTGGAGGCGCCGTTCACCCAATTCTGGCCCACGCCGCGTGCACGGAATCGGGTGAACACGTCAAAACGCGGCAACAGGAAGTTGCGGCTGGCACTCGCTTCCAACTCGCGACGGCGAACGTTCAAACGTTGACGGTGCAATTCTTCCCGCCGCGTCACGCTGTCGACGACGAGTTGCTGCCAGTCGAATTCAACGCGGGCCAGCGTCGGTTCGTCGGCCGGACGAATCTGTCGCCCATCGCTGATGTCCAGTCCGAGCACCAGCCGCAAGCGGCGTTCGGCCACTTGGACACCGGCCACACCACGAAAAGTCCCGCCGCTGCTGCCGTTGAAAGTGGCCGTGCGGTCCAGCAACTGGCCGGTCAGGGCGTTCTTCACCTCTTCCTCAAATCGATAGTACTGGCCGCGGAATTGAGCTTCGCGTTCCGCTTTGCCGCCGTCCTGCCCCGCCAGCATCATGTTGTTGATGGCCCGCCACGTCTCCAGACAACGATTGCGGGCCTCGATCTTGGCGTGCAAATCGCGATAGGAGAAATACAAATCCCAGTAGGTGTTCTCGACGTTGCTGACCACGTCACGGATCCCGATTCGGAAGTCGATCAGACTGATGTCGGTATTCAGCCGGGCCACCGTGATGCCGTTATAGAGGACCCCGCTATTGCCGCTCAGGGTGGCGCTCGGCCCCGCAGTCCGATTGAAATCGAGGCCCGCGCCTTGCAACACCGGCTGGCGAATCTCGGCCTCGGCGATCGTATCGTAGGTATTCGGAAACTTATTGGCAGCCTGATTGTTCGAGTCGTAGACGACAATCCCGCGTACGGTCATCTGGGTACCGGTGGCGGCCTGTTTGGCCAGCTGCGTCTGATATTGGACGTAATCCTGTTTCAAGCCTTCCAGCGGCGCCCCGCCGGAGGACAAGAAGTTGTTCATCCAGCGGCGGTTGTGTTCGTAGGTCAGACTGGACTGGAGCGTCGCGTCAAAAGCACTTAATGCCGCCTCCATTCCAATCCGCGGATCACTGGCTTCGATCGACGGTTGGTGGACGGTGCGCACCGTAGCAGGCGAGCGGACGTAGGCACCGCCCAGATCTCGCATCACAGGGGACCGGTCGAGCGCGATCTGAATCGCCTCACTCAAGCTCATGTCCCACCAGCTATCGGGTCCGGATGTGTCCCGGATCGTGCGAGGCGGCGCGGCTGGAGGAATCTCCGCCGTCATCTGACCGACGTCCGGAAACTCGGTGGAATCCGCCAGATGCTTGTAATGCACCAAGTCCGGGTCGAACGTGACACCCCGTTCGTGCAGCGAGCAACCTGGTCCAAGAAGGGCCGAGACGATCACCAGTAGCAGGGCTTGTTGTCGGCTCATGGCAATGACAGACAGAAAAATGATCGGCTCGTGGCCACCTAGGCCCGGAGATTGGTCTTCCCAGCAAGTAAGGCTATTGATCGGTTGTCTGGGACGGCACAATCGAGAATTTCGTCAGGATCGGAGATATTGTTGCAATGCGTGCAAGCTGAAAAGGCAGCCTATTCTTCGCAGGTATCCTCGCTTGTGGCTTGGGACGGTCTCCGGTGCCTGCCTCGCGCATCCCATTCGTCTAAACGACGCACGCGTCCTCTCGGCAGGGCGAATCATTTGTCTATATAATGCGCGCCATCATGATGGACGCATCGTTTCATTCCGCTCACCTCTCACCGACAGACCGCGTCTGGCAGGAGGTCGAGGATGCGCTTGAGGAAATCTCGCAGCTGGCGAAATCCGATCTGCCGCCGCCTGAGTTCCATCGGGAGATGCTCAATCGACTGGTTCGAGCTATCGCTGCTATCGGGGGCGCGATTTGGATCCCGGACAGCACCGGTCTGCTGCAGCCCGATCACCAAATCGGTGTTGACCAGCTGCTACGGGTGGATACCGACGCCGACCGTCAACAGCACGGGCGTCTGTTGGCGAGCGTGCTGCAGGGACGCCAAGCCACGTTGGTTCCGCCTAACTCGGGCAATGCGTCGATCGGCAACCCGACGCCGTGCCTGCTGATTCTCTGCCCGGTCTCGCTGGCGGGCGACGCGTGGGGGATCGTCGAGGTATTTCAGCGTCCGGAGTCGCGTCCCGACTTACAGCGTGGCTATGAGCGGATCGTCACCGCCGCCTGCGAATTGGCGGGCGACTACCATCGCGACCGCCACTTGCAGGAGCTTTGCTCGCGGCAGTCGGTGTGGAATCAATGGCGGCAATTCGCCGACGACATTCACAGCTCACTCGATTTGGAAGCCACGGCTTACGCGATTTCCAACGAGGGCCGCCGGTTAATTAACTGTGATCGACTCAGCGTGGTGGTACGCCGCGGGTCGCGCTGTCGGCTCCTGGCGACCAGTGGCGTCGACGCTTTCCACAAGCGAGCGAATTCGGTCCGGCGGTTGGAATCGCTGGCCCAGCAAGTACTGGCCTTCCAGGAAGCTCTGTGGTATCCCGCGGCGGGCAGCGAGTTGCCGCCCCAGCTGGCAGCGCTGGTGGAAGCCTATGTCGACGAATCGCACGTCCGCTCGCTAGCTGTGCTGCCGCTGCGAGGGGGCAGTCGCGACCAAGCCGCAGTTCCTCCTCTAGGTGCACTGATTGTGGAGCAGTTTGACGCCCGCCTGGATGATGGGCTGCGAGAACGCGTTCAGGCGGTTTGTACCCCGGCCGCCGCTGCGCTCCGGAATTCCTTGGAGCACGAGGGGACGCCTCTTCTGCCGTTGCTGCGGTTGCTGCGGCGCTGCGAAAAATGTTTGCGGCTGGAGCAACTGCCGAAGACACTGCTGGTGGTCGTGGCGTTGGCGGCTTTGCTTGCAGCCCTGGTGCTGGTGCCAGCCGATTTCGATATCGCGGCGCGCGGCGAACTGCAGCCGCAACGCCGCTACCACGTCTTTGCGCCGCAGGACGGCGTGGTCACGTCCTTGGCCAAGACCCAAGGGGAGTCGGTTCGCGAAGGTGACACCCTGGTCGTACTCACGAGTCCCAGACTGGCCCTTGAGTTCGCCGAAGTGGTGGGGAAACGCCGGACCCTGGAAGAGCAACTGGCGGCCATCCGCTCAGCCCGGATGCGAAACGACGCGCCCGGGCATGCACGAGATCGCTATGAGTTGTCGTCCCAGGAAGCGCAGTTGAAGGAGAAACTAGAGGGCCTTGAGCAGCAATTCCAGATCCTGTCCGAACAGCGCCGCCACTTAAGAGTGGGCAGTCCCACCGATGGCCAGATCCTCACCTTTGACCTCGAACGTCTACTTGCTGCGCGTCCCGTACAACGCGGCGATAAGCTGCTGACCGTGGCTGACCTCGACGGACCGTGGGAGCTGGAACTGCGGATCGATGACGACCAGGCCGGGCATGTGCTGGCGGCGCAGCGGGAAAGCGGGCCCCAGCTTCCCGTGTCGTTCATCCTGGCGACCGATCCGGGCGTGAATTACGCGGGGCACGTCCGCGGCATCGCCGCGGCCACCGAAGTCGACAGCGCCGGGCGCCCGACCCTGTTCGCGCCGGTGGATCTCGCCGCTCCGGGTCCTCCGTCGCCTCGGCCTGGGGCCACGGTGATCGCCAGGATCCATTGTGGCCGGCGCTCGATCGGGTATGTTTGGTTGCGTCCGTTCCTGGAGGCGATTCAGTCGCGGCTGTTCTTCTGAGGCTGGCCGGTAGGTAAGTGGCGATGTACAACCAACAGAAATTCGAGGGTCTGCCGATGAAATGCGGGATGGGGTTGCCCCTAGCGATTTCGCTGGGGTTGCTGGTCGGGCGGCCGGCGCAGGCCGTCGAGACGGATGCCACGCCGGTGTTGATCAACTTGCTGGAACAAGCGGAGGTCCCCGCGCGAGAAGCGGGCGTGTTGGCAGCGATTGAAGCGCGGGAGGGCGCCAGTGTCTCGGCAGGCGACGTTCTGGCGCAAATCGATGACACCGACGCGAAGTTCCTTCGGCAACGCGCCAAGCTGGAACTGGAAGTCGCCGCCAAGAACGCCGCCAATGAATTGGCGATCCAAACCGCGGAGATCACGCGAGAAGTTGCCCAGTCCATCTTCCAACGCACCCAGGAAGGAGCCCAGAAGATCCGCTATACCATTTCTCAGACGGAACTGGATCGGCTGCGACTGGACGCGGAGAAGGCCGAACTGGCCCTACGGCAAGCCAAGCACGACCTGGACGTTGCCCAGGTGACATGGCAACTTAAGCAGAACGAGTATGAGTTTGCGTCGAGCAGCGTCGCACGGCGCGGCATCGTCGCACCGTTCAGCGGGGTGGTGGTAGAGGTCTATCGGCGACGTGGAGAATGGGTCGAACCGGGACAGAAAGTGCTGCGCATCGTGCGTCAGGATCGGCTACGGGCGGAGGGCTTCCTGGATGCTCGCCACGCCCGCGGTGACTTGGCGGGCCGCCGCGTGTCCCTCACGCTGGATCCGGCCGAAAACCTGCCCCAGCCGTTCGGCGGCAAGATCGTGTTTGTGAGTCCGGAAGTGGATCCGGTCAACGGACAGGTCCGCGTTCTGGCGGAAATCGACAACCCCAATTTATCCCTGCGAGCGGGCCTGCGCGCGACGATGTCCATCGACGCGGCGCCGCGCCCGGCCGGCCCCTGACCGGTCAAGCGGCGGGCGCGAAACGCCACCGGCCGTAGGACGAATGGCACGAGGTTAAGGACTGCAGGAGCGATTTGCCGCCACGGCAGGGTTTGTCCCGAATGGCACGAGGTCAAGCGTCACCGCCCATCCCCACTGGGCTTGCCCCAGTGGACAAGAGGTTTGAAAACTAAGGCCGCGTACCGCAACCACATCCCGTCCCCTTCGGCGCATTCACCGCCGCCTGCGGCGGCGGTGAATGCGGCGAAGGGGAATAGAGGTGGTGGGGGCCGCTGTTAGTGACCAAACCCTTTTTCCACAAGGGCAAGCCCAGTGGGGGAAGTGGCCGAATGACAACGACTTACGCTTAACCTCGTGCCACCGGCCGTAGGGCCGCAGCCGAAGTTCCTGGAGAGTATTCCGCCATGCCGCCTGCCAGACCTGCCGTCGACGCCGCCGAGCGCTCCCTGCCGCTGCGGATGCGGCCTGACCTGGCCGTGCGATCCCAATGGTTCGGCCGCCGTCGGCATTGGGTCCTGAAGGACCCTCTCGCGCTCAACTACTTCCACCTTCTGGACGAAGAGTATGCCATCCTGCAAATGCTGGACGGGCAGACAAGCCTGGCCCAGATCAAGCAACGGTTTGAGGAACGCTTCGTTCCGCAGCGGGTCAGTTTGCCGCGACTTCAACGATTTCTCGGCGACTTGCACCAACGCGGCTTGGTGCTGTCGGATACACCGGAGCAGGGCGAGCAACTGCGGAAACGCCGCGCGCAGCGGCGGCGCGGGGCGTGGGCAGAGACCTGGGGGAATTTGCTGGCCATTCGCCTGCCGGGCGTGGATCCCGAGCCGGTTCTGAAGTGGCTGGCACCAGGGTGCCGGGGACTGTTTTCCCGCGCGGCAGTGGCGGCCTGGCTACTGGCCGCGAGCATCGCCGCCGTCCTGGTCGTGGTCCAGTTCGAGGTCTTGTGCTCGCGGTTGCCGGACTTCCGGAGTTTCTTCCAGGCCGGAAACCTGCTGTGGCTGGTGGTGACCATGGCGCTGATCAAGGTGCTGCACGAACTGGGACACTTGCTGGCCTGCCAGCATTTTGGCGCCGAATGCCACGAACTGGGGCTCATGTTCCTCGTGTTCACGCCCAGCCTATACTGCGATGTCTCGGATGCCTGGACGCTGCCCAATAAGTGGCAGCGGATTGCGGTGTCCGCCGCCGGCGTGTACGTGGAGGTGTTCTTGGCTGCCGTCTGCACCTTCCTGTGGTGGTTCAGCGAGCCTGGCCTGCTCAACAGCCTGTGCCTGAATGTGATGTTCGTGTGCTCCGTGAGCACGCTTGTCTTCAATGGGAATCCGCTGATGAGATTCGACGGCTACTACGTGCTCTCGGACCTGCTGGAAGTACCCAACCTCCAATCGCGTTCACGGTCGGCCTTATCCCGTCTTCTCACATGGTGGTCGCTGGGGGTGGACCTGCCCAGCGAGCGGGGGTTTGCCGGCGAACGCAACGCCCTGCTCGTGGGCTACGCCCTGGCCGCGATTGCCAACCGGTGGCTGGTGGTGGTGGGCACATTCTTCTTCCTGAACGCCGTACTCAAGCCGTATCGTTTGGAAGCGTTGGCGCAGGCCTTCATGCTGGTGGCTGTCCTGGGCATGCTCGCCGCGCCGGCGTGGCGTGGCTCCCAGTTACTCCTCAACCCGTTGTGGCGACGGCGGATCCGACGAGGCCGCGTGCTCGCGTCATTGAGCCTGGTGTTGGCCGTCGTGGCGGTGATCGTGCTGCTCCCCCTGCCCTGTCGCATCCAAGCGCCCCTCCTGCTGCAACCGGAGGGTGCTCACCACGTCTACATTTCCGCCCCCGGGACCCTCCGAGAAACAATTCGTGCGGGTGCGGTCGTCGAGCGCGAGGCGACACTGGCCCGCTTGGTCGACTTGGGAATTGAGCAGGAAATTGCCAAACTAACCAGCGAGTGCCAACAGCAACGGTCCCATATTCGGTATCTGGAATCTCAGCGCGCGCAGGATCCGAATGCGGCCGAGCAACTCCCTTCCGCCAGAAAGCTGTTGGCAGAATTGGACGAGCAACTCCAAGAACTGCGTTGCCGGGAGACACTGCTCACGCTGGTGGCGCCGGTGGACGGGACCGTCATCGCAGCGCCGCGTCTGACACCGAAACCGCCGGCCCCTGGGCGACTTCCCAAGTGGTCGGGAACGCCACTGGACCCCAACAACAACGGGAGCTTCCTGGAAGCCGGGACGTTGCTCTGTTTGGTTGGCGATCCCGACCGGCTCCAAGGCGTGGCCATGATCGAGCAGTCGGACGTGGACTTCGTGCAACCCGGCCAAAGCGTCAAGATCCAGCTCACTCAACTCCGCCACCGGATTGTCCGCGGCACCATCACGGAAATCGCCAAGATCGATCTGCAAGCGGACCCCAATCTATTGACCGCGGTGGGAGATCTGCCTGCACGCCGCGATGCAAACGGCATCCCGCGGCCGTTGACGACTGCCTATCAGGCACGCATTGCGTTGGACGACCATGACGAGAAACTCGCCGCCGGTGCCCCCGGCTGGTGCCAGATCACCGTGGCTCCACAATCGCTCGGACATCGCATATTGCGCTATCTCAGCCGAACTTTCCGGTTCAGTCTCTGAACAGCACAGACGGCCTGAGGCGGCACTGCTGTGAACATGTTGGAGACTCTCGTTCCCAGGCTCTGCCTGGGAACGCACTGCCTTGCCGGCTCCGCCGGCCTTCTTGCGAGGCGGAGCCTCGCTTCCAGTGGGTTACGAGGCAGAGCGTCGTAACCAGAGCGATTTTAGCCTTGACAAAGCACTAGTCTGCGGCCATGCGCAATTCGGGCTACGGGATCAGGAAAATCAAACCGGCAATGGCGTAGGCTTCCATCAAACTCGCATCGACACGCAGCCACGGGACGGCATGTTCACAAGGCGCAGCAGCACCTGGCCGGAAATGGTGGTCGTGATAGAGGCAGCGGTGGGGGCGGTAGGCGGTCAGGCGATAAGGCAGAATCGCCATCGTCCCGAAGAATCGAGCAGCCGATACCGCAGGCTGAACGATGGGCAACGAATTGCCGTACCGTTCCAAATTGACTTCCTCGAAATACAGCGGGTTATAGCAGAAGTTCAACGCGGGGCCGTAGCCAATCTTCTCCATCCAGTAACTGTACGGCTGCAACTCCGCAGCAGTGGCACCTTGCTTGGCGAAGTAGGCTTGGGCATGATCCTCCGGCGTGGGCAACGACTTGCCTTGATTGTCCTTCTCGACAGGTAAGTCAATGCGCATGGTCAGTTGATCCATCCGCAGGAATCCGGGGTCGACCCCTGGGGCCGCGACTTCCTCGTGCTCCTCGTGGCCGTCGGCCACCTCGGGTGGCTCCGCCGATTGCGAATCGATTGGCTTTCCCGCTCGGTCTTCGAGTCGCGCGGGGGGAGGCAACTTCGCAGCTTCGGCCTGCTCCGCAGCGGACTGGGCGAGCCACGCTAGCAACTTCGGTGAGCCTTGCCCGCCATGCGAGCCGGCCCAGTGGCGGTCTACCCCGTGGGCCATGTCGATTCCGTCGTCATCAGGATTTACTATTCCTGCGGCATTCAGCGTTAGCGGGGCGGCACCGATCACGGTCGGGGCGGTACTCCTCGCCACCTGCGCGGCAGTAGCGGCAGCAGTCGCTGAGGGCTCGGGACTCGTCACCGTGTGGGCGGCAAGAATCACCGCGGGGGTGGGAACCGGCGCTGCTGGTGGTGAATATATGGCAAACGGAGCGGCACTGATCACGGTCGGCGTGACAGCGGCAGACGATTCGGCGGCCGGGGACGGTAACAACGTGTCCCGCGCCAAGGGTACTGGGGAGTGGGACGGAACTGCGGGAGATCCCTGCCTGAGGATGCTGGCCATTCCCGAGGCCGGCACCTTCGCGTCTGCACCTTCGAACTCACTGGACAATGTGAGCAGGTGATCGGACTCTCGCGAGGCGTTGACATCTCCCACCGGTTCCGGGGTCGTGCAGACGGACGGTATCACTTGGGGTTTGCCCGCAGCCGACGTTTCCTTGTCCGGCACAAAGACCGGTGGTGGCACGTAACGGAGCAAGGAATCCCAGGGATCGCGCGCTATGGTCTTCGGGGCTTCCTGATCCATTCGCACGATCCGTAACTCGCCTTTCTTGTCTCCCACATAATCGCTGTAGAACTTCGGAAACGGTTCGGGCCTGATCAAGTCGCCTGCATCCGGAACGCGGTCGGTGAACCGCAATGGGACTCGGCCAGCCTGGGATTTCGCCGACGTCCGAGTTGGCTGATCGGCCGGCAAGGCCGGCGGTGCCACCTGCTTGATCATCGATTCCGCGGAAGCCGACGGATTGTCACACTCGGCAGCAAACCCGTTGGCTGCCGCCATCAGCAAACACGCAGCGAAGGACGCGAACACGCCGACGTGGGCCGCTTGCGTGACGCCCCGGAGAGGCTTTGAGAGAATCGTAGGCTGGGCTGTGCCCACCACAACGGATTGTGCCCGGTGGGCACAACCCACCCTACACCTTGTGTAAGCATCGTCGACCGATTTGATTCTTTCACAGCCCCGGAGCGATCTGTCGAATGCACGTTTCATCAGTCGCGACTCACACAATAGACTCTGGTGATTCATCGGGGAACTTCCGTACGCAACCTGGTTCATGAATCGCGGCTAGGAAGCCGGCCGGCAACACGCTCCGAGGCTGTGAAAAAATGGGACTGGCTCCGAGCTAGCACCTCAAGACACTCAGTAGATTCGTTGTTCACCAGGTGCCCGTCCCAATATTTTCACAGCCTCTCCCTGGGGATAACACTCGTCTGCCGGTTGCCGGTACCTTTAGTATTTTGAGCATACTCGTAACTACCGACACGAATCGATCTTTCGTCACCTCAAGGAATGCCGGCAAAATCGGTACAACTTAGCTCGTTTGACAAATCAACCGCCGGGCGGAATCGAGCCACATTGGGTAGCGGCCCTGGGTTCGGATATTCCTCAACGGAAAAGACTGCGCATTTAGCCAGGATTGCCACGTCCCCTGTGGTTATCGGATGTGCTGCACTCTCTGTGGGGGATCGCATTGCCGATGACATTAGCGGGCGTATAGAGCGGTCGTCGTTCGCCCTCGGTCGAGCATTGGGATACCACCGACCGCGCTCTTTGAAGTTGCGCATTTTCGTAGGATGGGTCTCCTGACCCGTCCTTTTCCGATGTTTCTAAGGTTGGGGCGGAGACCCAACCTACAAGAATCGCCGCGAAAACGTGATAGCGCAACTTCAAAGACCGCGCTAGCCAGGATGATTCATGTAGGGACCATCAAGCTCGCCCAAGCCCTTGGTGCATCGTCGCCAGCGGCGATTCCCCGCGTGCAACCTGGGCCAACGCTTGACGGACGCCGATGTACCAGGCAAATTGCGGGCTCGATGCACCCTAATGCTTTGTCAAAGCTTGAGTTTAGGGTTGTGAGCGGCAAGGCGCTAGCCGCTGGTTTCGAGCCACCGGCGGCTAGCGCCTTGCCGCTCACTTAGCGCGACCTTAGTTCTTAGCTTTGACAAAGCACATAGGAGACAGGATCGCAGTGTATTGTCCGCGTTAATGCCCGGCCCGATCTGAGGTGACAGGTAGCCGAATTCGTGAACATCTAGGACAATGAGCATCTGGGACAAATCGTCCGTTCCCGAAGTCCGCGGCTTGCGTCTGAATCGGTCCGCCGCAAGCCGGAAGCGTACGCGGTGCCAATCCATTTCGCATGACACCCACAAGTTATTACCCGGCTTGTGATTAAGTGATTTCGTTGGGGGCCACGGAACACCAGACAGTGTCATGGTTTCAAGCAAGCCGTCTCGGACAGCAACTGGATGGGGAGGCGAAACTTACGAAGTGTTTGACACCAAGGCCATATTCATAGGATAATTTCACCCCTAAGCAGAATCAGAGGTACAGGCGGCTCGCAAGTCGGAATTCGGGCACGACTTATGAACCTCTTTGTGGGATGGCTAATGACGGGGACCGCGGTTGCCGCTGGAAGCCTGTGGCGGATGCGCGGGTTCCCAGCGGTGGTCGTCACGTCGCGTGGTGTAACCGGCGTAGCATGGAAAGGGATACCACATGGATCTATCTGGTTGGTTTCAACGTTTCTTGAACGGCGTACGACGCGATCGTGGTCGGCGAACCCAGTGGCTGTATGACGAAGCCGAGCCACAGCTTTACGTGACTCAGCTCGAACAACGGCGCGTGTTGACCGCGTCGCTGGTCCAGCAGAGTCTGGCGAACTCGTTGATGGGCGGTTCGTCGGCTGCGTCGGCCCTCGGATCGTCGTCGCTAAACGGTCAGCCGCTGGATGCGCATGCGAGCTGCGACACACGCTTGGTGTCGCAGGACGCGCAGGCCACGGCGAGCTCCGTGAGCGTGGCCCACAATCAGCTGCCGCCGCTGACAACGAAGTACGCGCACACCGCACAAGAACTCCGCGCGCTGCTGTCGCCCGCGGCCAGCGCGGTCGCGCCTTCCGACAATCCGTTCTCGCCACCCGCGGCCGCTGAGCAGCAACCCGTGGCCTCGCTTCCCGCCCTGGATATCGGCGGCGTGGCTGCGCCCCACACGCTGGTTGCGCTCGACGCCTCGAACAACCTGGTCGTCACGCCTGCTTCCAGTGGCGCAGAGCATGGCGTGCTCACGATTCAAAGCGACGCAACTCACCAGGCGTTCGTCATCACCGACGCCAGCGCCCGGTTGACCACCGGCATTGCCGGGGCCACGGGCGACGGCAGCCAGCAGGTCACGATTCCCTTCGCCTCCGTGCGCGGTGACAAGCTGATCGTCGAGGCGGCCGACGCACACCGCACGCTGGTCCTTGATTTCTCGTCCGGTCCCTTGACCAAGACGGTCGAATTCAACGGCGGTCAAGCGGAGGACGGGATCCTGGTGCTGACCGGCGGTTCCGTGAAGTCCGTGGACTATGCGTTCCAGGGGAAATCCGACGGGGAAGTGACGATCGGCACGGACTCCGGCGCTACCACCGTCCGTTTTTCCGGGGTGCAGACCTTTGTCGATGATCTGAGCGTCGAGAACCGCGGCTTCCAGCTTACAGCCGAGTCCGAAACGATCACGTTGTCAGACGATGCCCGCGTCGGTGACCACCACTCGCTGTTCCAGTCAAGTCTCGGCACCTCGGTCACGTTTGCGGACCCGGGCGTGTCGCTGACGATTCGGGACAGCCACGACAGCACTGCGGGTGACACGATCGATGTGACCGGCCTGGACTCCACCTTCTCAGCGAATCTCGCGATCTATGCCGGCGGGACCGACACCATCACGTTCGGCGGTCCTGTGGATTTGGGTTCCGGCGACCTGACGGTCACCGGTGGTCGCATCGGCGTGACGCAGACGATCACCACGCACGACGCCACGATCGACCTGAGCGCCGTGCATGCCCTCACGATTTCGTCGACCGGCGTGATCACCGATGTCCGCGGCACCATCCGCGTGCAGGCCCCCACCCTGTCGCACGACGGTCTGATCTCCGCGGTCGGCGGTGGTCAGGTCTATCTGGATGCCGGCAGTCAGGGCACGACGCTCGTATCCGGCGTGATCGACGTTTCGGCACGCGAGCCCGGCCAAGTCGGCGGCACCATCCATCTGCTCGGCGACCGTGTCGGCCTGATCGACAACACCCGCATCGACGCCTCCGGCTCCTCCGGCGGCGGCACGGTCCTGATCGGCGGCGACTACCAGGGTAAGAACCGCAGCATCCGCAACGCCTCGCGCACCTACGTCGGTCCGGATACCGAGATCGTCGCCGACGCCATCGACGCGGGCAATGGTGGACGCGTCATTGTTTGGGCCGATGAGGTCACGCGGTTCCACGGTACTATCACTGCCCGTGGCGGCGCGATGGCCGGCAACGGGGGATTCGTCGAGACATCGGGCAAGGGTTCGCTCGTTTTTGACGGCCGCGTGGACACGAGCGCGCCGGCTGGCAGCTTGGGCACGCTGCTGCTGGATCCAAAGTTTATCGAGGTGAAGATCACCGGTGGCGTGGCCTACGATCCCACGCCGGGGACTGGGAACAACCTCTTCGCCACGCCGAATGCGACATCCGCCCAGACCATCGACCCGGGGAGCATTGATGCCGCCAGCGCCAACATCATTCTCCAGGCGAACGACGATGTGACGTTCACCGATACGCTCGCTATGAGCAGTCCTGGCAAGACACTGACGGTGCAGGCCGGTCGCTCCATCATTATCAGTGCCGATATCTCGACGAACAACGGCGCGATCACCATGACGGCGAACGAGACCGTGCTCAATGGCGTCGTGAATGCGCAGCGCAATGCCGGTGCTGCGGTCATCACCATGGCCTCAGGCACGACGATCGATGCGGGCAACGCCGACATCACCATTCAAATCAGCACAGGGCCCACGACGAACAATACCAGCGGCGACATCACCCTCGACGACCTCACCACCGTGGGAGACGTGTTGGTTGTCAACAACGGTCCCACTGCCGGAAGCGGAATCGTCCGCGTCTCGGGAGCCTCGCTGATTACGGCCACGACGGTCGCACTGGACGTCAACGGTGCGGGTGGCGGAGGCAACATCGGTTCATTGGGGAATGAGATCGGTGTCATGACAACCAGCCTGGAGGCCCGCTCCCAGTCAGCGGGCGTCTTTATCGCCTCTTCGAAAGGCGTAATCCTTGGCGGCGCGGCCCTCGGCACGCTTACCGGCATTTCTACCTCTTCGGGTGGTGCCATCGCCGTTACCACGGTTGTCGGCGGGATCACCGTATCCGAGGCGATTTCAGGCACGGGCGGGATAGCTCTGACGTCCCAGAACACCTTGGCGATCAACAACGCGGTGAACGCCGGGGGCGGGAGTGTGGCGTTGACGACCACCGGGGCGGGCAATGCGATCACGCAGAATGGGACGGGGGTGATTACCGCGAGCGATCTGACGCTGGCCACGGCGAATGCCAACGCGACGCTGAACACGGCGACGAACGCGGTGACGAACCTGGGCACCACGACGCTGGGGACGGGGGCCTTGAATCTGCTGGACGCGGGCGGGCTGACGGTCACGGGAGTGGTGGGCGCGACGGCGGGCGTGACGCTGAACACCAGCGGCGCGTTGGCAATCAACAACGCGGTGACGGCGACCGGGGCGACGGTCGCGTTGACGACCACGGGCGCAGGCAATGCGATCACGCAGAATGGGACGGGGGTGATTACCGCGACGACGCTGGTCCTGACGACCGCGGGCAGTAATGCGACGTTGAACACGGCGACGAACGCCTTGACGAATTTGGGCGCCACGGCGTTGGGCACGGGGGCCTTGAATCTGCTGGATGCGGGCGGGCTGATCGTCACGGGCGTGGTGGGGGCGACGGGGGGCGTGACGCTGAACACCAGCGGCACGTTGGCGATCAACAACACGGTGACCGCGACCGGGGCGATGGTGGCCTTGACGACCACCGGGGGTGCGGGCAATGCGATTACGCAGACGGGGGTGATTACCGCGACCGATCTGACTTTAACTACGTCGAATGCCAACGCCACTCTCAACGGGGCGACGAACGTGTTGACGAACCTGGGCACCACGACGTTGGGCGCGGGGGCCTTGAATCTGCTGGACGCGGGCGGGTTGATCGTCACGGGCGTGGTGGGGGCGACGGGGGGCGTGACGCTGAACACCAGCGGCGCGTTGGCCATCAACAACACGGTGACTGCGACCGGGGCGTCGGTCGCGTTGACGACCACGGGCCCGGGCAATGCGATCACGCAGAATGCCTCGGGGGGTATTACCGCGAGCAATCTGACGCTGACCACTTCGAATGCCAGCGCGACGCTGAACACGGCGACCAGCGTGGTGACAACGATCGGTACGGTGTCACTGGGCACGGGAGCCTTGGCGTTCAAGGACGCCGTCTCAGCCGGGTTGTCGGTGGCGGGGGCCAGCCTCACGGCTAATGGCGGGGTTGATGTGACCAATACGACGGGCAATCTGACGACGACCGGCAGTTTGGCAGTGACGGAAGGGAGTATCAGCCTGACGGCTGTGGCGGCGGGCAAGACGTTGACGCTGGGCGGGACGGTCACCGCGTCCAATAACGTGGCGCTGACGTCGGACGGGGCACTGGACACGGGTGCGGACCTGGTGCAGGCGACGGCGGGGACGGCCACGCTGA
>JAPLNJ010000295.1 GCA_026692885.1 Planctomycetota bacterium | reverse complement strand
TGTTTCGCCCCTTCAGGGCTGGCGTTCCTGATACTCTCCTAACCCAGGGCGGCGCTGCGCGGCTAACGCCGCTACGCTCTGCCCTGGGCTGTCATGTGGCTGCCCCTATCGGGGCGAAGAACTTGTGTATAACGACGAGGGTCAGCACCAGGGCGGGTCGGAGTTTGGCCCGACCGCCCAAAACCTGGGGTAGCGAGATCAGGGGCTCCGTCCCTGGAGCACATCCGTCAACAGTCCTCCATGAGCAAGTTACGAATTTACACCAACAGTTTCGCTTACCGGAGAGGAAGATTGTATGACCCATAGACGCGGTTCTCGCGGCTGCCGAAGCAGAGGGTTGCTCGTACTTGGGGTGGTGGTCGCCACTTGCGGTTCGGCGAACGTTCGAGCCGCGGATTCGCCAACACGGGAATCACTCGAACGGCGTCTGGAGCAGTACTACGAGCCACCCGCCGCGTGGGCTGGGCAGTTCGGTCCCTACCGTTCGCCCCTGAAGTTCGCCGACGGCACGCTGGTCAAGTCGCCGGAAGATTGGTCGCGGCGACGGGCGGAAATCCTGACGACCTGGCAGCGTCGACTCGGACCCTGGCCTCCGTTGGTCGAACGACCTGCCGTGACGCGTCTGGAAACAGTCCAACGTGAAGGCTATGTCCAATATCACGTGCAGGTGCAGATTTCGCCGGAGGGCCGATTGGCAGACGGCTACCTGTTGGTGCCGGCCGGTTCGGGTCCGTTTCCTGCGGTGCTCGTGCCGTTCTACGAGCCGCTGACCAGCATCGGACAAGGCGCGAAAGGCCACGGGACCCACGACTATGGCCTGCAACTCGTCCGGCGCGGGTTCGTGACGCTGTCGATCGGAACGCCCGGCTCGGTCGAGAAGATTGGACTGGACACGCGGCAGTTGTTGGTCGAGGCGGGCGTCCAGCAGCGGCGGCAACCGCTCACGTTGCTGGCGTACGCGGCTGCCAATTGCCACACGGCCTTGGCCCAAATGCCCGCAGTCGAGCCACAGCGGATCGGCATCATCGGCCTGTCCTACGGTGGCAAGTGGTCGATGTTCGCGTCCTGCCTGTACGACAAGTTCGCTTGCGCCGTCTGGTCGGATCCCGGCATCGTGTTCAACGAGAAGAACGCGAACGTGAACTATTGGGAGCCGTGGTATCTGGGCTACGATCCGTCCACGCAGCGGAAGCCCGGCGTGCCGTCGGCCGAGAATCCGCGGACCGGTTTGTACAAGGAACTGTGCGACGCCGGGGACGATTTGGTCGACCTGCATGCCTTGATGGCCCCACGGCCCGTCTTGGTTTCCGGAGGCACGGAGGACCCGCCGCAAAATTGGCAGGCGCTCCAGCACCTGGTCGCGGTGAACGGGGTACTCGGACACCCGCGCCGGGTGGCGCTGACCGCGCGGCCGAGCCACGTCCCAACGGCCGAAGCCCTGGAGCTGGAACTGGCGTTTCTGGAATACTGGTTGAAGTCACCGTGAGGGCCGACTGGGAACCCGGCACATTGCCAGCGGCAACGGGGCGTAGTACCATCCTGGACGGTTAGCAACCTAGCACCAAACGCTATTTTGGCCCTTGCGCGTAAAGAATGAGACTTAACGGTTCAGCAGGGAAAGGGCGCGAGACAAGGGGTCAGACGTACAGATTTCAGTTTTCGCGGTCGTGTGCTCAATCCCATAAAAAGCCTTCTGCCCGCGAAAACTGAAATCTGTACGTCTGACCCCAGCTGGCGGTCCGTCTACGCGAAACCGTAAAACCCCATGCTTGACACCGACAACCCCGAAAACCGTCTGGTGCTAGGACTCAATCGGTTGTGTTGCGGCACGTTCTACAAGGAGAAGTTGCCATGCGTCGTGATCTGCGAGTCTTGAGCGTATTGTGCGGAATGGTCCTGGGTGGAGTCCTGGTGTCGGCCGCAGCCGAACCAGCGCAACCGCCCAAACAAGTGCTCCGGGTAGGGATCATCGGTCTGACGACATCCCACGTGCCGGCCTTCACTAACCTGCTGAACGATCCCCAGGCCAGCGGCGATTTGGCGGACGTGAAGGTCGTGGCCGGCTTCACGGGCGGCATCCAGGATAATCCAGACAGCTGGGGCCGCCGCGAAAAGTATACCGACGAACTCCGCAACAGAGGCATCAAGATCTACGACTCGATCCCCGAACTGGTCAAGCACGTCGATGCGGTGCTGCTGGAGGAGGTCGACGGCCGACCGCACCTGGAGATGGCGCGCCCTGTGATCGAGGCCGGCAAGCCGCTGTTTATCGACAAGCCGCTGGCCGGCACGCTGGCCGACTGCATCGAGATCTTCCGCTTGGCCAAGGAAAAGCACGTCCCCTGCTTCTCCGCTTCCTCGCTGCGCTTCAGTGCAGGTTCTCTGGCCGCCCGCGGTGGCAATTCGCCCTTCGGCCAGATCAAGAGCTGTACGGCACAGGGCCCGATGAGCATCGAACCGCACCACCCGGACCTGTTCTGGTACGGGATCCACGGCTGCGAAACCCTGTTCACGATTATGGGGCCGGGCTGCCAGACAGTCACGCGCGAGGCGCAGGGCAAGGTCGTCGGCGTCTGGGCGGATGGCCGTACCGGGACATTTGTGGCCGGCAAAGACTACGGCGCGGACGTGGTGGGTACCCAGAGCAGCGGTCGCACCGGGGGGTACGAGGGCTACAAGCCGTTGGTAGTCGCCATCTGCCAATTCTTCAAGACCGGCAAACCGCCGGTTTCCATGGAGGAGACCCTGGAGATCTATACGTTCATGGAAGCCGCGGACGAAAGCAAACGCCAAGCTGGCAAGCCGGTCAGCATGGCCGATGTTCTCCAAAAGGCCCAGGCGGCAATCCGCAAGTAGGGTGCGCCAGAGCGGACCAAAGCTCATCGCGTTGAAGGGCCGAATACCTGCTGTGGGGCCACAGACGCTGCTTTACCAAACAACCAGCGCCGGCCCACCGGGGTGCGCCCTCGATCCGTGCGCCGCCCGCATCCCGCCAAGAAACTTCTGCCGTCGCCGCTACCTGTGCAATCCATGCGCAGGGGCGTTCACGCCATGGTCGGCGGATCCCGGTGGGCCGGCGCTAGGTTCTTGATACTTCGTGGTGGTTTGACCTTGGAGCGTTTTTTTGCGATTTCGCAGCGTGGGGGTGTTGGTCCGCTCAGGCCCACCCTACGGGGTCAGAGTCAGTCAGTTCTCCCAATTTTCGGAGGTCACCTGCGGTGCCTAACTATCGACGCTGGTACGTTCCGGGCGGGACCTACTTCTTCACCGCGGTGACTTTCGAGCGCCGCCCCTGGCTGACCTCGGAGGAGGCCCGACCGCTATTGCGCACGGTGCTCCAAGAGATTCGCGGCCAATGGCCGTTTGAGATCGTGGCCTGGGTGCTCTTGCCAGATCATCTGCACACCGTGTGGACGCTGCCCTCAGGCGACAGCAACTATTCTCAGCGGTGGAGTTCGATCAAGGAGGGATTTACGAAGCGTTATCTCGCCGCGGGCGGTCGTGAGGGCGTACGGAATCGATCCCGTCGACGACGTCGTGAGCGCGCCGTTTGGCAACGACGGTTCTGGGAGCACACGGTGCGCGATGAGGATGACTTGGCGCGCTGCGTCGACTATATCCATTGGAATCCCGTGAAACACGGCGTGGTGACTCGCGTGCGAGACTGGCCGTGGTCCACGTTTCATCGTTTTGTCGATGCCGGTCAATACGAAATCGACTGGGGCCACACCGACCCCTGTCTTTGAAGTTGCGCATTTTCATGGTCCCCACCCGGCCCCGTGCCGGTGGAGGTAGGT
>JAPLNJ010000294.1 GCA_026692885.1 Planctomycetota bacterium | reverse complement strand
GGCCTACCCGGTGACGATCACGGTCACTGACAACGGGCTACCGGCGAAGAGCGATGCGGAGATGTTCACGGTCACGGTCAACGAGGTGAACGTGGAGCCGGAGCTGGGGATGATCGGGAACAAGAGCGTGGACGAGCGGGCGACGCTGGCGTTCACGGCCACGGCCACGGACCAGGACCTGCCGGCGCAGACGCTGACGTTCCGTCTGGACGCGGCGTCACTGGCGGCAGGGATGACAATCACAGCGGGCGGCGCGTTCGCCTGGACGCCGAGCGAGGCGCAGGGCGGCGCGGCCTACCCGGTGACGATCACGGTCACGGACAACGGGTCGCCGCAGTTGTTGGACCAGAAGACGTTTTCGGTGCAGGTGTCCAACAGTTGTGCGTTTCCCGATGGATTGGCTGGCTGGACCACGGACACGTCCGATGGCAGCGGCACGGTCGTGGCCCGAGCGTGCGGGGCGGTCCTGACCGAAGGCGGTTCCTTCCTGGTGACCCTGGCGAAGTCGTTCAGCATCCCGGCCGGGCCGTCTGCGATGCGGGTGACGTTCGATAACTTGAGCTTTGACACCACCGATTCGAACTTCATCAACGACGCCTTTGAGATGGCGTTAGTGGACCAGGATGGCAACTCCGTGGTGCAGAGCTACACCGTCGGCCGCGACGCCTTCTTCAACGTCAGCGAGAACCTACCCGCCGCCTATCCCACCGGCATCACGTTCGACGGCCATACGGTAACCGTGGGTCTGAGCGACTTACCCGCCGGCCTGCCCGTCAAGCTCATCTTCCGCCTGGTCAACAACGACAGCGATCGCACCACCACCGTCCGCATCAGCGATTTTGCCGTTATCCCTTCCATTCTTCCCGCCCCCGCCCCTGTAGGTCAGGCTTTCCAGCCTGACGTCCCGTCGCCCGGCAGCAGCCTCGCGACCCTATCCGTCCCGCTCTCATCTTCCCCACCGCCGCAATCCTCCGTCGGCGACACACTCCTGGACCCCACCGGCCAAGCCGTCTTCACCACCACCGAAGATTTCCAGTTCGGCACGTTTTTCAACGTCAACACGGACTTCCCGGACGAACTCCAGTTGAATGCTGCTGGCGAGATCCAAACCTTCCCGTTCATCTGGATTGCGAACAGTGGCGAAGGAACTGTTTCGCGGTTCGATACGCGAACCGGCCAAGAGATCGGCCGCTACCGCACCGGCGCCACCTCGGCCACAGACCCGTCACGCATCTGTGTCACGCCGGATGGCGACGCTTGGGTGGCGAACCGCGGGGACAATGCGACGATCTGGGGCAACGCCGTCAAGATCCTCAACACGGGATTCATTGATCGCAACGGGAACGGCGTCGTCGACACCTGCCAAGACCTGAACGGCGACGGTTACATTACGGGTGACGAGGTCCTGCCGTGGGACGCGAACGGGGACGGGCAACCGGATGATGAACGCATCGCGTTGGTGGTTCACGCGGGACGCAACCCCACGAATCCCGACATCTGGCAGTACGGCGGCGGTGCACGCGGGATCGCGGTGGACACCCACGGGAAGCTTTGGGTGGGACTTTACAACCATCACCAATACGAGGTCTTCGACGAAGCCACCGGCCAGTTCGAGAAAGTCGTCCCCGTCAACGGAATCCCTTACGGCGCTGTCATTGCCCCCAACGGGATCTTGTACAGCGCATCAGCCCCGTCGCGGTATCTCGATGCCATCGATACCGCCACCCAGCAGTACCTTGGTCAAATCGATCTGCAGTCCGGGATGTACGGGATCACGGTCGACTCGCGAGGCGTCGTCTGGTGCTCGCCCTACCAAGGCAACCAACTCATTCGCTACGACACCAACACCGGCGAGGTCAATCTTTATCCAGCACCGTACGGCTGGGAGAGCGGGGGCGGGATCTCCGTGGATCGTAACGGTAGCGTATGGGCTGGGAAGTACGACGCCAACGGGATGCTTAAGTGGGTTTTTGCGGACGATGGCAAGACGTTGCTGAGTAGCCAGTACGTTGATGTGCCAGGAGCGAACGGCTCCACCAAGGCGTCCGCGGTGGACGCGGACGGCTACGTGTGGACCACCTCCCTGAACTCCAGTAAGGCATTCAAAATCGACCCGGCAACCAATCAGGTGGTGTTGACACGAGACACCGGCTACTACCCCTACAACTACAGCGACATGACCGGCGCGATCCGCATCGGAGCCACCGAGCCCACCGGCACCTGGACCGAGATCTTCGACAGCCAACAGAACGCCCAGCCGTGGGGCACCATCGCGATGCACTCCGTCGCCCCTATCGGCACCGCCGTCGAATTGCGTGCCCGAACGTCCGACGATCGCAACCTGCTGGAAGCCACGTCCTGGACCCCCGTGAATCCCGGCGAGGCTCTCCATCGTCTGCGCGGCCGGTACCTGCAAGTCCAAATCAAACTCACCTCGCTGAATGCCGGCGCCACGCCCACCGTCCGAGACCTGCTGGTCGCCGCCTTGCCGCCGCCAGCAATCACCGTCACGCAGCCGGCCGACGGAGACCAATACCTCGCTGGCCAGAAGGTTCTGATCAGCGGTACAGCAACCGCCATTACTCAAGTCGGTCCCGGCCCCACCACCATCCCCAACCGCATCGTCGCCGTCCTGATCAACGGCACAGCCGCCGACGTGGTTGACGCCGCAGGCAACTTTTTCGCCCGCGTGCCAATCCTGCCCGGCCGCAACACGTTCGAAGTCTCGGCCCTGGATGCGTACGGCCAATCGGCCAGCACTCAGTTGACGCTCGAAGGCTCGCAACAGCTCGGTGGCAGTGCTCAACTGTTGTTCGACGTCTCGCCCAGCTTCGCCGCCGACTACGCCCGGACTTCGTTCGACGAGCAGAACAAGCTGCTATACGCCGAACTGGCGATCCGCAATCAGGGCGAGTACGACGCCGACAACCCGTTCTACGTCGGCGTGCGGAACATCAGCGACCCGACCGTCTCGGTCCGCAACACCGTCGGCGTAACGTCTGACGGCACCCCGTACTACGACTTCTCGCCCGCCGTGCCCGGCTACTCGCTCACGCCGGACGAGATCACCGGCTATGTCAGCGCCGTCTTCCACAACCCGAACCGCGTGCAGTTCACGTACGACCTGGTCTTCCTGGCCAAGCTAAACGAACCGCCGGTCTTCACCAGCACGCCGGTCGTCGAGACCTCGGCGGGCCGGCCGTACACCTACGACGCCGACGCCACCGACCTCGACGGCGACACGCTCACCTACTCCCTGGTCTCCGCTCCGCCGAACCTGAAGATCAACCAGGCCACCGGCGTGATTACTTGGCTGCCAGCGCTGGATGACCTCGGCGTCTATTCCCTTGCCCTCCGCGTTGCCGACGGCCGTGGTGGCGCCGCCGAGCAACGCTATCTGCTGTCCGTCACCGAGGCCCCACCCAACCGTCCGCCGGTGATTACCACGTTGCCCATCACCGAAGCTGCCGTCCTCACTACTTATCGCTACGACGTCGACGCGGTCGACCCCGATAGCGATCCGGTTACGTACAGCTTCACCCGCGGCGAAACCTACGCCGAGGCAGTTCTTGCCGACGCTCCGATTGGATATTGGCGTCTGGGCGAAACATCGGGGACCACAGCTACCGACGCCTCCGGCAACCATCAGGACGCGACCTACTCCGGCGCTGTTGGTTTCGGCCAAGCTGGGGGTCTCGTGCAGGACACTGACACAGCGGCCGCCTTCGACGGAAGCACGGCGAGGCTTGTGATTCCATACACTCCGCCCAAGAACAACTTCACGATCGAAGCGTGGGTGCAAACGTCGGTGACTCACCAAATCGATGCCGAATCCACCAGCGGAACGCAGGGAACTTCCGGGCAGCGATTCTTGTTTGAACCGTACTGGCGAGATTCGGAAGCAGGCGCCGGCCTGTCGGTCGGTACGAACGGCATTTCCGTCTATGAGCACGGAGCCAACTACCTGCCGGCAACTGCAGTCTACAGCGGGGATCTCGGAAACGGTTTTGTGCACGTCGTGGTCACGTACACCAATAAACAGCCCAGGATCTACCTTAACGGTATCCTAGTCCGCACGGGTCTAATCTCGCCCAAGGCCAACGTTTGGGCCCCAATAGCCCTCGCGCTCGACGCCCACGGCCCGTTCGTTGGCACCGCGGACGAAGTTGCCATTTATGACCAGCCGCTCACGCCTGATCAGATCCTCCATCACTACCAGCGTGGCATCAGCGGGCCGCCACTACTCCCTCCGCCCACGGGAATGACGATCAATGACACCACGGGGGAGATCCTGTGGGCACCGACCGGCGACGACGTTGGCTCGCACGTCGTCTCTGTGCGGGCCTCCGACGGCCGCGGCGGCACCGACCAGCAGACGTTTGTCGTAGTCGTCCAGCCCCAACCGGGCAACCACCCACCGGTGATCGTCAGCGAACCGGTGACAACGCTGTCTTTGTTGTCTCTGACGGCGGCCAACCAAAGCGGTTTTCGTCCGGGAGAGATTTTCCTCGCGTCGTCGCGGCGCAAGGAAATCCGGGTCTACAACGCCGAGACACTTGCGTTCATTGAAGCATTTTCTAACCCACTGTTTACCGACAAATTGGACGTGTGGGGAATGGCCTTGGAGCCGCGGGGAATGGCCTTCAACGCCAAGGGCAATCTCGTCGTAGCCACGACCAGCAATTTCGTAGAATTCAGTTCGTACGGCGTCGAGTACGCCCGCTATCCCAAGTTGCGAGCGGAACCCACCGAGAACATCATTTTTGATCCCTTGGGCAATCTTTATGTGACCACGGCGACGGGCGGCTCTTCGTACCTCAGCCAATACCGTGCGTCCGATTACACATTCCAACAGGACATCTCGTTGCCCGTGGGGGCCGGCGAGTTGACCGGAATCACCTTTGATGCGCAAGGACGCCTCTACGTTGCCAGCCAGACGGACCGTAAGATCCACGTTCTTCAAGCGGACGAATCCTTCAGTACCTTCCGCCACGTCACATCATTCATCGCTTCTGACAATGTTGAATCGCTGCAAATCAATCAGAATGGCGAGCTGCTGGCTGCTCTCAGCGGGTACATCGCTCGATATGATCGGTTCACCGGCACGGTCTTGGGAACATTCGACGCTCCCAATGACGCATGGCCGGTGCCCCTCACCGTGGATAACCAGGGTCGCGTGTTCGTCGCGGACTTCGAAGACGGCGGGGGCACCGTTAGCGCCGACATCTTCCGCTTTACGTCCGACGGCCTGTCGTTCGTCACCATTCACGATTCGCAGTTGTACGGGCCTTTTGGTCTGGCGATTTCCGGGGTCATACTTCCCGGAATCCGACCGGGGCAATACACGTACGATGTTGACGCAGTTGATTCGGACAAAGACCCAATCACCTACTCCTTCGTCACCGCACCGCCGGGAATGCTCATTGATGTCGGCACAGGGAGGATTACCTGGGACCTCACGATGGGTGACGTCGGCAGTCACACAATCACCGTGCAGGCCTCCGACGGTCGCGGTGGGGTCGATCTTCAGACTTTCACACTCAACGTCACGGCCGCTGGCACTGGGGAGATCCGCGGGACAAAGTTCAGCGACCTTGACGGGGACGGGGCAAGAGCCCTCACGCAGTTCTCCGCCGCTGACGGGTTCTCCCCTACCGCCAATCCCAACGGCAACTGGGTTTCTGGCTGGGAGCCGGGGAATTCCCTCGGTTCAGGTTTCACGCCGTACACTCAGACATGGCATCCGAATGCGCTTGACTTCTGGCTCTTCTCGCCCGGCAACAATCCATCAATTGCACACAATGGAACGTCCCAGGTTTTTGTCGATAGCAGCAACAGCATCATTTTTCAGCCCGGCGAACTCTCGTTACACCCCGGACCCGGCGGGCAGTATTCCGTTGACCGTTTCACTGCTCCCGTCAGTGGGACTTACTCCGTCACTGCCAAGTTTTCCTCCCTGGACACCGACCACGGCGGCACTGACGTGCATGTATTGGTCAATGGCAAGTCCATATTCGATGGTGTTGTTGTTGCGACGCCCATATCGTTCTCTTCGACTCCCCTGATGCTCGCTGCCGGGGAGACAATCGACATCGCTGTGGGATACGGGCCCAACGGCAACTATGACGATGACAATACGGGAGTCGACGTGACCATCAGCGCGACCGAACCCGGCTTGTCTGGCTGGACCATCTACCTCGACCAAAACCAGAACGGCCGCCGCGACCCCGGGGAGCCTTCCACCGTCACCAACGCGAACGGCGATTACACTTTCACTGGACTGCCGCCCGGCCAGTACGTCGTCGCGGAAGAGTCGAAGCCCGGCTGGAGACAGACCTCGCCCAATTCGAAAACCTACGTCGTGACTTTGGCTACCGGCCAGATCGCCGCCGACAAGGATTTCGGCAACAGCGTCGTGACGGGGGCCAACCTGCCGCCGGAGTTCACAAGCGATCCGCCACAGACGATTGATGTCGACCAACTCCTGCGTTACCCGGCCGTCGCCGTCGATCCCGACAACGACCCGCTGACCTTCGATCTGCCACTGGCCCCCGATGGCATGACGGTCCATCCGGAACTCGGTATCGTGGTCTGGCAGCCGACGCGGGAACAGGCCGGCACGCACCAGGTCGTGCTCCGCGTCCGGGACGGACAAGGCGGCGTCGATCTGCAGTCGTTTACTATCACCGTCGTCCCGCCGAACTCGCCGCCAGTGATTACCTCCACACCGCTCAGTCCCGCAGTCGCGAATCTGCCGTATGTCTACCAGGTCGGCGCTCAGGATGCCGACGCGGGCGATACGCTCACGTTCCGCCTGCAAGATCCGCTGGCCGGCATGGCCATTGACTCAGCAACCGGGCGTTTCACCTGGACGCCGACCACGGCTCAGATCGGCAGCCGGACCGTCACGATTGTCGCCTCGGACGGCCATCCAGGCGGCGAAGCCATCCAGACCTTCAAGCTGGCCGTCGTGGCCACCGCGCCGAACGGTCCGCCCGTTATCAACTCGACGCCCCGCGAACGGGCCCGCGCCGGACAGCTGTACGTCTATCTGGTCGCAGCCACCGATCCGAACGGCGATCCGCTCAGCTATCATCTGGACGCCGCCCCGGCCGGCATGACGATCGACGCGGCGACGGGTGCCGTCAGCTGGACACCCGGCAGCCAACTGCTGGGCACGACACACGCGGTGACAGTCCGAGTGGATGACGGCCGCGGCGGCTCGGATACGCAAGCGTTCGACTTGACGGTCGTCTCGCAAGATACCAACGCGGCGCCGCGAGTCGTCTCGAATCCGCCCTTGGTCGGACTGGTCGGGCGCAGCTACCTGTACAACCTGACGGCGGAAGACCCCGAAGGCGATCCGGTCGTGTGGAGTCTCGACCAGAGTCCGCCCGGGATGTCGATCGACTCGTTGCGCGGCACGATTCGCTGGACGCCCGCCGCCGATCAGGCCGGGCCGAACGAAGTCGTCGTCCAGGTGCGAGACATCTTCTACGCCGCCAGCACCCAGTCGTTTACCATCGAAGTGCGGGCCGTGAATCTGCCGCCGTCCATCGACTCGAACCCGCTCGTCCTGGCGAATCCCAACGAACTGTACGTGTACGCCCCGCGGGCCACCGACCCGGACGGCGATCCGCTGGCCTTCCGCCTGTCGGCCAAGCCCACGGGAATGACGATCGACGCGCGGACCGGACTGATCCAATGGACTCCGGCCACCGCCCAGATCGGCCAACACGCCGTGCGGATCGTCGTCGAGGACGGGCAAGGCGGGATCGACAGCCAGGCGTACACGCTGAACGTCGGGCAAACGACCGTGAATCGCCCGCCGCTGATTACGTCCACACCCGTCTACAAGGCGAGCGTTGGTCGTCCCTACCAGTACACGGTTACCGCCACCGATCCCGAGGCTCAGCCGATCACGTACTCGCTGGATCTCAAGCCGGACGGTATGTCGATCGATCCGGTCACCGGCGTCATCACCTGGACCCCGACCCCCGTTGATCCGCCCACCGTGACGGTCGTCGCCACGGACCCGGCCGGTGCGTTGGGCAAGCAGACGTTCGTCCTGACAGTTCGAGCCAATCAGACGCCGCAGATTACGAAGCCGTCCGACCGATCGATTTCGGCCGGTGTCAGTTTTCGCGATGACGTGCGAGCTAGCGATCCCGATGGCGACCCAATTACGTTCCAGCTCGACTCCGGCCCAGCGGGACTGACGATGGACGAGTGGGGCCGGATCGCTTGGACACCCGCTCCGTTGCAGCCAGGCGAAAACTCCTACGACGTTTTCGTGAGCTTCACGGCCCGCGACAGCTACGGAGCGACAGACACGGCGTCGTTCAAGCTGACCGTTCTGCGCGACAGCGACGCTCCCACCATCGAGTTCCAGATCATCAGAGGCAAATCTTCTCTCCTGTTGCCCGACGCGGACAACGAGATTGCGATACCGTTGGGCACCGAACTGGACTTCGTGGTGCGGGCCACTGACAACGTCGGCGTCACGTCGCGATCGCTGACCTTCGACGGCCAAACGGTTCCGCTGGATGGCGAAGGGCGAGTCACAAGGATCCTGAGCACGCCAAGCCTGTTCGCGGTTGTGGCGACAGCGAGGGACGCGGCCGGGAATATTAGTAGCGTGACCAGGACCATCCGCGTCTACGACCTGAACGCCCAAGGTGGGCCGGAGATCGCGTTGGGTTGGATCGAGCAGGGTACCACGACGTGGCTGCGGCAGCCGGATGGCCAGTGGCTGCTCAGCCAACCGGGCAGCCCGGACCAGATCGTCGCCCTGCCTTCGCTGACCTATCTGACCGACGTCTTCGGCAGCGTACGGACGACGGCGCCGGCGGGAATCACGCCGGCCCCGCTGGAGTATTACGCCGTCCAATACGCGCGGCTGGACCAGATCCCCATCAACCCGCTGCCGACGGACTACCCTGATGCCCGCTTCCAGACGCTGATCGAAGTGCGCGCGCCGATCGGCGGCCAGATCCCACCGGTCGAGAACCAATCGCTGACCTTCGACGGCAGCCAGCACCATCTGTTCGATCCAACCTTGCTGGCGAACGACACCTACGTCATTCGTGTCATCGCCCGGGACGTGAACGGACGTCTCAGGACCGACGGGATGATCGTGACCGTGGACGCCAACGCCAAGTTGGGCAATTTCCATCTGGACTTCACCGACCTGCAGCTGCCCGTGGCCGGTATCCCGATCACGATCACGCGTGTCTACGATACGCTGCAGGCCAACAACCAAGGCGACTTCGGCTACGGCTGGAGCCTCGGCGTCCAGGATGCTCAGATTCGCGAGACGGTGCCAGCGGGCGCCCCGTTCGTACCCGGCAAGACGCGCGTCTATCTCACCACGCCAGAAGGGCGTCGCGTGGGCTTCACGTACAAGGAGGAGCAGATTCCAATCGTATGGTTCGGTGACGAACCCATCTGGGCTGGGCTTCTCGGCGACGCGAAGTTTCGCCGGTACTTTGATCCTGATCCGGGCGTCTATGAGAAGTTGGAACCGCTACCCGAGGACGCGGAAATCCAGCGAGGCGGATTGTCCGGCGTGTTCAACAAACTGGTTGATGCCCTCGGGACGGGCGGCACGATTTACAACCTGGACGCCTACATACTCACCACCAAGGACGGCCTGAAGTACCGCTACGACCAGACCGCTGGTCTCCAAACGATCACGGATCTGAACGGCAGTGTCCTCACGTTCACCGAGACGGCGGTCACGCATTCTTCCGGGGCCAAGATCGACTTCATCCGCGACTTCCGCGGGCGGATCAAGGAAATCGTGGCGCCCGACGGGACGAGCGTGAAGTACACCTACAACGCGGCCGGGGACCTGCTGTCGTTTACGAATCAGGCGGGCGAGGTCACGACCTACGGCTATCTGGCCGATCCCAAACATCCGCACTTCCTCGATACGATTACCGACTCGCGGGACGTCAAGATCTTCCAGGCCGAGTTCGATGAGAATGGACGCCTGAAAGGTTCGACCGACGCCCTGGGCAATACGGTCTCGCAGGACTTCGATCCAGGCAACTTCACGGGCACGATCACCGATGCCAAGCAGAACGTCACCGAACTGCTGTACAACGAACGCGGGAACGTGCTGGAGAAGCGCGAGCCGAACCCGGTTGACCCGGCCCATCCGCTGGTCACCAAGTACGAGTACGCCGATCCGAAGCAGCCGGATAAGGAGACGAAGATCACCGACCGGAACGGCGTGGTCGAGACGCGAGTTTACGACGCGGCCGGGAACATGACGCAGGTCAAACGAGCGGTCGGGACGCTGTTCGAGACGACGACGGCGTATGTCTACAACGCTCGGGGCGATGTGACCAGTATCCAGCAGAACGGTCAAACGCCGACGGTCTTCGATTACGACTCGGCGGGCAAGCTGACCGGGATCGTCAACGCCGTCGGCGGGGTGGCCTCGGCCACCCACGACGCGTCGGGCCGGCAGGTAAGCTTCACGGATTTCAACGGGAACGCGACGACTTACGACTACAAGGATGGCTGCGCCTGCGGTTCGCCGAAAAAGATCACCTACGCGGACGGGACCTACGAACAGTTCGCCTACAACGGCTACGGCCAGGTGACTCAACACGACGTGTTCGAAAAGGACGGGACGCTGGTCGAGACCAGTTCGACCGCTTACGACAGACAGGGACGTGTGATCGAGGAGACGCAAGGCGCCGGGCCGAGCCAGACGGTGGTGCAGAAGCACTACGATGGCAACTTGCTGGACTGGGAGATCATCGTCAATCCGGAGTCGCCAAACGAGACGCCCGCTACGCCGGTCGCTCAGCGCAAGAGCCGGATCACGGATTATGCCTACGATGCGGGCGGGCGGCTGGTGACGCAGACCGATGCCGAAGGCGGGGTGGTGCAGTTCCGGTACGATGCGAATGGTAATCGGGTGTTGCTGCAGGATCCGATCGGGAACGTCACGACCTGGGTCTACGACGCGCTGAATCGCATGGTCGAGGAACGCGATCCGTTCTACTGGGTCGATTACGTGACGGCGCATGCTGCCCGCTTCGCCGGCAAGAGCGGGGACCTGTTCCTGGCCGAGATTGTCTCAGCGAACGACGATCCGAGCGGGGCCGAGCACGTTCGGGTTTACGGCTACGATGGCGAGGGTAATCAGACGAAGATCATCGACCGGGATCAGCGGCGGCGCGAGTTCGCTTACGATCCGTTGAACCGGTTGAAGGAAGAACGCTGGTACGATCCGGGTGGCGTGTTGGTCCGGACGATCGTGTCGACGTACGACGTGATCGGTAACTTGAAGAGCATCACCGATCCCGACAGCACGTACACTTACACCTACGACGTCTTGAACCGCGTGACCTCCGTGGACAACGCCGGCACGCCCGACATGCCGCACGTGGTGCTCACGTACCAGTACGACGCGATCGGGAACGTGGTCAAGACGTCCGACAATCTGGGCGTGTCGGTCGTCAGCACCTACGACAGCCGCAATCGCTTGGCGCGTCGTTGGTGGGAAGGCACGGGCGTCGATCCGGCTCGCGTGGATTTCTTCTACACGGCTGCTGGGCGTGAGAAGCGGATCGATCGGTACTCGGACCTGACCGGTACGACTCGCGTCGCGTACACCGACCGCACGTACGACCTAGCCGGTCGCAGCCAGGTGATCTCGCACCAACGGGCCGTGGACGACGTCATCGCTCGGTACGATTACGCTTACGATTTCGCCGGGTTGCTGACGCACGAAGACCGCTCCGGCGAGTCGTATACCAACAACGACTGGCACGCCGATTACACCTACGACCGCACCGGCCAGTTACTCGGCGCCGACTATTCTGGCGCTGACGTGATCCCCGAACAGGTCGACGAGACCTACCGTTACGACGCCAACGGCAACCGCACGAGTTCGTACCTGCACGGCACCGGCTACCGCACCGGCACCGCGAACCAATTGCTGACCGATGGCACGTACAACTACAAGTACGATGGCGAAGGCAACATGCTCAAGAAGACCGAGATCGCCACCGGCAAGGTGACCACCTTCGAGTACGATCACCGCAACCGCATGTTCCGCGCCACGATCTACAGCGACGATCCGTCCTCCGGCGGCATCATCCTGCACGAGGAATCCTACCGCTACGACGCCTTCGGCCGCCGGATCACGATCCTCAGCGACGGCCAAGTCACGAAAACTGCCTACAACGGCGACAATGCCTGGACCGACTTCAATGCCGCCAACGCTGTGGTCGCGCGCTATCTGTTTGGCGCAAAGATCGATCAACTGATCGCCCAGTACGCGCCCGGCACCGGAACGATCTGGGCATTGACTGATCACCTCGGCACCGTGCCCGATATCGTCGGGCCGACTGGGCAGGTCATCAACCGAATCGCATTCAGCGCTTTCGGACAGGTCCTGCGACAAACGAACCCCGCGTCGCCGAATCGATATCTCTTCACTAGCCGGGAGTTTGGCCGGGTTCTATCGATGTACTACTACCGAACGAGGTTTTACAACGCAAACGTCGGCCGTTTTGTGAGCCAGGACCCAACCGGTTTTGAGGCGATGGACGCAGACCTCTACCGCTTTGTTGGCAACGGGCCTTTGAATGCGCTAGACCCGCTCGGGAGGACGTTCGTCGAAGAAATCGAGCTCGACACGAAGGTGGACTTACAGATCGCGCAGATCAGGGGCGCACCATTCCTTGAGCAGCAGAGCCTGAGGATTTCTGAGCTGCTGCAAGGATTTCCAGAAGGCAGCTTCGGGAGGGAAGCACTGGTGCACGCAATGAAGAATCTTCTGGATGACCCGTTCCTGTCGGGTGAAATCAAGGTCTTCTTGAGAATCATACTGGGTTTGAACGGTGTATGGCTTGGCTGACATCCGCAATGGTCAGTTCCTGTCCGCAAATGTGGATTTTCTCGGACGACGGTGCGGAGAGGTCGAAGGCGACACCTGAGAGGGGCAGCTAAACGGGACAGGTCTAATTGTGCGCGAAGGCTGACGTGCCTGCTGCGGACGAGTCGGCGGCCCAGGTCGGGGAGGAGGGGCAAGGGAATGTAGGGCAAGGGAATCGGAGAACCGGTGCCGGCTGCGTTCCACCGTTCCTGATCCCCTACTCCCCCATTCCCCTGCCCACCAT
>JAPLNJ010000293.1 GCA_026692885.1 Planctomycetota bacterium | reverse complement strand
CGGTCAGGGTCTGCGAGCCCGCGGTGGCGAAGGTGACCACGAAGGAAGCCCGCCCCTGCTCGAATGTGACGCTGGCTGGCAGGGTGACAGTCGCATCCGAGCTGGCTACGCTAACCGCGCCCGAGTAGTTGGACACGAGGTGCCGCTGGGCATCCAACGCCACCAACTGCACCGTCACCGCCACGCCGCTCGGCACGTTCTCGGGCAACAGCACCGCGAGTTGCGTCGCCACGGCCGGGGCCAGCACATTGGTCGTCGCTTGGCCGGTGAGCGTCGCGTCGTTCGCGTCCGTCACAGTCAGGGTTTGTGAACCTTCCGTGGCGAACGTGACCTGGATGGATGCACGACCATGCTCGAACGTGACGCTGGCCGGCAAGGTGGCAGTCGCATCGGAACTGGTCAAATTCGCCGTGCCCGAGTAGCTATCGACCAAGTGATTTTCAGCATTCAGGGCCACCAACTGCACCATTACCGGCTGGCCGCTCTGTACCGTCGTCGGCAGGGAGACTTTGAGCTGGGCCGGGGCGATCGGCGTGTAGTCATCCCCGCCGTAGTTCATGACTTGCAGCGAATAGCGTCCCGTGACATCGCTGCCGCCAGACACCTCGATATAGTAGGTATCCCCTGACGTGACTACCAGATCGATGACGGAGGCAGGTCCCAACCGAGAACCAGAGGCGGTCTGTGTATCGAGCTTGTTACCATTGACATCGACGATCGAGAAATTCATCGCGACATGAGACAACGGGAACAACGTCAAATTCAGCCGATCTCGGGTCGGAACCACGCTGAACACGTCCACGTCGCCGACGCTGTTTATTTCCGCATAGGCCCTGGCAAAGCCGCGGACAAGGTTGAGCTGTGGAACGTTCGGGTCAATCTGATCAGGCTGTTGGTCGGTACTGGGCCAAGCCGCCGTTGGGACGCCGTCCTGCCCCAGATTGAGCGAGTTGATGACTTGCAGCACGTCGCCCGGAGTCAGTTGTTCGTCGCCGTTGGCATCGAAAAAATCGCTGCCCGCACCCTGGACATGGCCAGCCAGCGCGGGGGGGGCGAGCCTGCCAGCCAACTGGCCCGACACGCCGCTGTTCAGTGCGTTGATGGCCATCAGCACGTCGACTGGACTCACTATGCCGTCCGCGTTCACGTCGGAGGAGCCGATCGGGTTCTGCCACGGGCTGCAATCGGTCAGAGCCCCCGAGAGACCGGCGGAAAGTACCGTACGCGGTTCCAGACTCTCCAGCAGCAGCACTCGACGATGTTTCTGCTGTCGCACCGAGTATCGACTCTGATGGGCGTGCCGACGTGAGCGTTGGGAAGGGCGTTGCATGTTCCTCTCCTTTTCCTATTTTGCCGCTGGCTGTGGTCGATCGGGTAGCGTGCTCCACGTGCCGCGGCTGAGAAAAAATGGGACCGGCTCTGAGCTAACACCTCAAGAAACTCAGGAGATTTCGTTGTTCGCGAGGTGCCCGTCTCAATTTTTTCACAGCCTTGCCGCGATGTGTTCTTAGGACGAATTTAGCAGAAAAATGTCACGCCTCCAGAAAAATATCACGCCTCGACTCAAGAAATCTCTTTCATCGCCCTGGGTTCGGAATGGATTCGCCGTACGAGCACCAAACGGTTTTGGCATCTTTGTGCGTCAAGAATGAGGTTTTACGGTTCCGCAGTGCCGGACCCCAGGCAGGGCTCAGACGTACAGAATTCAAAATTGGCGGACAAACCACTCTGACTTGGCAACGTCGCCAAACCGCCAATTTTGAATTCTGTACGTCTGAGCCCTCGCGGCAAGCCCCGTCCAGGCGACAACATTAAACCTCATTCTTGCCACTCCCACCGCAAAAAACGCTTGGTGCTAGCAGTCGCTAGAACGAGGGGCACGTTTCCAACGTGCCTTGCGACCATGGCTTGCAAAAATTCGGCACGTTGGAAACGTGCCCCTCGTGCTTTCCGACCCATTTCTCAGCAGACTCTTCCGGCTTGCGGTTAAACGAGCCAAGCTCACTCGCGGCACCCCAGTCGCCACCATTTTCGATATGAACATAGGAAAGGTGTGACACTGGATGCGGCGATTCGTCCCCTGGGAATATGGAGCAATTGGGGTATAGGCGAAAATTACCGCTTTCAGGCGAAAGGAATCCTTATGCGTAATGCGAAGTCCAATCCGGCCAGGCAGAGCTCGCAGCCCATGCCGAGACGTCGTCGCGATTCGCGCGCGGCAAAATTCTTCCGCCGCCTGCTTCTCGAATCCCTAGAATCGCGAGCGCTCCTCTCGGGAACGCCGCAAATGATCGACCTCAACTCGTCGGGGGCCTCCGCGCCAAGCGACTTTGTTCAAATTGGCGACATCGCCTATTTTGTCGCGGACGATGGCGTTCATGGTCGGGAACTCTGGAAGACGGATGGCACGGCGTCCGGCACCACGCTGGTCAAGGATATTCGCTCAGGCTCGGATGCATCGACCCCACAAGCTCTGACCAACGTCAACGGCACGCTCTTCTTCGCGGCCGACGACGGGAGCAGCGGGGACGAATTGTGGAAGAGCGATGGGACGGAGGGCGGAACCGTTCTGGTCAAGGACATTTACGCAGGCGAGCAACTCGATTCTTCGTCCGTATCTGTCCCGTCGGCTTCGTCGCCGCGGGAGCTCGCGGAATTCAACGGCAATCTGTATTTCGCAGCGACGGACCAGAACGGCAAAGAACTTTGGAAAAGCGATGGGACGGCGGAAGGCACGGTCCTGGTGAAGGACATTTTCACGGGGACAAAGCTGGATGCTACGAGCGGAGACTACGTTCCCAATTCGTCAAGTCCGCATCAGTTGACGGAGGCCAATGGTTGGTTGTTCTTCGCGGCCGAAGATGCTGACCACGGTATCGAGTTATGGAAGACCGATGGCGGTCTGGCCGGTACGGTTCTCGTCCAGGATATTTTCGCGGGGACCGACAGTTCGCAATCCTCGCAGCCGCCCCATTCATCGAGTCCGAGTCAGCTCACCAACGTCAACGGCAAACTGCTGTTCGTCGCGCAAGACGCCGCTCATGGAACCGAACTTTGGGCTTCGGACGGTACGACGGCGGGCACGGTCCTGGTGCAAGATATCTACGCGGGATCGAGCACCGACTCGACGTCGGGCACGGTCGCGAATTCGTCTTCGCCGCAATCGCTGACGGCGGTCGGAGGAAAGCTGTTTTTTGTCGCCGACGACGGCACACACGGCCAAGAACTATGGAAATCGGACGGCACGAGTGTTGGCACGCTGCTGGTGAAAGACATTGAATCCGGCAGCGCCGGTACTTTGGCCAAGTATGCCGGCTTCACGGACGTCAACGGCATCCTGTTCTTCTCCGCCACAGACGGTGTGTATGGCCGGGAGTTGTGGAAGAGCGACGGTACCGAGACCGGCACCGTTTTGGTCAAAGATATCCATCCAGATACCGACTCCTACTACGGTACCCTCAACAACTCGTGGCCCTTCTACATGCAGACCGTCCAGGGGACCAGGGGACGCTGTATTTCTCTGCCTATACCTACTGCAACTGTCCCCGGGCACGTACACCCTCCGCGCGGAGCTTTCGTCCGGCACGGCGACGACCCTGCCGGTCTCGCCAGACAGCTATGCCGTGACCGTGCAGATCGGACTCACCGTCAGCGGCAAGGACTTTGGTGAGACGCCGCTGGCGGCACCCAGCGGCGTGGACCTGCTCGCCACCGCGGACAGTGGGAACGCCAGCGATGACAACCTGACCAACCGGAACAACGCTTCGGCTTCAGTCATACTGCAGTTTCAGGTCAGCGGGGTGACGGACGGAGCCACGGTCCGCGTCTACAGTGACGGGGTCCTGATCGGTGCAGGGACGGCCGCCAGTGGAGCCGCCCTGATCACCACCGATGGCGTCACTGCGATCAGCGACGGGACGCACGGCATCACGGCCACGCAGACGCTCAGCAGCGGCACCAGCGCAGCCTCCGCCGCCTGGGCCGTGACGATCGACGCCACGCCGCCCGCCGCGTTCACCAATACGGCGCCCGACTTCGCACAGGTCCTGCAGGCTTACGCGTTTGACGCGAACAGTGCCGACGAAGGCCAAGCCGGCATGAGCTACGTCCTGCTCGATGCCCCGGCAGGCATGACCATCGAGGCGTCCAGCGGCGTCATCAACTGGACACCCAACGCGGAACAGACGGGGCTCCATGCGTTTACGATCGAGCTCACGGATGCCGCCGGGAATATCCGTTCTCAAACCGCGAATCTGACGGTGCTCGGCGTGCTTCCGGCGTATCCCGACACGTACTCCCTCGATGTAAATTCCGCGCTGACGACGGATGCCACGACGGGTGTTTTAGTCAACGACGGCGGGGGAACTTCAGCTGTCTTGGCAGCGACACTCGTGGCATCGCCTGCCCACGGGACCCTGACGTTCAATGCCGACGGGACCTTTACCTACACGCCGACCGCCAACTTCTCGGGCACCGACAGCTTCACCTACCAAGCCTCGGACGGGACGGATGCCAGCAACGTGGCCCAGGTCAAATTGTCGGTGGTGGGAGTGAACAGTCCATCGGCCACCTGTAGCCTGGGGGGCTTTGTTTTCATTGACGTGAGTTGGGACGGCATTCGTGATAACAGCGAGTGGGGAGTGCCCGGCGTGGTCATTACGTTGGCTGGGACCGATACCGCGAGCGGGCAGATTACCCGGACGGCGATGACGGCCCACGACGGTTCCTTAACGCTGAATACCGACGGCTCGTTCACGTACACGCCGAACGCCAGCTCTAGCGGTTCCGATACGTTCCGCTATTGTGCCTACGACGGTCTTAGCGAGTCGAATTCGGGTACGGTGACGATCGACGTCACGACTCCGCTGGCGCTGGTGCTGCCCACGGAATTTACGGATCCACAGCAGGTGGCCCAACGGACCGTGGGCCAGACCCTTGACTTCGTGGTCGGGGTCAACCCTGCGCAGGCTGCGGACTGCACATTCCAGCTGGACTTGGAATCCAGCGGGATTCCGGACGGCCAAGCCCTCCCGACGATCGACGCCAGCACCGGCCGCTTCTTGTGGACACCCTCCGCCACCGGACGATTCCAAATCGGCGTGCTCGTCGTCCTGGCGAACGGCGCAGCCGGTCAAGCAACTTTCCTGATCGACATCGTGCTTGGCACGTGAGCCGGTTGGGCGGCCGCCTGCACGTCGTTGTTCCGCCGTAAGCGTCCAAAATTCGTCCTAATGCGAGCGGCAGGAAATAACTTACCCAACGCAATGCAGGATGGTCTTCCAAGACCGTCCCGATCGGCCTGGAAAGGCCGACCTAAGGGTAAGCTATTTCCTGCCGCTCGCCTAATGCATCCAAGGGACGAAATACTCGCGGAAAGCGGGAAACGCGGCGAATAATCTCGGCACGGCGGGGGTCGAGCTGCTTCTGGGCGGAGCCAGCGTCCGCATCGAGAAGGGGCGGCTGGGCTGACCGTCGATCAGGATCCGGGCGTAGGCCTGGTACTTGGGCAGCATCAACAGGTCGCTCGCCTCGGCCGGACTGCCGAGTTGCTCGGCCAGCGTCGGTGCGTCCTGCCCCCCGACTTGGAAGACCAGGAGGCTGCACGACATCCCGCTGCGCGCGGAGGTCTGTCAGACCTGAGCGCGCAAGAGCCTCGAGAGAATCGGCTTGGGTGTGTGCCGCCGACGTGAGCAACGCCACCGAGCCAAACTACGTCGGTGTGTCGGACCGACGCGGGGAGAGAGCGGGATTCACCAACCGGCAGCGCTGACGGCGTGGGGATTCAACGACCGCCTGTCGAGGCAGGAACATTCGCTTTGATCACAAGCACAAGCTGGGAAGGGCAAAGGAATGTGGGGCAGGGGAATAAGAGAACGAATGCGGGTTGGCTATTGCCGCGTCTGCCCTCCCTTCCCGATTCCTCTGCCCAACATTCCCTTGCCCAAGAAATGTGTATCTTGGTAAGCGTCGTGAAGCCCCAGAACGATCGTGGATCGACTTGCCGGCGTCGGTCACATCCACCTGAGTACTCTCGGTCCGCAGGAGCCGACTCGTGGCGACATCATTTTGACGACAACTCACCAGATTCTGCCTCCAGTCGTTTTGTGCACGCGCGTCGGTTCGACACACCGAAGCGCCGAAGATGAATCGCGGGGTCACCCGGCCACCCGCTGCCGACAAGGGCGGCATCCTGGTCTGCCAGCTGCACAACGCATCACCCAAATCAAAGTCCCAGGAACGCGTGTCTCGCGAGGCAAGCGGGTTACATCGGTGTGCCGCCACAACCAGGTGCGCGATCACTTCGGCCAGGGCATGCGAGTGAAAGTGACTCGCCGGTGCCAGAGGACGTCCGAACCGCTTCGCGGTCTGGAACGCATCCGGGCCGTGCAGCATCCGATGGCCGAGCGGCGTCAGCAGGTAGTAATTGGGGGTGCCCCCGCGGCCTGCGAGCGCCGTGTACGTCGCTCGTCGCACCAGGCCGCTCTCCTGGAGCCTGCTCATACGGCGACGCAGCAGACGGTCGGTGCGGAAAGGCTGGGCGAAAGTCTGGCTAAGTTTGACGAACTGTCCAGTGGTGAGGAGACACCGGGCGAGGCCAGTCAGCAATTCAAGATTCCCGGCGGCGCCCCCAATAGCAAGGACCCGTCCGAACAGAATGGGACCTATCCCGGTTAGCTGCCCCCACGGAAGCCTGAGACCACCGGGCCTGGGAGGACAACAGGTGCAATGCCAGACCTTGGGGCAAACACTGGCAGAGCCAGTGGCACACGGCTGACTCTGCCAGTGCAGAGTTGGGTGCCACTGGCAGAGCCAATGGCACACCCTCGTCAGTGCCACCCGGGCAGGGGAATGGGGGAGTAGGAGATCAGGAACGGTGGAACGCAGCCGGCACCGGTTCTCTGATTCCCTTGCCCTACATTCCCTTGCCCCTCCTCCTCGACCTGGGCCGCCGACTCGTCCCCAGCATGCAAGTCAGCATCCGGGCGGAATTTGACCTGCCCTGTTTAGCTGGCTCCCTTTCCCCTTCCGCACGTCGTCTCAGACCGGCCGCGTCCAGTCTTCGACCGTCAGTCCCGGAACCTGCTCGAAATGGCAAAGGTTCCTGCTGAGCAACAGGGAGCCGGTCGAGAGCGCGATGCTTGCGATGCGGAGATCCAGGGTCCCCAGTCGACGACAGCGGGGACGGAGCGAAGAGAAGATGCCTTGAGCCGCCTCGTCAAATACGAGGACGTTCATACGTTGAAAGGATCGCCGCAGGGCATCGAGTTCCCGGTAGGCACGCACGATTTGCTCGGGCTTGCCGGCCTTGTTGAGATAGGCCAGCCATCCTTGGAACTGCTCGTGGAAGCTGACAATTGTGGCCGCGATATCGTCCGGGGCGAGTCGATCGAGTCGCGTCAGGATGTGCGTGGCTTCGGGCCCCTGACGTTGAAGCAGGGTGAGATGGTCGGTGTCGAGAACGACAGGCATTCAGGGACCTGCCTTTCGGCGTTGTCGGGCAGTCAGCTTCTTCCGCGGCGACTTACGTTCTGCCGCCCGCAGTTCCTGGCCAAGCTGGGCGATTTCGTCAAAGACTGGGTCATCAGCAAGAGTTCCCAGGATTTGGCGATACCACGGAGCCTGCGGCACCGGCTCCAACCGCGTTTTCAAGTCACGGACTTCCTCCTCCAGTTGCTTCACACGAACTTCCAACCGGGCTACCGTCGAAACCATGTTGGTGACCTCCTGGAATCATCCACGGAACGCATTGAATCCATCGGTTGAGCGAGCCATACCGCGAGCGACCTCAGTGTGCCCGACCTCGGCTTTCCCCGGAAGTGCCACCCGGCCGGCACCAATTCTCCGATTCCCTTGCCCTACATTCCCTTGCCCCTGCTCCCCGACCTTGGCCGACGACTCGTCCGCAGCGTGCAAGTCAGCCGCCGCTCGAAATGGGATCTGTCCCGGTGAGCTGCCCCGGAGCCACACCGTCAGGAGCGCAGGGCCAAGTCTGTCTTGCGGGACTCCATCGCTGTTCGGCTGATCTCCGCCACCGTCCGCCGGGGCCAAAGGGTCCGCTGCCATTGGGTATAGTCGAATGGCTCCCGCAGAATCAGGCTGACAAAACGCTCCGCCTCCACTGTCCCCAGGGCGTCACAGAGGGCTTGCAGCCCTTCGGTTCGTAGCTCGGTATCGGTTCTCATAGGTTAAGTTTCCTCACGAGAGAAGGCGGATCCAGGACCGCGATTTCCGGGATGTTGGAGGCACGTTGCAAGACCTGGTCATCGGTGGTCAGGAAGTAGTCGCATTGCGCCGCAATCGCACACGCAATGTGCAACGCATCTTTCGGCTTCAGCCCGAGGGTCGCCAGGTTGCCGGCCTTCGCGATGATTTCGTCCGTCGCCTCCAGGTCGATCTGGGCGTGTTCCCGCCAGGCGGCAATCGTCTGCCGACGTTCATCGAAGGGATTCGCCTGATTCTCGAAATCAAGGATATAGGACCACGCCAATTCCAGTCGACCGGCCAGTACCTCCGCCTGAACACACAGCTTGGCCTCTGCTTCGAGACGGACTCGCGTTTGTCGCTGGTCGTCGAAGGGACGGTTGAAGCAGCAGTTGTCGAGGTAGACTCACACGTTCGCCTCCGGGATCGCCTTCGGGACGCGGCACGAACATCCCGACTTCTCGTTGGATCCTACCGTACCAGGCGGCGTCTGGACAGAGGGCGGCATCCGATGCTACTGACGTGCACACAGACCTCGTCCAGGTGGGCCACACCCGTCAAAGGATCGCAGTTTCTTGACGCAAGGGAATGGTGGGCAGGGGAATGGGGGAGTAGGGGATCAGGAACGGTGGAACGCAGCCGGCACCGGTTCTCCGATTCCCTTGCCCTACATTCCCTTGCCACTCCTCCCCGACCTGGGCCGCCAACTCGTCCGCAGCAGGCCCGGGCAAGGGAATGGTGGGCAGGGGAATGGGGGACCAGGGGATCAGGAACGGTGGAACGCAGCCGGCACCGGTTCTCCGATTCCCTTGCCCTACATTCCCTTGCCCCTCCTCCGCGCCCCTGGCCACCGGCTCGGCCGTAGCATTTGAAGGCAGCCTCCGCTCGAAATTTGACCTGCCCCCGCCACCCCGTCAGAAAAGTAGAATGTCCCCATTTGCCCCCGTCCCCATTTCCCCCCACAGATGGGTCAGCAGTTAGTAATTGGGCGTACCCCCGCGGCCTGCGAGCGCCGTGTACGTCGCTCGTCGCACCAGGCCGCTCTGCTGGAGCCTGCTCATGCGGCGACGAAGCAGACGGTCGGTGCGGAAAGGCTGGGCGAAAGTCTGGCTAAGTTTGACGAACTGTTCTGCGGTGAGGGGACAGCGGGCGAGGCCCGTCAGCAACTCAAGATCTCCGGCGGCGCCCCCAATAGCAAGGACCCGGCCGAACAGAATGGGACCTATCCCGGTTAGCCTCCCCCACGGAAGCCTGAGACCACCGGGCCTGGGAAGACAACAGGTGCAAGGCCAGAACTTGGGGCAAACACTGGCAGAGCCAGTGCCACACGGTCGTCAGTGCCACCCGGCCGCACGAGGCCATGCCCTTCACGTAGGCGAGCGTCTCCGCGTCTCACTTCCCGTCGCGGAGAAGTCTACATGACGCAGCTCGCCGACCCGTGGAATTTGTATGGCAGACGAAGCCAGCGACGCGGGGTTGGCCACTTCGCCGATGGCCGGGGTGAACCTGACTTCTGCGAACGTGGCCTGCCGATCAGTGATCGTCGAACCGGAAAGGGACGGCGCTCGAAAATTGAAGCAAGCCCCCTCAGGATGCAAGTGAGATTTCAGACCGCCATCTTCGCCGGTCAGCTGTCTTAGAAACAAATATATGGGCTTCGGTTATGAGAGACTTCCTTGCAGCTGCAGTCGGGTAGCTGGTTGTAAACGACAATATGTATATGGCCATGCCAAGGCGGCACCGAACACACACCGTGGCTATGGCCAATGTCCATTACCGGTTTCGGCAGAGGACAGGGTTTATTGCAGTTCGGATGCTGGGTATTTGACCACATCGAAGATAAGAGATACGCAGCAACGAAAAACGTCGCCGCTGTCGCCGCACCCACCATCAGTGCGGCCGGGATTGTCGGCAGCGCAATCGTGACATTAAAAATTACAGTCTCCGCCATTGTACCCGATGGATCCACGAAGACCGAAGGTGAATTCAATGCATATCGCATGCAGTTTAGGTCGCCTGCGGCAAATCTCATAGGATCGTAGCGCACAAATCGCCCCAGCGCCGGGTCGTAGAACCGAGCGCGAAAGTTGTAGAGTCCTATTGCCTCGTCAAGTTCTCGGCCGGTGAATAGATAACGACTCAGTAACGCAGGATTCGTTTGCGACAGAAGCTGGCCGAACGTGCTGTACGCGATTCGGTTGATGACTTGGCCGGTCGGTCCAACGATTTCACGCACGGTGCCGAGGTGATCAGACAAGGTCCAGGTCGTGCCGGTGCCCGGCGCGTGCTGGGCGATCAGTTGGTCGATCTTGTTGCCGAAGAGGTAACGGGCGACGATTGCGTTGGCAGCATTGAAATCCGCCCAGGCGTTGTCGCCGTTGTAGATCGTTTTCGTGACCTGGCCGTCGGCGACGATCATGATGCGGCGGCCGAGGGCGTCGTAACGGTAGGATTCTTGGTGCAGAATCATGCCGCCGGACGACGGGTCGCTGCTCCAGATCGTGGCGCGGAACATGCGATTGCTGTGATCGTACTCGAAGACAGTCACCTGGCCGGTGGCGATCTCGGTCTTGCGGACCATGTTCCCTTCGTCGTCGTAGGCATAGTTGTATGTACCGTCGGTGAGAAGCTCGTTCGCGGGGCCGGTGCGGTAGCCGGTGCCGTGCAGGTACGAACTCGTGCGGTTGCCGTTGGCGTCGTAGGTGTAGTACTCGTCCACCTGCTCAGGGATCACGTCGGCGCCGGAGTAATCGGCAGCCAGGAGCTGGCCGGTGCGGTCGTAGTTGTAGTCGGCGTGCCAGTCGCCGAGGCGATCCTCGTGCTTCAATAGGCCGCCAAAGTCGTACTGGTAGTGATACTCGGCCAACACGGCGTCGACGGCGTTGCGATGGACAATGTCCTTGTTGCGACCGGCCGTATCGTACATGCGGTCGGTGTAGCCGACGCGATTGGCACCCGCGAGGTCAGCATAGCGGTCAATGTGCTTCTCGCGTCCGGCCGCCGTGTAGAAGAAATCGACCCGCGCCGGATCGACGGCGCCTTCCCACCAACGTTTGGCTAACCTGTTGCGACTGTCGTAGGTGCTGCGCACCGTCACGCCCAGGTTGTCCGACGTGCTGACCACGTTGCCCATGGCATCGTAGGTGTACGTCAGCACCACGTGCGGCATGTCCGGCGTGTCGGCGTTGTCCACCGTCACCACGCGGTTCAAGATGTCGTAAGTGTAGGTGTACGTGCTGTCGGGGTCGGAAATCGAGAGCAGGTTCCCGGACGTGTTGTACGTGGACGTGATCGTACGCACCAAGGTCCAGGGGTCGGCAACGCTGGTTTGCTCCCACCACTTCTCCAGTGTCAGGTGGCCCAGGACATCGTATTCGAAGGTCCGTCGCCGATCGTCCCGGTCGATGATCTCGGTCTGGTTCCCCTCGCCGTCATAGGCGTAAACCGTCACATGCGAGGCGCCGCGGTCCAGTGCGGCCGAGGCGCCGCTCGGCTCGTCGTTCGCCCGCACAATCTCCGCCGGGAACGCGGCTCCAGACAGTCCGGCAAAACGGGCCGGATGAGTTGCTACGAAATCGACCCAATAGAATGGGTCGCGTTCCTCGACCACTTTGTTCTGCGCGTTGTAGACCCAGGTGGTGATGTTCCCGACCGGGTCTTCCAACAGAACGCGATTGCCGTTCAGGTCGTACCGGAACTCGGTCACGCCGCCCTCGGCATCAATCTGCTCGATCATCCGCCCGGCGTCGTCATACTGGTAATCCGTGATGCGGCTCTTGCGTTGAGCGATCGGCGTGGCCGGCGTCTCATTCGGCGACGCCGGATTGACCACGATCTCCCAGTCCAACAGATTGCCGTCGTAGACCTTGCGTGTGACGACCTGATCCGCACCTTGCCCATCGACTTGTTCGATGGCTCGGCCGAGGTCGTCGTACGTCGTTGTGTGGACTTCGGCCAACGTGCCGTCCGCCTCGTAGATGGTGTCCTTGGTCACCTGGGCCAAACGGTTGCGATCAAAGACCTCGTACGTCCCGTCGGCGTAGATAATCTTGCCCGGCGAGCCGCAGGGGCAGCCGGTGGCGTAGTCGAACGTGGTCGCGTTGCCGTTGAAGTCCGTGAAGCTGACTTGGCGTCCTTTCGAGTCGAAGGTCGCCGAAGCGATATCACCGGCGGCGTTGACGATCTCGGTGGTCTTGCCCTGGCCGTTGTAATGCAACACGGTCGACGGTTGGCCGTTCTGCTGAATGCTGGTAACGTCGCCAAGGTTGTCGTAGGTCTCGGTTGTCGTGGTCTCCTGGGGAGTCCCGAAGGCTTTCGTGTCCACGGTCAGGTTGCCCGCAACGTCGTATCTGCGGGTTTCAATGACTCCATTGCGGTCGGTGATCTTAGTCTCCTTGTCCGGGAAACTTGCATTGCCATACTCGTATTTGGTTATCAGCGGATGCGCTGGATCTTCGGAATTCGGCTCGTGTTTCTCCAAGACGTTGCCGCGGTCGTCGTAGAACAGCACGGTCACATTGCCCTTGGCGTCCGTGATGGTGCCGCTGAAGCTGCCGGGGTCGAAGGTCTGCGAGATGTGGCCGCCGGACGCGTCCGTCGAGCCGATCAGTTGGCCAGTGACAGGGTCGAATTCAGCGTCGAAGACCTTGATGCTGCGCGAGTCGTAGATTTGGTCCAGGAAGTGCGGGTGCCGCGGGTCGGCCAGATGCTCGTACCGCGTGGTGTCGCCAGCCTGATTGGTGAAGCTCACCAGGTCGCCGACCGAGTTGTACGCGTACTGGAGGGAGTTGCCTGCCGTGTCGATGATCTTCGTAATACGGCCCTCGGAGTCGCGTTGGAAAGTGACCGACGGGCCGGCGGAGTGCACGATGCCGCTGGTTGTGAAGGTCAGCGTGTTGCTGTTCAGGTCGGTGATCTTCTGCAACCCCACATCCTGGTCGTACTCGTAAAGTGTGCCGTCCTGCGTGGTGAGCTTGTACTTCGAGGGGTTATACGGGCCGCCCAGGGCCGCGATGAGGCCGCCGGGAGGGCCAGCATACGTATCGTACACTTCTAGCTTTTCGTGCACGCCGGGGTCCGCTGTGAACTTCGGAGTCCAGAGGACACCAAATATCGTGCCCTGCACATCCGGGGTGAAGGTGAATCCGACCCGCTTGCCGGCCGGGTCGGTCAGATATACCCGTGTGCCGACTTGGAAGCTCTGGCCATCGGGTACGGTTTCGCGAATCTTGGGGTCCCCGGTGCTCAGTGTCCAGCCGTAACCGAAATCGCCCAGACTGTTGGCATTCAGCGTGTCGTAACTTCGCGTGATGGTGATCGGAATGCCGGCCAGCGGGATGGAAAGATCGGTGAAGTCGAGGTGGAAGTTGCCGAGCTTGGCGTCGCCCGAAACGTTGACGATGACGGGCTGCGCGCTGATCAGGCCGTTGGTGTTCTGGGCCAAGAGACGGATCACATAGCCGTCGTTGGACAGAAGAGTCGGGTCGAAAGTACCCAGCTTCGCGGCATTCACCGCCGCCGTGCCCTGGGCGATCAGGACGTAGTTCGGATTGTCGGCTGCCAAGTTGTTGAGGTCGACCAAGTCGGCCTTCGCGTATTCCAGCCGCCAGAACTCCAGGTAGGTGTCCTGCACCGTGCCCTTGATGTCGGTCAGGTAAGTGACCGATTCGTTCATGGTGGGGCTGATGATCTGTACCTGCGGATAGGTATTGTAGGTCGGATCGATGACGCGGACTTGCAGGGTACTTGTACCCTTGTTGCCGGACGTGTCGGTCGCCGTGGCGACGGCGTCAATCAGGCCGGCCTGGCTCAGGAACATACTGGCGTTGCCGCTGGCATTCAGGGAAACCACGCTCCCGCCCACGGTAAGTGCCAATGCTGCCACGCCGACGTCGTCGGCGGCCTGAACGTGGAACGTGACCTGATCGCCCAGACCGACCACGTTCTTGGTAACCGTGAGGACAACTTGTGGGGGTTGGATGTCGGGCGAGACGATCAAGGTGTAGGGCTGGTCGGTGAAGGCACCCTGACTGTCGGTCGCCCGGACGATAATCGGCCAGGACTGAATATCGCCGACGCTTGGTGACCAGGTGATCGCTCCCGAGGCCGTGTTGATGTTCATGTCGCTCGGCTTGGACGCCAGCGAGTACGAAATCGGATCGTCGTCGGGATCCGTGGCGTTGGCGTTGTACACGTACCCAGTGCCGGCCGTCACCTGTCCCGGTGGCTTGGTATTGAACGTCGGCGGCCGGTTGACAGGAATCGCGCCGACGGTGATCAGGAAGCTCTGCGTGGCGCTCAGCGGCGGTTGGCCGTCGTCGCTTACCCGAATGGTCACGGTGACCGTTTGCGGACTGGAGGCGGGCGTCCAGGTGAAAACGCCGGTCGACGGGTCGATGGCTGCGTCCGCCGGCGCCGGGGCGTCGAGGCTGAAGGTGAGATGCACGGGCGGAGTCTCGGGATCGCTGGCCACGGCGGTGACCGTGAGCGTCTGACCGAGGGTGGCAGTTTGATCGGGAATCGGATTCAGCGTCGGATTCACGCGCCCGACGGTCAAGCCTTTGCTGGCAGCGGTGGTGGCCAGGTTGCCCGCCCTGTCGGTAGCCGTGACCCGGATGTCATAAGTCCCGTCAGCCAGGGCTGTGGGCGCTGTGGCGCTCCAACTACTGTCGCTCACGATGGCGTTGAGCGTCTGTGTTCCAACCAAGACCGTGACGGTGGCGATGCCGCTGCTGGGCGACGCATCGGTAATCGTGCCGGTTAACGTGGGCGTGGTGACGGTCGTCGTCAGCGGGGCAAATGTTACGGCCGGACTCACGGTGTCAATCGTCAGTTCGTTGGTTGTGCCGTCCGTTGTGGTGCTCCCCGCGGCGTCGGTGACGATGGCCTGGACATCATAGGTTCCATCCGTCAACGCCGCGGGCAGGGCGGCGGTCCAGATATTGCCTTTCACATTGGCCATCAGCGATTGGCTTCCGACGAGCACCTTGACAGTGGCGATTCCCACTTTCGACGAGTTGCTCACAGCCGTCCCGCTCAAGGTTGGCTGGTTGTTGTTTGTGATCAGGGACGCCACGGTGACCACCGGTTTCCCCGTGTACACGGTCAATGCGCCGGTCTCCGTGTCGGTGAACGTGTTCCCCGCGGTGTCGGTAGCCGTGGCTTGCACATCGTACGTCCCGTCGGCCAGTGCTATGGGTACGGTCACGCTCCAGATTCCGCCACTGATATTGGCGGCGAGTGATTGACTATTGACCAAGACGTTGACGGCGACAATGCCGGTGCCAGGTGCGGGATCGGCAACCGCACCCTTCAGCGTTGGGTTGCGGCTGTTGGTCACCAACTTGTTCACTACCAGCACGGGCTTGCCAGTGTCGATGGTCACCAAATGGCTCAGCGAGTAGGTCGGGCTGTTGGCCGGCCACTCGGCAGTATTCCCCGCCTTGTCGGTGGCCGTGATTTTGGCATTGTACGTTCCGTCAGCCAGCGGCGCAGGCACGACGACGCTCCATAACCGCCCGGTGAGGGTGGGGTGCAGCGTCTGGCCCGCGATAACCACCGTGACATCGGCGATCCCGCTCGAAGGCGACGGCTCGATCACCAGGCCCCGCAGCGTGGGCTGATTGTTGGTCGAGATCACCCTGGCCATCGACGGCGCGGGCGCCACCGTATCGATGGTCAATTCACGATTCGTGGCATCTGTGAAGGTATTGCCGGCGGTGTCGGTCGCTGTGGCCTGAACGTCATAGGTTCCATCCGCCAACGCCGCCGACAGGGTCACGCTCCAAGCATTCCCGGTCACGGTGGCGGTCAGCGTCTGGCCTCCGACCACCACGGTCACCCCGGCAATTCCGGGGCTAAGCGGCTGCTCCTCGGCCGGCCCATTTGCTGTCGCCGGCTGGACGGTGCCAGGGATCGGATCGTTCAGGAACGTGATAACCTCCAGGACATCCAGAGCAGTGACTTGATTGTCGCCATTGACATCGAGATAGGGAGGCGGCGCCGATGCTTCCGCAACGGGTGGAACAACACTCGCGCCATAGAAGTCGATATGGTTGATCGGGATCAACGCGTCGATAGGCGTCACGAGGCCATCGTTGTTCACGTCATAGGGAAGCGTCTGGTTTTGCCACGGACTCGCGGCACTCAGCGTCAACGCCCCGGCCGTGGAAATTAGATCGCTCACGATACCGGTCAATGTGGGCCGATTATTGTTCGTGATCAGCGGGGCTACCGTGACCAGCAGGTCCGCCGTTGTGAGGGGCAATTCGTTTGTCGCGGTGTCGAGGGCCGTGCTCCTGGCGTTGTCCGGGGCCGCGGTTTCGGGCCAGCAGACGGTGGCCGTTTCGCTGAGCATCGGCGCCTCACTGTTCGGTGATGGCGCGGCGACCGTGGGTGCCGACGCTGGCGTCTGGACCGTCAGTTCGCCGGTTGTGACGTCGCCGGCTGTGTTGCCGACGGCGTCCTTGACCGTGGCCTGGACGTCGTAAATCCCGTTCAACAGCGATTTCGGGACCGTGGCGCTCCAGGTGCCATTGCGGAGCGTCGCGGAGAGTTCTTGCCCGGCGACCAGAATCGACACGCCGACGATCGGGCTGGCCGTCGAACCGCTTGTCACCGTCCCGGTGAGCGTCGGTCGATTGTTGGCGGTCGTCAGTGAGTTGACCGTCACCAGTGGCTCAGTCGAGTCGGGGCTGATGATCGTCAGGCTGCTGGTGCCCGTCATCCGCAAGTCGTAGAGGATGATGTCGGCCGGAAGACTCGTCGTAGGGTTGGTGTTGACGAATACCCGCGTAGCCGGGGCAATAATCTGCGGGTCGCCTGAAAAAATCTGAAGCGTCGCCTTGGGGGCGTACAGCACGCCGGCCAGACTCAGTGAGGCATGGTCATTGATGCGGATCGGCGCATTGGATGCCGGATCCTGGAAGAGCGAGATCCCTGCATAGCGGGCGTACGGAACGGGCAGAGTGACCGGCGGCGTCAGCGTCACGCTCGCCCGATCATCGACGCGGATCACGTCGGATGACGCGACCGGGGCATTGACGATCAGCACGCCCTCGCCCGTCACCGAACCGCGGTCGGTGACATAGAAGCCACCGCCTTGCATATAGTAGACTCCGGGGGTGAGCGTCACGGGGCCACCGTCGATCTTGATGCCTCCGACATACGTACCTGGGTTGAGCGTCAGGGGGACATTCTCTTCGTAGAGCACGGCCGCGCGGGTCTGCGACGGTGTCGGCGGCAGCGGCAATCCGAGCGGATCTGGGAGGGGAGCCGACGTTTTGGTGAGCGCCAGGATCTTGCCGGCGCCCGTGGTCCGGATGCCTCCTGTCACATCGAGTTCCATGGCACTCACGTTGGCGTCCCCGGCGACGATCACCGCTTGGCGGTTGTTGGAATCGACGACGATCGAGTTGAAGTCGTTGACCGCCACGCTCGCCACGTCGCTCAACGACAAAGATCCCGAGGCATCGGGATCGAGCAGCAACAGCCCGACATGGTTCTTAACCACGGCGGTGCTGGTCGCCGTGGCGGGCCTTGCGCTCTCGTGATTGATGGTCGCGGTGATCGTGTACGTGCCCTCAGTTGCATAAGCATGGCCGCCCTGGACGGTGAAGACTCCGCCGGAAGCGGTGATCAGGCCGGTCGAGTTCGACTGGTCACCCCAATCGATCATGGCCGCGTAGTGGTGGTTCAGATCGGAATCCGGATCGCCAGCGTAGGGTTCCGCCCCGCCCGGATCGGTGAACGTCGCCACGGTCTGGTTGGCATAGCTGCGGCCACGAAAGAGCGAGAGGGTTACCCCGCCTGAGGGCAGCACTGGGGGATCGGTCACGTTGACGTGAAAGATCTTCTCATCGCTCCCGTCTTCGTCTGTGACGGTGAGCGTCGCGGTGTAGGATCCTTCCTCGACATAGCTGTGCGGGATGGAAAATGTCCGTTCGTCGTGCACCAGGGTGAGGGACACCTCTGGGGAGCCGTCGCCCCAGTCGACACTCACCGTGTGGAACTGGCCGCGATCGGGGTCGATGAACGTGCCGCCTAAGGCCAGGGGCTGGCCCTCGTCGATCGTCTGATCGGTAAGGGCAGGCAGAGTCGGTGACGTGTGTGGCAACTGGAATGGCGAGGAATCGCTGGAGTCTTCATACAACGTTGTCCCGGCAAAGGAGACCGTGACGCGGTCGCCCACGGTCTGTCCGAGAGGGATGCTGGTGGTAGCCTGTCCTGCGGCGTCGGTCTGCGAGTTGGCTTGCTGGGTGCCGAGCGTGAAGACAAGTGGCAGATTGGCCAGCGGGTCACCCACAAAATCCGTCAGCGTCGCGCTGAGCGTGACCAAATTCCCGCTCCGACCTTCCGTATCGCCCGTGTAGACGACGACAGTCCTGGCCCTTTCAAGTTCCAGCATTCCATCCGCGGTGCTCGCAAAGTACAAGTCGCGACCCGCAAACCGGGCCTCGATCGAGTAGTCGTCCGGAAGCACACGTTGGGCGAAGGGGAAGGTCGCCCAACCGGTGGCATCCGTGGCGATTTCGCCGACAAACTCTTGGATGGGATCAAAGCTTTCGTCGTGGTTCAGATCGACATAGAAGTCGATCGGCATGTTCGCAACGGGCGAGCCTGTGGGCGTGGTCAACTGAGCCATGAGGTCCACGGGGCTGTGGTACTCGCCCTCCAAGTCCGGACGAACGAAGAGGTTCGTGGGATTGCCTGTCCCGATCTGCACGGTGGTCCAGGCGATGGTGCTCAAGCCGAAGCGATCGGTAACCTTCAGGCCGACCTTATAACTGCCAGGCTTGCTCCACGTCCAATTGACGGCCATGGTCGTGGCGTCGGCAAACTGATAGGGAGGGGCATCGGTCAACTGCCACCCGTAGCTGGCGATGTGGTTGTACAGTGGTTGACCGGCGTCCGGATCATAGGATTTGATTCCGTCGAGGGTGACCGGTAGCCCCACGTAGCCCACGTACGGTCCGCCGGGGTCGGAAACCGGAGGATGGTTGACCATGCTTAGCGTGACGATCTGCGTCGCTTGGGCGCTCCTGGCACCGGTTGGGTCATCGTCCTTGACGATCATCGTGACGGTGTAGTCATGCCGCTGGTTAGGCAGGCCGGCGAGCTGTACGGTCGTGTCTGCGTAAACGTGACTGGTCTTGCCGTCAAAGATCCCATCGGGCGCGTTTGCGGCAAGGAGGGAGAAGGCGGTATCCAGGGCGAGGCCGGAGGTCCAGTTCGACGTGAGGGGCCAACTTCCGTCGCTACCTTGCCTGCCGACCAGGGAGGTAGAGAACTCGGCATACCAATCGTGCGCGCCGACCATCGTGATCGGGGGATTGGCGATCCGCAAGCCTTTGGCTACGGCATACATGCCGTACTTGTTGTCCCACACGGTACCGCCCCAGGTTGAAGCGTTCCAGTTGGCGTTCATGTACGCCAGCCCCCTTTGAATCCGGGTATCCGTGGACGGATCGCCGCTGAAACTGAGGCCCGCAATCGCAGCGCCGACGTGCGAGAAGTTGTCGTTTCCATCCGGACCGCCGTAGCCCCAGGCGCCGTTGGCGTCCTGGCTGTGGGTCAGCCAGGTCTCCAACTCCCGTTTGACAAAGCTAGGCGGCGCGATGCCCCACACGGTTTCGGCTGCCTCGATTCCCAGCTCGGGCCATTGAGTGACGGAGTTGTCGGTATCGCCGTAGTTCCAGGCGTACCGCCAGCCTCCACGCCCGGAGCCGCTATCGTTCTGGCCCCAAGCGCACATATCCACCATGTCCGTGACGATGTCCTTGTAAGTACGGCCGATGATGTTGGCTGGACCGGTTTGCGCCGCGGCGGTGGGCACGCCGCTGGCCACCAGGGCCATCATTGCCGGTCCGATTTCATAGGTATACCGGTCGGAATTAATGCTAATTCCGATGCCGTTGTCGTTGGTGTCGGGATTTCCGTAGGGACACAGCGAGGGATTCTGCGAGATGGCTTGGGTGACCATCTGGGTGAGAAGGTGGTTCAGCCCGCGCTGCACGTCCTCGACATACGGATCCGTCGTGGGATCGCCTGTGGGAAGATGCGAGTCATTCTCGAAGGCCAGGACCGCCGATGCTGTAAGCGCAACGTTGTAGGACCCTTCCACCCATTTTCCTGCGGGCACGGTTCCCGAGCCTGTTGGCGAGGTTGCCGGGGTATCATATCTCTGGATCTGCTTGTGCAGCCACCAGAGACCCTTGTCGATCGCGATGATCCGCTCCACATCCAGACTATCGGGTTCGACCACGATGGCGTACTGATCAGAAGCGGAATTTCCCGACGCGTCGACTACTCTCAAGGTCGCCATGTAGGGCGTCCCAGGCCCAGAGTTTGGATACGTATGGTCCGTCTCGACGTTATACGCTGCCGCCTGCGAAGCGATGGTGCCAGTCTGGGCGGGGGATCCGTCGCCGAAACTCCAGCTATAGGTGAGTGGGAACTGGTTGTTCTTCACCACGGCGGCCAGAAGCGTGGAACGGCCGTTGATCGTCTGGTGTGCATAACCGGTTTGCAGCTGGATACAGGCCACGTTCAATAGGATATAGCGTTCCGAGACGAAGGGGCTGAGATCCTCTGTTCCTCCCGCGGCCACCAGCAAACCGTTCCAGTCGCCGGATTTCGGCTGCGTCTGACTGCCGTCGTAATTGGTGTCCCCGCCCGCAGTGTCATCGGCGAGCGAGGTCAGAACAATGGGTGATCCCAGGACCGCGTCCGCACTTAGAGTGCCACCATTTTGAACGACTAACTGAATGCCTTCCCCTGGTACGAACTTCACAACCGCGCCGGGTTGGATCGTCAGATGTGCGCCGGTTGCGACCGTCACTGAGCCTTCCACGACATGCACCTGACTGGCGTCCCAGGTCGTGTCAGCGGCAATCAGCCCCGTATGCCACGCGACGGCATTATTGATCCCGATCTGACGGCTGAGTGTTGCGACGACCTTCGCCGAAGGATCGTGGAAAACCGCTTTGATTTGGTACGCGCCGTCGGGGAGCGTCGTCGTGTCCCAATTGAAGGATCCCGCAATGGGCAGATTGACGGCAATGGGAATCGCCTGCTGGTCGCTGTACGCCGTGAGGTCCACTGTGCTAGTGAATGGATTTACGGCCTCCGCTGCCCAAGCGAGAATCGTCGTCCCGTGGAATAAGGATTCCTTGGTCAGCCACGTGACGAAAGGTGTGTCGGCAGAATAGACGCTGCCTTCCCCGCCAGAAACGGCACCGGTTCCGCCCTTTGCCGTGATACTCGCCGCAGGGAGGGTGATACCCCCCGTGTTCCATGAGTAGACTGCAATCCGCCCCCCACCACCGCCGCCTCCTGACCCGATCCCTGCTCCTCCGTCGGCGTGAAGGCTGCCGCTGCCCTGCAACGTCCCCGTGGTGATCCAAATCGACCCGCCGGAACCACCTCCCTGTTCCGAGTTCACGCCGTTCTCGCCGTTGGACGTCACCAAGCCGTCCACCGTTAACGCACCGGCTACGATCAGTCGGATCGCCCCGCCGCCGTTCCCACCTCTCCCCGCCGGGTTGTTGTCCGAATTGTGGCCTCCGCCGGACCCCAGATCAAAAGGCGCTGCCGCCGAACCATAACGCTTACCGTCGCTGCTATACCCGCCCGTGCCGCCATAGCTGCCTCCAGCGCCGGCGCTGTAGCTCACGGCTGCGCCGCCCCCGGGGCCTTGTCCAGCCCCGCCGCCCACTCCCCCAGAGTACCCCTGAGCGTCCGCCGTGATCCGCCCACCGCTGGCGACCGTGACGTCTCCAACACGAAGTGTTGTCGCGCCATAAACCGTGAATGCTGCGCCGCTGTGGACCGTCAAATCGCCAAGGGTCTTGTCGGCGTCTCGCTCGAAAGCAAACGCCGTATACACATGCCAATGGCCGTTGGCTATCGTTTGATCGATGAAGGCCACCGTGCCGACCGCGCCGGCTTGCCCTCCGGCTGCGCTCTTGGCTGTGGAATTGGTGAACCCCGTGAAAGCATCAGCCTGGTTGTAGTAGACTGCAATCCGCCCCCCACCACCGCCGCCTCCTGACCCGTTCCCTGCTCCTCCGTCGGCGCGAAGGCTGCCGCTGCCCTGCAACGTCCCCGTGGTGATCCAAATCGACCCGCCGGAACCACCTCCCTGTTCCGAGTTCACGCCGTTCTCGCCGTTGGCCGTCACCAAGCCGTCCACCGTCAACGCACCGGCTACGATCAGTCGGATCGCCCCGCCGCCGTTCCCGCCTCTCCCTGCCGGGTTGTTGTCCGAATTGTGGCCTCCGCCGGACCCCAGATCAGAAGGCGCTGCCGCCGAACCGTAACGCCTACCGTCGCTGCTATACCCCCCCGTGCCGCCGTAGCTGCCTCCAGCACCTGCGATGTAGCTCACGGCTGCGCCGCCCCCGGGGCCTTGTCCAGCCCCGCCGCCCACTCCCCCAGAGTACCCCTGAGCGTCCGCCGTGATCCGCCCACCTGCATCGACTACCAAGTCGCCCATGAGAGTCAACTGCATTCCAGCGGTATCGCGTGCAGAATGTGTGACCTGGCCGTTGTTGATGACCCAAAGGCTGTGAAATGAGTGCTGCCCCGTGACCGTTAGTGTGGTGCCATCGACGACGAGGTCGGCTCCTTCATAGGTTGTGTTCTGCGCGTTAATCGTCTTTGCGGTGGTCAACCAGGTGGGGTTTGCCAACACTGTGAATGCGTCGCGGCCAATGTCGAGGTCAGGTTCGCCGCCGGCGCCATTCCCGTTCTGGTCGAGCAGATTTCCTGCCACGTCCTGAACAGTCGGGGCGATGGACAGGGTGTAGCGCCCCTCGGTGATCAGTGGGTTGAAGGTCGCGACGAACGTCTTCCCCGAGCCCGTCACGTTAGAGACCGCAGACGTTCCGGACTCTCCAAGCCTGCTGAGGAGAATGCTCTGCGCCTGGAGCGAATCGGGATTGATCGGCTCGTTGAACGTCAACGTACGGTGATCGGTTGGGGCAGGGGCGACTGACGGCCCGCTCAGCAATCGCGGTCCGAGGGTGTCGATGGTCACTTGTGTGCTCGCCGTCGCCTTATTGCCGACCAACGGCGTGATGCTTGCCGTGATCGTGTGCTGCCCGTCGGCGAGCGTCGGCGAGGAAAACTCATAGACACCGGGGGCGGAAATCGACCGTTGAACGTCGCTCGTGCCGTCGCCGTTGAAATCAACGCCGATCGATCCTGAATTGTCGACGGTGACCTCAAAGCGGGGTGCCGCAACATTCGTGATGCTGTCGGAATTCGACCGGCCGGAGTCATCGGCCGAATTGAGGCTGATCACGATCGACAGCATTCGCCGATCTTCCAGCGACTCAATCAGCAAGCGTCGGCAACGACGCTGGCGAAGCAAGGGCTTGCTATTGCGATTCTTCTTGCGGCGGTCCCGACGATCGAACTTCCTTGACTCAAACATGATGCATTTTCCGAATGTGCCAATTTTGGTGATCCCAACAAATTTACCCAAATGCCGCCACACAATAACTCAGCAAATAGGCACAGGAAATAACCCGCATAGGTGGCTAGTCGGAGGTCCTCACGCTTCGAACCGGATCACGTGAGCACCAGTTCGCGAGGTCTTACCCCCCGCAGAGGGCCGGTTCTTCCGAACGAATTGATTCTTCTCGGACTGGCAATGCTCTCACAGAATTCCGACGTGGCTTCCGATGTAGTCAATGGCCCCTCTTCAGAATGCCCAGCGAGCCAACGGCTTCGGGCAGTCGCACCGGCTTCGGTGATCTGAGGCGTTCGACGGCATGCGATGAGGCGCGATTCGCCGTCAAACGGGGTAAGCCCACGTTCGCTGAACAACTGCACACGGAGGAGGATCGTATGCGATTGGCAAGGAGTGCGCTGGCGGTGACGGCGATGACCGCGTTGTTCTTGCTCCGTCCGGTCGCGGCGAGCGATATTTTGCCCACGGCGACGCCGGTCACCGATGACGCGGGGAGCGTTCAGTGGCCCACCGTAATCGGTCCGACGGTAGCAAGATCTTCGTTGGAAGATGGCTTTGCCTGCCACCGCGAGCCGGGGATCATTGCCTACGTGGACTGGATCAACTGGAAGCTACGTGACCCTGGGATGGAGTTCGCTAATTCTTGGGCAGGCGATACGATCGATGATGTCCCTACCAGCATGGACACCCAGTACGTGGGTGTGCCCCGAAACAGTGGCATCCGCGTTGGGCTGGGCTATCGCTTCTGCAGCGAATGGGAGATCATGTGGAACTACACGTACTTCCACGCCGCTGGCGAAGCCAGTGCTATCAGCGTCCCAGGCATCCAGGTGGTCACACCAGGATCAACTGACGAGAACTTCGCCGTCGCTGCGGCCTTTGCAGCCTCCAGTTTCAATATCAACGTCCACGATTTCGAGATCGGCCGTTGGGTCAATCTTTGTGACCGAATTGATCTCCGTCTCTTCGGCGGATTCAGATGGGCCAGGACTGAGTCCGATTTCAATGTTTCTTACTCCGACGTTGGTGGTGTATCGGGCAACAATGCCATCGCCGGGGCGAAAAGCCAAATGGACGCCTACGGCATCCGCTTGGGCGGCGAGTACCGCTGGAAACTTGGCGACACCCATCTGAGCTTCTTCGGTCGGGGTGCAGGTTCCGTTCTGGCCGGTGATTTTCTAACCAGTATTACCACATCCGATCTCGCTGGCGACGACGACGTTGTCATCAAAGTGCGTCGGGATGTCCATGTCGTTCCCGTGCTCGAAGCAGCGGCCGGCGTCGCCTGGGAGTACAGCTGCTGGGAACTCAGCATCGGGTACGAACTCGCCGCTTGGTTCAATCAGTCGCCCAACTGCGGCATTTTCTACGGCAACCCGAACTCGTACGGCGATATCCTCCTGGACGGTTTGCTTACGCGGGTTTCCTACAAGTACTGATGTGCCTGGAGGAAGTGGTGGCTGCCGCGAACGCGCAGCAGCGAGTAGCCCTGCCGTTTTAGGAACCAGAACAGCTCCTTGCCGGTCGGACGTGGCAGGTTAGCCATGCGCAAGTTCCGTCAGATTCCAGTTCATCTGTCGAATGGCAGACGGCGAGCTGATCCGCGCCAGCGCATCGTCCGGGCCGAAGGTTTCGATGTACCCGCGGAGGGCCTCCTTGAGATCGGCGATGGCTGCATCTTCGGTCTCGCCCTCGCCGTAGGCGGGAATGTCGGGAAGGCGAGCGGTGTAGCCGCCCTCATCAGGAGCGGGGATCAGTTCAACGGTGATCATGGACTCGGCTCCTTTCATGCGCCGCCATTGTAGCACAAGAGAAAGTGCTGCTGCACGATACCCGCCTGCGGGGTAGGTGTGCTGCCGTTGGCAGCAGCCGTGGAGCACTGGGAGGCGATTCGCGAGCGTTTGTAATGCGTCATCCGTGGGGTATCCCGGCTCGCCCGTTCCGCCCTCGCCACCCCACCGCCGCCAGCGGCGGCGGTGGGGTGGCGAGGGCGGAACGGGCGTAGTCTTGTGGGATCCCGCGTAGTTTGCAAACCGTATTCCACCGACGCGGGGTTCGGTGGGGTAGTCAGCGGGACAAATATGCGCAACTTCAAAGACGCCTGTCGGGGCCACGCGGCTCGACACGCTGGGCAATTCGTCCAGCTGAGAGCCCGCGAGCGCGAGTGGTGTCCCTGGTAGTGGCGTTCCGCGGCTCGCGGAGAGGGTCGCCAGGTATCACGCCGTGATCCGGCGACTGGTCCGCCGGGTGATCCGGCGGTGGATCGGGGCGGATGGTACGCAGTGATCGAAGCGGGCCGGATTCACCACTTGATCGGGCTTCTCTCGTCGCATTGCGTCGCATGCTCTTGGTCAGGCACGACTAAAGTCGTATAATGCGGGTTGATCAGTCTCCTTGGGAGCGACGCCATGAAGCCAACCCTGACGGACGAGATGCGGCGAGCGCTGCACGAACACCCGGACAAACCGCTCGGTGTCGTCGATCCAGACACGGATACCACGTACGTACTTCTCCGGTCCGACCTCTACGATCGTGTTTGCACCCTGGTCCAGCCAGATCAGCCGAGCGAGCCACGGGCTGAGCAATGGGAGATTTCGCCCGGAATTCGCCGCTCTCAAGAGGCGTTTCGACGCGACTTGCCGAAGTTGCTTGACGACAGAAAGTTGCGTGATAAGTGGGTGCTGTATCACGGCCAGCAGCGGTTAGCCGCCGCCGCAACACAGCGGGAACTCATTCGAGAATGCCTGCGGCACAAGCTGAAGGAGGACGAGTACTATGTGGGCAAGGTCGTTCCAACGGAGCTTATCGAGGTCGAGGAAATCGACCCGTCCTTGTTCGAGTTCGAGGAGCTAGTCGAACCACCCCTCTCCGCATCGTAAGCATGACGACAATCCTGCGCCAGTTTCCGTTCTCAAATCAAGTCAGCACCATGCAGGTGGGTCATGAGACGCTGCGGGTGAGAGACCACCAAATCATCGTGTGGGTCAGCATCACTGTCTGGCAGTCGGTGGAATGGGATCCGCAAACGCCGCGGTTTCCGGCGATTCTGGACACGGGCCATACGCACAATTTCTCGATCCAAGAGCAACATCTTGTTCGCTGGGCGGGCATGCGGCCGTCGCTCTTGCAGGTGTTGGGTCAGTTGCGGGAGCAAGACCGGCGTGTCCCGCTCTACGGGGCGAATGTTTGGCTGCATTCCAATCGCCCTGGAGAACGTGACAGCTTCAACGATGAGCCGCCGTTTCGTCTGGAGCTACCGCGGGGCGTCGCCATCTATCCCGACACCTCTGCCAACTTTCCTCGCCTGCCCCTGCTCGGCCTGCGGGCCATCGCTGAAAATGGATTGCGACTCATCATTGATGGTCGCAATCGCAGGGTTTCGCTGCGGACGACGCGGTCGTGGTGGCCCTTTGCGTGAACTGGAGACGCCGGAGTTCTGGTCCGTCCTCCGCCAGACACGCGAGTTCGAGTCGCATGGCCTGGATGGATTTTGCGCTGGGGAGTCTGAGCTCGGGGCCGCAGCAGGACTTGAGTTCATCGGACTGCTAGCTGGTCCCGTCCGAGAAGCTCTCGACGTAAGTCGGCCAGAGCAGTCCCGCCAACTCCTAAGGCGAGCGGCAGGAAATAACTTACCCGTAGGTCGGCCTTTCCAGGCCGATCGGGACGGTCTTGGAAGACCATCCTACATTGATTTGGGTAAGCTATTTCCTGCCGCTCGCCGGCCTTGATCGTAAGGTTGCGCACTGCTGTCCGTGCTGGCAACGGTCCGGGTGGCTGGCGGCTGAGCCTAAGCGAAGCCCCAGTACCCGGTTTCTGGGGCATCGCTGCACTCTGCCCCAGCCACCCTGACCCCCTGCTGCT